>OMZM01000056.1 GCA_900315545.1 uncultured Prevotella sp.
TTGATGTTGTGCTGTTGCTTTTTACTGAAAGCTGCTACTAACGACTCATAAATCTACCCTTAATCGTGTATTGGATGATAGTTGCGGATTTTAGGAAATTAATTATTTGTTTTGAGTTAAATTGTTTTTTATTCCAGGTCTTGTATTGTCGATTCTCTTTGTACGCTTGTTATGAGTGATTCTTCCAGCATTGGTTATGGATCAGTACGTCGTCCGATGCTGTATCCTGTTCCTGCCGTGTCATCGTTTCCTGTTTTTAACGTTACATGAGTTTTATAAATGTCATTAGGTATTAAAGCTTAACATAGCGTTATCTTAGTCTTCTATAAGATTTTCACCTGTCATGTCGGAAGGCTGTGGCAGCCCCATAATGTGGAGTATCGACGGTGCGACATCTGCCAGACGACCGTCTTTCACTGTGGCACTGTTGTTGTCGGTAACGTAGATGAATGGTACCGGATTGAGCGAGTGTGCCGTGTTTGGCGTGTTGTCGGCATTAATGGCGTTGTCGGCATTGCCGTGATCGGCTATTATGATTGCCTCATAGCCGTTCTTGCGCACTGCCTCTATCACTTCGCGCACACAGTTGTCGACAGCCCAGACGGCTTTGGCTATGGCATTGTAGACACCCGTGTGTCCCACCATGTCGCCGTTGGCAAAGTTGACAACAATAAAATCGTAGACACCAGTGTTTATTGCAGCCACGAGCTTATCTTTCACTTCGTATGCCGACATTTCCGGCTTCAGGTCGTAGGTAGCCACCTTCGGGCTTGCCACGAGTATTCTGTTTTCGCCTTCATACGGCTGTTCGCGTCCTCCGTTGAAGAAGAAGGTAACGTGCGCATACTTCTCTGTCTCGGCTGTATGCAGCTGCTTGAGTCCGCAGCGCGACAGATATTCGCCGAGCGTGTCGGCTACGTTTTCCTTCGGGAAAAGTATGTTTACACCCTTGAACGATGCATCATACGGCGTCATGCAGTAGTACTGCAGTCCGCCGATAGTTTTCATGCCGTGCTCGGTCAGGTCTTCCTGTGTCAGCGCTATCGTGAGTTCCTTTGCTCGGTCGTTGCGGAAGTTGATGAAGATAACCACGTCGCCCTCTCCTATCAGTCCGTCAACATTGCTGTTGTGTATAGGCTTTATGAACTCGTCGGTCGTTCCCTCGTCGTAACTCTCCTGCATTGCAGCCACCAAGTCAGCCGTCTGCTTTCCTTTGCCGCTGACTATAAGGTCGTAGGCTTCCTTGACACGCTCCCATCGCTTGTCTCTGTCCATAGCGTAGTAGCGTCCTATGATGCTTGCGATTGCAGCATCGTTGTCTGCACAAACCTTAGACACTTGCTCTATAAATCCCTTTCCACTCTTCGGATCGGTGTCTCGACCGTCCATGAAGCAGTGTACGAACACCTGCTTGCTCAGTCCGTATGCCTTGCCCAGCTCTATGAACTTGAACAGATGTTGCAGGCTTGAGTGTACGCCCCCGTCGGATGTCAGTCCCATGAGATGGAGCTTGCAGCCTTTTTCTTTGGCATAGGTATATGCAGCCTTAACCTGCTCGTTGTCTTTTATTGAGCCGTCGCTGCATGCTCGGTTTATCTTCACGAGGTCTTGATAAACTATTCTTCCTGCTCCGATGTTGAGATGTCCCACTTCGGAGTTGCCCATCTGTCCGTCGGGCAAGCCTACGTCTTCGCCGCTGGCTTGCAGCTGTGAGTGCGGACTGACAGCTGTCAGATAGTCGAGATAGGGCGTAGGAGTGTTGAAAATGACATCTCCTTTGTCGTGCTTGCCTATACCCCACCCGTCGAGTATCATCAATAGTGCTTTCTTACGTATTTCCATAATATAATATTTTCGTTTTGTTGTTTTCCCTTGCAAAAGTACAAAAAAAATAATTAACATCAAAAAGAATTGTTTTGTTCGAACCTAAAATCCGCAACTATCATCCAATACACGATTAAGGGTAGATTTATGAGTCGTTAGTAGCAGCTTTCAGTAAAAAGCAACAGCACAACATCAAT
>OMZM01000054.1 GCA_900315545.1 uncultured Prevotella sp.
ACTAATCAATTTTCGCCCGTTTACTGTCGCGAGAATGCCCGCGAAACCCGTTTCCGAAATCTGAGGGGCAAAATACGCCCAAAATTCGCATGCGTCTGCAATCGTCTGACAGTCAGTTTGTTAACTGCAAATATAAGCCTTTTGTGCAGGAAATGCAAGTGTTAAAATTGTCAAAGAGCATGTTTGACAATGTCAAACACACTGTTTGAGGCTGCCAAACATAGTGTTTGGGACTCTCAGACACAATGTTTTGCAAGCCAAAATACGCAAATAAGTGCCTCAAACATGCTCTTTGACATTTTTAACACTTATCGCCGACCTCGAAATTAACAGATTTTTGCAGTTTCAGGGGCTGTAAAAATTCTATTTGAAGACTTTTCCTCTGTCAAAATTTTTCATCATTTTTCGGCTCTGATGAAAATCCTGATGAGTTTGGCACAGTTTTTGTAGTAATGTTGAAAATGACAACAGAAAACTGATGTTACGTAAAATTCAGTTATTATTATCAAAAATGAAAAATCCTGTTATACGCAGTGCGTCATAACAAATCGAAGAAAAAGAGCACTGCCGCATAAGTTGGGTCGACACCGCTGACGCTGCCTATCTTCATGTTCGACTTGTCTCTGACTGTTCCGTTGCGGTCAACAGTGCCTATCTTCATGTTCCTGGCATCCCTGACGGTGCCGTCGCTGTCGATAGTACCCACCTTCATGTTTCTGGCGTCTCTGATGGTTTTGCCGTCAATGCTGCCCACCTTCATGTTTCTGGCATCCCTGATGGTTTTGCCGTCGATGCTGCCTATCTTCATGTTCCTGGCGTTGCGCACCGTCCCGTCCGACTCTATCTTGCCAACAGTCATGTTGTTTTTGTCCCTGCATGTCTGTGCAAGACAGACGCTTGCCATGCACATCAGCATGAGGAATAGCAGTATAAATTTTTTCATTTTGCGTGATAGTCTTTAAGTTTATTCAGTTGCGTGTTTTTTATAAAAGGTCTGGCTATTGACTAACAGCCAGACCTTTGTTTTAAGTTTACAATACAGTTTACTTTACCTGTATGCCTTGCAGGCTATACACCTTTCCGTTGCGGCTGATGAGTATCTGTCCGTTCTCAAGATACTTGGTAGTCTTCACAACGTCGGCTTTCACGTCTGCCACTCCGTTGACGTTAGCCAGAAGCGTGCAGTTGATTTTCTTACCGTTAGAGTTGAGCGCATCTACAGTGATGACGCCGTCTTCGCCAACCGTTACATTGCCCGAAACCATGTACCAGACATTTGTGAACTGCATGCTGTCGTTAATGAATCCAGCCAGCGACACAGTTACCCTGCCCGATGCGTTCATGCCCTTGCTTGCAGTAACAGTGTTGATTTCGTTAGTATCGTTGATAGGATAAACGCCTGCAGCAAGCGTCGTTTCTCCTTCAGCAACCCAGAACTCCAAGCCAATGGCTGCCTCTCCGTCGTTAGCACTTACGGAAATGTTGCCAAACTCGGCACTCTCTGTATCTACCATGTATTCGTCGAAGTTGTGAGCGAAGTCTTCGTTCTCATCCTTTTCAAACGGTGCAGGCACAGTGGCTTTCATGCTGACAGTGAACTCAGGAATATCGGTAGCGTCGTCCATGTTCTGGCAAAGCATCTTGCCGGTAATCTCTGCCGTCATGTCAGCCTCGTTGTAGTCGCAGTGAAGGTTAGCCTCCAGTATGCGGAAATGCTTAGCCGTGCCAGTTTCGGCATTGAAGTCGGTAGCAACAAACGAGTATTCGGCAGCAATGTTCTCCTCAGTGTAGTCGCCAGAAATGCCCTCTTCATAGTCGACAGCAAGGTCGATGGCTTGCGTAGAGTCGTCGTTGTAGCCAAAAGCCTCGAACGAAGCGTCGTTGTAAAACAAGGTCAGGTTGTTGAACTCCAGCGACTGCTCGCGGGTCTTCACAGGCTTGGTATAGCTAAGTTCTAAGGTATACACCGTATTGTTGAAGCAAAGCAGGCTGCCGGTCAGCGTAATGTTGCCTTCGTCGTAGGTAACTGTAAATGTGCCATGGTATGCTTCTATCTCGTCTTCAAGCTCGCTGGGGCGAACGGCAGCGCGTGTGCCGTTCTGACCGATAGTGTATGTGCCAGCCATACCTTCGTTTGTCTCTTCAGGGAAGATGCTGATGCTGACCGATTGCGTGCCGTCAGACGCAAAGAGTTTTATCTCTTTTGTCATGCTGAACCAGTAGTCGTCAACCGAAAGGCTCGTGCTGGTTATGTTGGCATAGTTGTCTGGCTGTGGTTTTTTCATCGTAACATCAACGACATAGGTGTATCCGTCGTCGCAAAGCAACTCGCCTTTCATGTAGATAGCAGCAGCATCTTCGCTGACAGTAACATCGGCATACTTCACGCTAAGCGTCTTCAGAATTCTGTCGCCATAGTCGTCTACCTCGTCGGTAAACACAACGAGACTCGTGTTAGAGTAATCTATATCTTCGCCCTTGAACGTTCCGACAAGCGATGTCCTGTCGTTGCAGTAATAGCTGACCTGAAGGCTGTAGCCCTGAGCCTCGCCTCCGGCACGCAGCATCCACGAGCCGTCGTCGAGATACTGAGCGTCAGGACGGTCGCTGACAAGAGTAACGTTTATCTTCTCGTTCTTTATGTCAATAGGTTCCTCATCGTAGTGGATGTTGAATTTGTTGCCGTCAACATCGGTAACAGTGGCAGCGATGTGCATGTCGTAGCCGCTGCCGACAGTCTTGGTGAACGTAGCCTCCACAAACTCATGCGATACCCAATCCTCATCATCCCAATAGTTGGGGTTATATTCCTCATCGTGCTCCATGTCTGCAAAGGTGTAGGTCTTGCCGAGTTCCACGTCGCGCTTGCCCTCAGGCACGTAGATAGAGAAAGAGAACGATGGCGCAAAGGCATCTGTCGACAGGCTGTACCATATCGTGCCCGTCTCAGGATAATAAACGCTGTACACGTCTGTTATGGTTACGTCTTGCGCCTCAGCCTTTCTTGCCTTGGCAACACTCTGCTGCTGTGCAAAGGCAGACAGCTCCATAGGAGATTTCGCAAGCTTGCCAAAGTCTATCAAGGCACGCTTGTCGTGTTTGAGGGCTTGCGCACTCAACTGTTGCTTCTTCGCCTGCTTAGGCGTCAGCACTCTCACTTGCGCACTCACGGTCATAGCCAGAGTCAGCGCACATAGAATTAAGTAAAATTTCTTCATGGTATATATGTGTTTTAGTGAAACAAAATCAGTCTTTAATACTTATATATGCATGTATTTCTATAAATATATTTACATCCCAAACTATTTTTCTATCTTCTTTATAAACTTGGCTGGCACGCCGCCGACAACAGTGTTCGGCTCTACGTCTTTGGCAACAACAGCCCCTGCCGCCACCACAGCGCCGTCGCCGACAGTAACGCCGGCAAGAATAGTGGCATTTGCGCCAATCCACACGTTCTTACCGATGTGAATGGGAGCATGTGTCATGCCGCCGCGCTTGGCTGGATCGAGAAAGTGGTTAAGCGTCGCCAGCACGACATTATGACCTATCAGAGCACCGTCGTCGATGATAATGCCGCCTTGGTCCTGAAACTTACACCCCATGTTGATAAACACATTCTCGCCTAAGACAGTGTTCTTGCCACAGTCTGTGTGAAAAGGCGGAAACATGCCAACCGACGCCGGAACATCTCTGCCAAACAGCCTCTCCAGCAGCGAGTGCAGCTCCTCCGGCGTATGATACTTGCCGTTAATCTCTGACGTTATCTGCAAAGCCTCCTGCGACAGCTTGTGAAACATCATGTGGACTGGCGATTTGTTTTCAATAGGTTTGCCAGTAGCCATGTATTCTCTGAATTCCTGTATCGTCATATTGTCTCGTATTTAGAAAATCACAGGGCAAATTTACATAAAAATCATTAGAAAACTATAGAAAAGAAAAAACATTCGCACGCAAAATGAAGTATTTAACGCGGTTTTTAGTATTTTTGTGCAATAATTAAACAAAACACATATTATTAATATAGAGTAATGGAATACAGAAAGATAGGCGAAACCTACTACGTCAGGATGGACAGAGACGATGAGATAATAGAGAAAATACTCGAAATATGCCGCAAGGAATCCATCCCTTCAGCCATATTCTCCGGTATAGGTGGCTGCAAGAGCACGGAGTTGCAGGTGTTCAAACCCGACTCGGGATGCTTTGAAACAGAGAAGATAGAGGGAATGCTGGAGTTGGTATCGCTCAACGGCAACGTGGTGTCTGCCGACGACGGACAGTTATTCCACCACACACACGCCATGTTTACCTTCAAGAAAGACGGACATCACGAAATGGCAGGCGGACATCTGAAATCAACGACAGTGCTCTATACCGCAGAGATAGAACTGCGCCCAACAATCGGCGGAACCATCGGCAGAAAGTCAGACCCCGAAACCGGAACCGGCTTCTGGAACTTTAAGTGATAGATTGTTTATAGATAGCAATTCTCCCATCTGCTTGTTTAACATTTGAGAGTAACCGTATCACGTTAGTAAGGTTAGCTGCTATGCCGAAATAATTGGCAAACAGTCTAACTGATATATGCTATATCCACTACTATCAGCAAGTTTTATAGTTGACCCCACTTAGAAAAACATTTAATCTTGCCATGTCGGCAAGATTAAGTGTAATGTATTTTATATTCCTCTCTCTGCCCAGTCGGCGCGGTCGAGGTTGCGGTAGTTGATGGCTTCTGCTATGTGGTGTGTCTGTACCTTGTCGCTGGCATCGAGGTCGGCTATTGTGTATGCGGCTGTAGGCTCGGGCGGAGAGCGAGAGGCGCTCCATAGCCATGTGCAGCAGGTCGAGGCTCTTGTCGTCGGGCTCGGCATACTGGTGTATCATGCGTTCGGACATCTGCGAGTTGAAGTATATGCCTTTGTGGTCTCGGAAGCGTTGCTCCTGTATTTCCCGTGCACGGATGACTCTTTCGCGTATCGTTGCGCTCGACTCGCCCTGCTGTGTATTGGCTATCTCCTTGAACGGCACAGGTGTTATCTCTATCTGTATGTCTATACGGTCGAAGATTATGTAACCCCGTTTACAAGAATAATTCATTCCTGTAAGAAACAGAATTATTGCCATTGCAGCGATTATACTTAGACTATAAATTATCATTGACCTATTACACGCTATTACTTTATATCATACGAAGGCTCATCAATTACCTCTATGAAATCATTGTCCACTATAGCGTTTTCTATTGGTTGCAATCCAATAAAATGACAATAGAAACTATCACCACGCCACATCCAAACGTCTTCATCACCATCCCGTTTACCCAAAGGTACCCTGATTCCTTTTTCATCAAACAAAACGGCACTAGACGAAGCAAAATGTACGTCTGCAAAGTAACCATCATATTCACTAAGTCTTAATAGAAGATTATGATTGATTTCAAATTTGTGTTTTCTATAGCCTACAGGAATAGATCTCACAATCACATAGGACGTCCTTCCATTTTTCTCAAACCATATTTGAGGCTCAACACCCACTACATCACAATAAGAGTTTATTTTTCCATTTTCTTTTTCAATGTATTGTATAACCGTATTAACCCCCATACTATTAATTTCCCATTTGGACATTGGGACCAGCTCTTGTGGTAATAGATTATCAAGAGTGATGTAATCTCTAGTTATTGCGTGAATAAGACAGGGTTTATTAATCAAAGGTAATTGTGGCCGTGCTGCTATTGGACAAATACAAGGTATAAGGTTGTTGTTGCTCGACTCTCGAATCAGGTTGTTGTAGTCTTGCTCTGAGACAATAATTCCATCGATTTGTTTTCCATCTTTTGTTTCAAACCCATGTAGGCCAATAATAACAGAGAAAATATATGTTTGATATCTAAAACACAAATGTTGAAACGCTGGGCTAATCAAGTTTGTTTGAAGCCACGAGAATTCTGGCAATTCTAAACCCTTCTCAGAAACGTATTCCTGAATAGATGCTCCTGCAGTTTGATAGGATAAATAAAGATTATCTTGATATGCTTTAGCAAAATCACCCCATTTTTCTTTGGGTACAATGTTTAATTTGATGGTTGGTCTCATAAACATTCTATTGATTTTACCCTTAACTTGCCAATAAGCCAAAATAGAATCCGATTCTGTTCCTATCTGTTTGAGATGAGGGAATGAAAAACCGTTTTCGTCTATGACATCTACAGATGGGCAATCGCCAGACTTTTTTATTGTTTCAAATTTCTTTCTCAAATAGCTTAAATACTCATCTTTCCCTGTTATTGTATTTGAAACCCATGCTGAATTATACCGAAATGTATCAGATAAATAAGGGGCGATTATTTCGGCATCAAGGTTTTTCCATGTGGATACAATAACATCTGTTAAAGGTAAAGGTTTCTCAGTCCCTTCTGTTTTAGTGAATAATTCCTTGTCATTCTGAATGAAACTATTCTTACCAAAGAACCATTTTTTTAGTATATTTTTCATGTGCTTATAATTTGTAATATGTAGAAAAACTGTTTATATCCCCCTCTCTGCCCAGTCGGCGCGGTCGAGGTTGCGGTAGTTGATGGCTTCTGCTATGTGGTGTGTCTGTACCTTGTCGCTGGCATCGAGGTCGGCTATTGTG
>OMZM01000052.1 GCA_900315545.1 uncultured Prevotella sp.
TACGAAATCAAGTCCGTTTCATTCCAAAACACCACCTAATAGACTGTATTTCAATTAATTCAAAGAGCGATTAGTCCACTTTAACGGGACAGTAGTGATTTGTGATATATAAGTTAAGGGTGGTAGACTATTCTTGTTCTGCCGCCCTTAACAATATGCTTGTTGCACCAATAGTAAACAAAGTGCCGTCTTCTATTATTCTTCGTTCGTTGTCGCCAAGTATTACGTTGTCAACGAATGTTCCCGTATAACTCGGACCGTCGCGAAGTATGTATTTCAACTTTCCATTTTTATCTTTCGACACGTTAATTATGCAGTGCAGCATGTCGATGCTCGGATCTACGGTTTCTATCGGAACATTTGTCTTGCTGCCTTTCATGTAGCGCCCAATAGTATTGTCGCCAAGATGTAGCGGCAGTATCTGCTTGTAGTGGAAAACGTTTTCTATTACAATGATTGCTCCGTATGGTGTTTCTATGTCGTTCTCGTCGGGATTGTCTTCCTTCTGTGTCTTTCTGAGTTTGCTCACGCCTATGCGTATGCCAAACTGCTTTCCACACTCGTTACATTGGAAAACCAACGACTGACCTTCCTTGTATTTTGTTTCGTCAAATATGATGTATTGGTCGCATTTAGGACATCTAACCCTCTTCATAGTATTCTATTCATTGACAAACATAACCCAAGCATCCTTATATTCGGTGTTGCCGGTGATTTTGCCCAGTTCCTTGTAGGCTTCAGCCTCTGTCTTATATTTTCCGCAAATAACCTTTGCTCCAACTTTTCTGTCTAATACGAATGCTTCAGACATACCTTTGCTGTGCAGCTCTTTTACGAAATTGCGAGCATTTGTCTTGGTTACCCGGCTTGCCAGCACGATGCTGTAGTATGATTTTATTTCTTCTTTTGTTTCCTGTGGCTGTGTAGTCTTTTTCACAGTTGCAGCAGGTTTTGCTGCATTTTCTGCTGTTTTTGCTGTTACTGGTTGCTGCTTTGTTTTCACGTTTACGGCAGTTTCTATGGCCGGCAGCGACTCACGCAGGAATGATGTTGCCATCTGGTGCTTTCCTGAAGCCATTTCAGAGTCTTGTCCCATTGGTTTGGCAAACAGCAGGAATGCTATTCCTACGACAACTGCGACAGCTATGTTTGATGCTATGCTGTGGCTCATTCTCACAAGTTTGGCTTTCTTATGTGTTGTCAGTACCTCCTGCCTGTTCTTTGCTTTAGTTGTTGATTTTGCAAATATAGACTTCTGCTTTACAGGATAAACCTCTATTGCGTCGAGGGCATACAAACTTGGTGTCAGGATGCCTGCCTCGTATGGGTCGAACTGTAGGCTGCCATTCTTGTTGACATAAAGTTTACCAATACCATTGAAGTGATAATGTCCTTCATATTCAAGCACTTGGCGCAGTTCGTTAACCTCTGCGTTTATGCGTTTAAGTGCCTCCGGATAGCTGATGTCGTATGCTTCGATATACGATTGGACAAGCAGGCTGTCGTTCAACTTCAACTGTTGATTGAAACCCACTGTGCGATAGGGAGGTAGCATGTTGTTGTCCTCTTTGTCATAACGTGCTTCTATGTAGTGCGCTACAAAGCCGCCTAATTGTGGAACAATTACGCAGTCGTTGTCGAGAAGTAAAATTTCGATATGTTTGTCCAGTGCTATCATGTCTGCAAAATTACGCTTTTATTTTCAATAAAACAAACATTTAAACCAATTATTTTCAATTAATTCTCATAAGTGTTTTGAGTCAAATTAACACATTTAACTTAACTAAAATGCAGCGTTTATGTTCTGGAATTTGAAAGTCTTTCCTTCAGAAGAGAGAATATAATCCATGATATATTACATCTTTATATTATTATAAACAACTATTATATAATTATATATAATCTACAGTTAAAGTATATGTTAACACAATCAGATGGAGTGGGCGAGTGCTGTTTTTATATTCTTGAATGATATTATAATATGTTATTAAAGTTAATATTCCGTCGCTTAAAATACATTTTTCGTTTTTACAGCAAAAACTGTGCCAAACTCGTACGATTTTTCTTCTTGCATGAAATTTGCTGAAAAATTTTGACAGAGAAAAACTCTCAAAATAGATGCGGAACAACCTCTAAAAGTGCAAAAATATGTAAAAAATGAAGTCAAATATAATTGTTAAAATAGTCAAAGAGTACCTTTGAGGAGTCTATTTCATGTTTTTCGCCTTGAAAAACACTATGTCTATCACCCCAAAACACTATGTTTGACCTCCTCAAACAGTGTGTTTGACAATCTCAAACATACTCTTTGACAATTTTAACATATATATATTCTGTCCATAATCGCTATATTTACGACTAACGAACTGACTGTCAGAGTGTTGTAAATGTATGCGAATTTTGGGCATATTTTGCCCCTGCAATTTCCGAAATGACTTTCGAGGGCATTCTCGCGACAGTAAACGGGCGATAATTGATTATACAATTCATTTCTTCAGTGTATGGATGTGAATAAAGAGTATTTATGACTGATTTTTGAATTATACTGCCAAATTCACAGTCTTATTCTGCCAGCTAATTGTCTTTAACTCACATTAACACCAGCATTTTGCGTTGATAGCTAACTTTTGCTTATCTTTGCATAATTAAATCGGCTATCGTCAGTGGAATGCGATGGCAAATAAACGTAAACACGCATATATATATTAATGTTATGGAGATAAAGCAGGCAGCCTATGTGATAAGCAGTGAGCGATTGAGTCAGTGTCCTGCCGACAACAAGAATGAGTATGCCTTCATCGGAAGGTCAAACGTTGGCAAATCGAGCCTTATAAACATGCTGTGTAACCATAAAGGCTTGGCAAAAACATCGTCAACACCGGGAAAGAC
The DNA here is from genome assembly GCA_900315545.1 of uncultured Prevotella sp. Lineage (GTDB taxonomy): Bacteria > Bacteroidota > Bacteroidia > Bacteroidales > Bacteroidaceae > Prevotella. The sequence goes on from OMZM01000052.1 coordinate 2,890, forward strand.
ACTGCTGATAAACCACTTCATTATAAACAAGGAATGGTATCTCGTGGATCTTCCTGGCTACGGATATGCCAAGCGCTCGATGAAGACAAAGAAGAAAATAGAAACGATGATAACGTCGTATATTCTTCAGCGACAGCAGCTTGCCAACGTGTTCGTGCTCATCGACATACGCCATGAGCCGCAAGCCATAGATGTGGAGTTTCTCAACTGGCTGGGAACCAGCTCTATACCATTTTCCATTGTTTTCACAAAGGCAGACAAGATTTCAACGCAGAAGATAAAGGAAAATGTAGGACGCTACATGAGCAGACTCGAGGAAGACTGGGAAGTGCTGCCTCCATACTTCGTAACGAGCAGCGAGAAGAAGATTGGACGCGAGGAGATGCTCGAATATATAGACCAGATAAACAAGTCGATAGCCGACGGACAATAAAAACGCATCAGACAAAACAAGCACATGATACCATTTGTAGACGTTCAGAACCTGTCTAAATCATTCGGAGAGCAATGGCTCTTCGACGACATATCGTTCTCCATCGGGCAAGGTCAGCGCATAGGGCTGATAGCAAAGAACGGAACAGGCAAGTCTACACTGCTGTCCATATTGTGCGGACGTGAGGCTTATGACAGTGGCAGCATCATTTATAAACGCGACCTGACGGTGGGCTATTTGGAACAGTCGCCATCGTTTAAAGCAGGTGACACCGTGCTTGAAGCATGTTTCAACCATGAGAAAAACGAGGAAAAGATACTTAAAGCCAAGCAGATACTAACTCAGCTGAAGATTTCCGACATGGACAAGCCGATGGGCGAGCTCAGTGGCGGACAGCAGAAGCGTGTTGCGCTTGCCAACGTGCTGATAACATCGCCGGACATGCTGATACTCGATGAACCGACAAACCACCTCGACCTGGAAATGATAGAGTGGCTGGAGAAATATCTGTCGAGAGGCAACAAGACTCTGCTGATGGTTACACACGACAGATTCTTTCTCGACCGTGTATGTAACGTCATTCTGGAACTCGACAACAAGCAGATATACCAGTATCGGGGCAACTTTGAATACTATCTGGAGAAACGGCAGGCACGCATAGACAACGCAAGGGCGGAGGTGGCACGTGCCAACAACCTGTACAAACGCGAACTGGAATGGATGAGACGTATGCCACAGGCACGCGGACATAAGGCTAAATACAGGGAAAAGGCTTTCTACGAACTCGAAAGAATTGCCAAGCAGCGAATAGAAGAACGGCAACTGAGACTGAAATCGAGCAATGTTTATATCGGCAACAAGATATTTGAATGTCAGTATGTCTCGAAGGTGTTTGATGACAACACTGTCATATTGAAAGACTTTTACTATAACTTTGCCCGATATGAGAAGATGGGGCTCGTAGGAAACAACGGCACAGGCAAGTCCACTTTCGTGAAACTGCTGCTTGGACTGCTGCAGCCCGACAGCGGGAAGTTTGACATTGGCGACACCGTTAAGTTTGGTTACTTCTCTCAGGAAGGACTTTCGTTCAACGAGCAGGACAAGGTTATCGACGTAATAAAGAACATAGCTGACTACATTGACTTGGGAGGCGGACGACACATGTCGGCATCGCAGTTTCTGCAGTATTTCCTCTTTACTCCTGAACAGCAATATAATTATGTATATAAGCTAAGCGGAGGCGAGCGCAGAAAGCTATATCTGTGTACCGTACTTATGAAAAATCCCAACTTTCTTGTGCTCGATGAGCCGACCAACGACCTCGACATACAGACGATGCAGGTACTGGAAGAATATCTGGCAGACTTTCCCGGATGCGTTATAATTGTGAGCCACGACCGATATTTCATGGATAAGGTGGTTGACCACATACTTGTGTTCAAGGGACAAGGCAACATAAAGGACTTTCCAGGCAACTATACTCAATACAGAGAATGGACAGACGACGAGGAAAAGCAGGCTACCGAAACTGAAGAAAAGAAACAGGAGCAAAGAAAAGAACAGGAAAGCAGGGTAGAAAAGCAAAAGACTAAGTTGTCGTACAAGGAAAAAAGAGAATTTGAACAGTTGGAAAAAGACATAGAACAACTTGAAACAGAAAAGAAAACCATAGAAGATAAGCTGTCATCTGCCAACATCTCGGTAGACGAAATAACAACACTGTCGAAGCGATTGCCTATAGTCTCGAACGAACTTGACGAAAAAACAAATCGCTGGCTGGAACTAAGCGAATATACTTAATTATTGTTAAAGACGAGAAAAAGTTTAGGTTAAACACACTAATAAATAAAGATTATTACTATCTTTGCAATCGTTTTTAGGACGGAATGGGTTTTCTTCCTTGAAAATCCTTTTAATTCCCAACAATTTTATAATTCTTATAATAATAAATAATGTATTACAAAGATGAATTAATGTCTAAGGACATAGAAGAATTGGTGTCTATTGCAAAAGAAATAGGTGCCGATTATAAAAGCAATGATACCATTGAAACGCTGACATATTCAATTCTTGAGAAACAGGCTGTCGTGGAAGCAACAAAGACAACTGCTGCTCCGAAACGCAAACGTACAAGAATAGTTAAAAAAGACACTGACCATGTTTATTCTGTAAAGGGTAAGGATGGCGAAAATCTTGACGTAAAGAAAAACAAGACAGCAAGCACTACGGAACAGACTACTCTGTTTAAGGACGAAAATGCAGAAAAGTCAGACAGTTCTTCGAATCAGGATGCAGAGCCGGAGGAAACCATCGTCGAAGAACAGGTACAGCCAGAGCCAAAGAAGCGCGGTCGTAAGCCAAAGAAAGTGGTGGAGACAGTGGAAGCAACAGAGGAAGTAGGTGGCAACAATGAGGAACAGTCGGCTGAGGAAACAAATACAAACAGCAATGTTGAAATGCAGGACAACGAACAGAAGACAGAATATGTTGAACAGGTAGACGCAGACAACGATTTTATTGTTCCTGAAGAAAACTATTTCGAAGAAGAACAGAATCCAGACAACAATACAGAACTTATTGCACAACTGCAAGAACGCGTGAAAGCACATAATACTGGCAACGACGCAGTAGTAAGGCAAGATGATGTGGAAAACGGCGTATGGGCAGGAGACCCGGGCGACGGTACAGATTTTATCACAGTAGTAGATTTGCCTATAGAAGATCAGGGAATGCTGCCAAACTATGATATGTTTGACAATCCAACAGGCAATATGCATGATGAACAGTATCAAATGAGTACACAGCAGGGATACGAACAGGAGACGGAACAATACGACTTCAATGACATAGTAAAGGCTAATGGAGTGTTGGAGATTATGCCAGACGGATACGGTTTCTTGCGCTCGAGCGATTATAATTATCTTTCTTCGCCTGATGATGTCTATGTTTCAGGAACACAAATAAAGCGTTATGCCCTGAAAACAGGCGATGTTGTTGATTGCAGAGTTCGTCCGCCGCACGATGGAGAAAAGTATTTCCCACTGACAAGCATTGACAAGATAAATGGACGCGAGCCTGCTGAAGTTCGCGACAGAATATCGTTTGAACACCTTACGCCATTATTCCCAGATGAGAAATTTACTCTATGTGGAGAACCCAAGACAACAAACTTGTCTACAAGGATAGTAGACCTGTTCTCACCAATAGGTAAGGGACAGCGTGCGTTGATAGTGGCACAGCCGAAAACAGGTAAGACTATACTGATGAAGGACATTGCAAATGCTATTGCCGCAAACCATCCTGAGGCATATCTGATGATGCTGCTGATTGACGAACGCCCTGAGGAAGTTACAGATATGGCACGCACGGTAAATGCAGAAGTTATTGCTTCAACATTCGATGAGCCTGCGGAAAGACACGTAAAGATTGCAGGAATTGTACTTGAAAAAGCAAAACGAATGGTGGAATGCGGACATGACGTAGTGATTTTCCTCGATTCAATCACTCGTTTGGCACGAGCTTACAACACAGTCAGTCCAGCATCTGGTAAGGTATTGACTGGTGGTGTTGATGCAAATGCACTTCAAAAGCCAAAGAGATTCTTTGGTGCAGCCCGAAATATAGAAGGTGGCGGTTCACTGACGATTATTGCTACAGCACTTATTGATACGGGTAGCAAGATGGATGAAGTTATCTTTGAAGAATTTAAGGGTACTGGTAATATGGAGTTGCAACTTGACCGCTCACTGTCTAATAAGCGTATATTCCCAGCTGTAAACCTCGTTGCTTCAAGCACGCGCCGTGATGAACTGTTACAGGATAGTACAACGCTCAATCGCATGTGGATTCTCCGCAAGTATATTGCTGATATGAATCCGATAGAGGCAATGAATACAATACATACACAGATGGAAAGAACACATGATAACGATGAATTCTTGCTTACGATGAACTCGTAGATAGGAAGTTATTATAATATTGTAGCGACACGACGTCTATATTTATACAAGATGGCGTGTCGTTTTTTATATATAAGGAATGTAGAAACTTATGTTTATAAGAATAGAAATAATTATATGTTATAAAAAGTCAACTACTGACTTTGCTGCCATAAATAAACCCACTGAGAACTGGTATTCCTAAACAGTCTCAGGCAAAACCGCCACAGCTCAGCTACCACTTTTTCAGGTACGAAAATGGCGTGGCGACATTGTGGTCATCTGCAACTTTCTGTAATTCACCCCCTAAATATTACAGGGTCTATACGTTCAAGATAGAAGTGCAATTTCTTGGATTAGAAAATAGACATCCCTCTCTGTAGGACGCAGACGTTCTCGGAGAGTAGCGACGAGGTTGTCTGCGTCCT
>OMZM01000051.1 GCA_900315545.1 uncultured Prevotella sp.
ACTCACGTTCTGGGCAGTAGCACAGGATCCTAGCTATGCTGCTGAACACTTCGCAGTTTACGCTTCTACAGGCGACCCGACAAACACTGCAAGCTTCGTAGAAATCATGCCTGAGACCGTTGCGACAGGCGAAATTACAGAATACACCGTAGACCTCACTGCATACGCAGGACAGAAGGGACATATTGCGTTCCGCCACTTCAACGTTACAGACATGTTTGCATTGAACATCGACGACGTGTTTATTTACATAGGTCCGGATTACGAATGGACAGTAGTGGAAGGCGTAACAGAAAATCCTTACACTATCGAGGGTCTTGAGAGCGGCACGGATTACGACTTCCAGGTACAAGCTATCGGCGAGGCTGGCGACGTGAGCAAATGGTCAGAGACACTGACATTTACAACAGCAGGAACTAATGCTATCGTTGAAGTAGCAAGCGAAACAGCAACAGACAACGTTTGGTACAACATCAACGGTGCACGCCTCAACGGCAAACCGACACAGAAGGGTATCTACATACTCAACGGAAATAAAGTTATCGTGAAATAATTTACCCGTAAACTTATCAATAAACAAAGGATGCGCTTCGCATGAAGCGCATCCTTTGTGTTTATTACAATTTATAAAGACGATGTGAGAGTTGCAATGCGACTTTCGTGTTTTTTGTTGCATTGACAAAACAAAATTTATGTGAAATGCTGTGCCGTTAAATGATTTTTTTATATATTTGCAACGATATATGCAGAAAAAACAAAAATAAAAAGTAATATTTATGTTTGGACTTGGTACACCCGAAATCATTCTTATAGCCCTGATAGTGCTGTTGCTGTTCGGTGGCAAGCGCATACCTGAACTCATGCGTGGACTCGGACGCGGAGTCAAGAGCTTTAAGGACGGAATGAAAGAAGGCGTTTCTGACAACAACGCGGACAAAGACGACAAGAAAGAAGCTGAAAAGAACTAAATAAGCCGACAGCAGGTGCAGAAAGTAGAATCCAACAACGACACTGCCACCTTCTGGGAACATCTGGAAGAGTTGCGCTTTGTTCTTATCAAGACAGTTGTTGCGACGGTCTTGGTAGGCTTGGCTGCATTCTCATTCAAGGACTCTCTGTTCAGCATCATCCTTGCTCCGTCGCGTTCCGACTTCGTGCTTTTCAGATGGCTGAAAGCCGAGCCGTTCTCGCTGCAAATGATGAATACGCAACTGACAGAGCAGTTTATGATACATGTGAGAGTAGCCCTGTATGTCGGATTAATGCTGGTATCGCCCTACATCCTGTATCTTCTGTTTACGTTTATCAGTCCTGCGCTCTACCGAAACGAGCGGCACTATGGGAAAATCGTTGCTGTTTCGGCTTACGTAATGTTCATGTTGGGAACAATAATGAACTATTTTCTCATCTTTCCGCTTACCGTTCGTTTTCTCGGAACCTATCAGGTGTCGTCTGACGTAGCCAACATGCTGACAATAAGCAACTATGTGGACACGCTGATGTCGATGAACCTGCTTATGGGAATAGTCTTCGAGTTGCCTGTGGTGTGCTGGCTTGCCGGCAGCATGGGGCTGCTCAGCCGCGACACGATGCGCCGCTTCCGACGACATGCCATAGTGGCAATACTCATAGTGGCTGCCATCATCACGCCTACGACAGACATGCTGACACTCATAATAGTGTCGATGCCAATATGGATGCTATATGAAATAAGCATAATGCTCGTAAGAAACAAAAGAAAAGAATAGACAACAACAATAACATTATGAAACTGAAACGAATAAGAACATTGCTCGCCGCAGTATTTTTTGCCATGATAACGATGCTGTTTCTCGACTTCACGGGAACGCTGCATCACTGGTTTGGCTGGATGGCAAAGGTACAATTCCTGCCGGCTCTGCTTGCCATGAACTTCATCGTTGTAGCAGCACTCGTTTTGCTGACACTTGTTTTCGGACGAATATACTGCTCGGTCATCTGTCCGCTTGGTGTGTTTCAGGATGCTGTGGCATGGCTGCACGACCGCAGGAAGTCGCACCGCTACGGCTATTCCAAAGCCATCAACTGGCTCAGATACATCTTTCTTGCAGTGATGATAGCGGCGCTCGTGGCTGGAGTAGGCTCGCTTGTGGCACTGCTGGCACCCTACAGCTCGTATGGGCGCATAGCATCTAATCTTATTCAGCCCGTATATATGGCAGGAAACAATCTGCTCGCACTATTGGCAGAACGCATAGACAGCTATGCTTTCTATAGTGTTGACGTATGGATGAAGAGTCTGCCGACATTCATCATTGCAGCCGTAACATTCCTGTTCATAGTCGTTCTGGCATGGCGCAACGGCAGGACATACTGCAACACTATATGTCCGGTAGGCACTGTTCTGGGATTTCTTGCGCGTTTCTCATGGCTAAAGGTGTATTTCGATGCAGAGAAATGCCGCAGTTGCTCAAAGTGTAGCAAGGTGTGCAAGGCATCATGCATAGACTACAAGACACATACGGTGGACTACAGCCGATGCGTAGCGTGTGGAAACTGCCTCGCCGACTGCCGTTTCGGTGCCCTGCACTATGGCAGAAAACCAAAAACAGGAAATGAAAACACTGACGGAAATGCAGGTAAGGGAGATAGTGTAGACAACTCGAAGCGCTCGTTCCTGCTTGCAACGGCAATGGTTTCGACAGCAGCACTGGCTGAAGAGAAAATGAAACTCGATGGCGGATTTGCCGAACTGAAGGAGAGAAAGACGTGGAAACGCAATACGCCGCTTACTCCTCCAGGCTCTGTGAGTGCCAAGAATATGGCACAGCACTGTACGGCTTGCCAGCTCTGTGTGGCAGAATGTCCAAACGGAATACTCCGACCATCTACCGACCTTATGCACCTGATGCAGCCAACAATGTCGTATGAACGTGGATATTGCCGTCCGGAATGTACACGCTGTTCGGAAGTTTGCCCAGCAGGAGCAATCCGACCAATAACACGCGAGACTAAAAGTTCTACGCAGATAGGACATGCCGTATGGCAGCCCTTCAGCTGTGTTGTGCTTACCGACGGTGTGGAATGCGGCAACTGTTCGCGCCACTGTCCGGCGGGAGCCATTGAGATGGTGCCAAACGACCCTAATGATGAGAACTCAGCTTATGTTCCGGCAGTGGATGAGAGTAGATGTATCGGCTGCGGAGCGTGTGAATACGTCTGTCCGGCACGCCCATACAGTGCTATACATGTAGAGGGACACGAAGTGCATAAGGAGATATAGCAAGCGAATAACTATCAGAAAAACATCAAGCAATGAGCAAAATACACAGTTCAAACATATCACGTCGCAGCTTCCTGAAGCTGTTGGGCACAGGTGCGATAGCAACGACGGCAACACTGATGGGGTGCAAGAGCAAGGATGACGATTCTGCGCCAGACGACTACAAGCGACAGAGTGAGCCTCCAAAGGGCAAGATGACTTATAGGACCAATCCGACTACAGGAGATAAGGTTTCGCTGCTGGGCTATGGCATGATGCGACTGCCGTCGAAGATAGAGGGAGCATCGTCGCGCGAAAGCGATTCGGGCATAGACCAGGACATGGTAAACCGTCTTGTTGACTATGCACTGGAACATGGCGTTAACTATTTCGACACGTCTCCTGCCTATTGTCAGGGACAGTCGGAAACAAGTACGGGCATCGCCTTGTCGCGACATCCGAGAAAAAACTATTTTATAGCTACCAAACTGTCGAACTTTGCACCAGAAACGTGGAGCAGGGCAGAGTCGATGAAGATTTACAGAAAGTCGTTCAGGGAGTTGCAGACCGACTATATAGACTACTACCTGCTGCACGGCATCGGTATGGGCGATGACGGCATGGATGTGTTGAAACAACGATATTTCGACAACGGCATGCTCGACTTCCTGCTGGACGAACGCAAGGCAGGGCGCATACGCAATCTCGGATTCTCGTATCATGGCGACATCAAGTGTTTTGACTATCTGCTCAGTCAGCATGACAAGTACAAATGGGACTTCGTGCAGATAGAACTGAACTATCTGGACTGGAACTATGCCGACGAGATAAACGACCGAAATACCGATGCGGTATATCTCTATGCAGAGTTGGAGAAACGCGGAATACCTGCCGTCATCATGGAGCCTCTGCTCGGCGGACGTCTGGCAAAGATGCCGCGCAAGGTGATGCGACAGCTGAAACAGCGCGACCCACAGACAAGCATAGCATCGTGGGCGTTCAGATATGCAGGCACATACAAAGGGGTTCTGACGGTGTTGAGCGGCATGACATATATGGAACATTTGAAAGATAACTTGCTGTCGTATTGTCCGCTGAAACCGCTGAACGAGAAAGAACTAAGATATCTGGACAAAGAAATAGCCGAGCAGATTGTAGACTTCAAGCTAATACCTTGCAACGACTGTAAGTACTGCATGCCGTGTCCTTACGGAATCGACATACCAGGTGTTTTCCTGCACTATAATCGCTGTCAGAATGAGAGTCAGGTACCGTTGTCGCAGCAAGACCCAGACTATGCAAAATCGCGCAGGGCATTTCTGATAGGATACGACCGCAGCGTGCCCCGCATGAGACAAGCTGACCACTGCGTGGGATGTGGAAAATGTGTTGCAGAATGTCCGCAGCGCATCAGAATACCGCAGGAGATGCAGCGCATAAGTGAATATACAGAGAAACTGAAACAGGGAACACTTTAGTAAAAAAACGGTAGCAATTCATTAGCGAATATTGAAAGTTGAACGGCTGTTTTAGGAAGCGAGATATTTCTCGCAGCAAAAACCGTGCCAAACTCGACGGAATTTTCTTTCGCGACGAAAAATGATGAAAAATTTTGACACAGAAAAACTCTCCAAATAGAATCGGAACAGCCTCTCGAACTGCAAAATTCTGTTAAATTACGGGTCGGCGATAACTGTTAAAATTGTCAAAGAGTATCTTTGACGCTCCTAAATCGTCTATTTTGCCCTGCAAAACACAGTGCCCGACACCCCCAAACACTATGTCTGACATCCTCAAACAGTGTGTTTGACAATCTCAAACATGCTCTTTGACAATTTTAACACTTCTATTTCCTGCACAGAAACACTATATTTACAGATAACAAACTGACTGTCAGGTGATTGCGGCTGCATGCGAATTTTGGGCGTATTTTGCCCCTCAGATTTCCGAAACGACTTTCGCGGGCATTCTCGCGACAGTAAACGACCCAAAATTGATTATACTTTCAGAACGCCACAACCACCAAAGTGATGGAATATGACCACTTTGGACTGTGGGCATTCTTGCCAAATTTTGTCATGAGCGTTAGCGAGTTGACGAGTTGCACGTTGGCTTACAGCAGCAAGTCGGTCAGTTCGGCAAATGACGATAATGTGATGAGGCGCTTATGTTCAAATGTTTCGATGTGTTCCAGAGCCCATGTAACGTGGAACGGAATGTATATGGCATTGGCGCCAATGCGCAAAGCCGGAGCAATGTCGCTTCGGAAAGAATTGCCAATCATAACCATTTCGTGCGGACTGACACCAAAACGCAGACATATATCACGGTATTCATCGTCGGTTTTATCGTCAACGATGATTATGTTGTCGAAGAACTGGGACAGGTTAGACCGTTCAATCTTTCCTTTCTGGTCGAGACTCTCACCCTTAGTGAACATGACTATCTGCCATTTGTTGCATTGTTTCAGGCGAGTCAGAGTGTCTACAACGCCATCAAGAGGTGTTGCCGGCAACTGTAAAAGTCCCTTGCCCATGAGCAATATTTTTTCCACAATGTCGGCAGGCACTTGGTATTTGCTCACGCGCAGTGCATTTTCAAGCAGCGATATGGTAAAGGCTTTCGTTCCATAACCCATCAGCGGCATGTTCGAGCGTTCTGTACGGTAAAGGTTTTCTTCTACCTCGTCGGCAGAAACGTATGGTTTCAGCAATTCAGCGCAATCCTTCATTACTTTGTCGAAATGCGACTGACAGTCCCACAGGGTGTCGTCTGCATCGAAGACAAGCAGTTTCAGTGCCGGTATGTCTATCTGGTGATTGTCCAAAATCATAATTCTCTTATTAATTGAACTTCTCTTTTGCTTGCTCCACGCGTTTCTTAATGCTGCTTATGCGTTCCAGTGCGTGCTTGTGGGCATGGTTGATTTGCCATCTGTATACAAGACAGGCTGCAAAGAAATAAACGCAAACCTGTATCCATAGGGCTTTATATTCCTGTTCGATATCGACAAGCGTGGCACCCATCGTGTTTATTCTTACAAATCCTCTCACTCCGAAAGTAGAAGGGAAAAGCCATGCTACGCTGCGCCAGAAACCAGGAATGGCGCTCTCTGGCCACGAAACGCCAGACATGAACAGCAACGGTACTGACGTGAAGATGATAATAAGAATGACATTTTCGCGATAGCGTATGATGCACGACAGCACCATTCCGAAGAAAATGCAAGCCAAAATATACGGCACCATAAGTCCTATGAGAGCCTGCCCGTTGGCTATTGCCGTAAAGTTGAATATTCGCGGGATGATGAGAATCAGATATGCACCAATGACAAAGTATATCATTGCGTAGCACAGTGTTTTGCCAAGCACAATCCTAAATATGCCATTATAGTGTCGGCTGATAGGCACAAGGTCGCTGTAGCGATTGTTCTCGCGCGATGTGCCGGCAGCAAGACCAATGCCGAGAAGCAATGTCTGCTGAATAATGAGTATCAGCACACCGGGAATTATAAAGCTGCCATATCCGCCGGTAGGATTGAATATTGGTACTTCTTCATAGTCGAGTGGCTGAGTAGTTATCTCATTTTCACGGTTGGTATAGTTGCCCGAAACCATGACTTGTATGTCGGCATTCATTTTCTGAGAAACCATCATGGTGGTCATGTATATGGCTTTGTATGCCATAAGCAGACTCATGTCGCAATAAACGTTGATGTGCGACTGTTCCATGCGGTTGAGGTTTTTCTGGAAGTCATTGGGAATAAGTATTATTCCGCTGACAATCTGTTTCTCAACCAGTTCCTTTGCATCGTCGAGAGAATTGCAGTGTGATATTATTTTTACGTCAGGTGATGCATCGCACAGACGTAGGTACTCACGACTGAGATGGCTGTGTTCAAGGTCGACTGCAGCAACAGGAACATCGCGGACAACCTCGTTGTTGTAGATCCAAGCATAGATAAGAGGATAGAAAAGGGGAGCGATGATGAAAAACAGAAGCACGCCTTGATCGTGGAATACGTTTTTCATCTCACGGACATAGATATAACACATGTCGTAGATACCTTCTTTTATCCTTTTAAATAAACTGTCGTTATGTTCCATGTTATATTTTCGTTATCGTGAAGATGTCAGGGAATATACACATACTCAAGAAAAGCTTTCCTTATGTTTTTAATGATGAATGCCGGAAGTGCTATGAATATGAGCATAGCCATGATATTGAACCATGCGTTTATCAGAGGATAGCCGTTGAACACACATATTTGATATATCATGTAATAATGTCGCAGAGGAAACAACTGTGCCAGTGTGCCCAAAGGAGAGTCCATCGCCATTAGTGGAAAAGCAGCTCCAACGGTGGAGAAACTCAGAACTCCCCACAACGAGCATATGCTCAGAGACAAGCGGAGCGAAGGAATTAGTCCGAAGATAAACATTCCGAAGCTCTGCGAAGCGGCTACGGCGAGCAATCCAACAAGCAGAATGGAGAAAACACCGCCAGGATGTGGGAAATGAAGAACGCCAAACACGTAGAACATGAAAGCGTACATTATTGTAAGGAATATAAGTGTCTGGGGCAGGAATTTGCCAATCAGTGCAATGTGTATATTGCCTTCAGCCATAGCCAGCAGCTGGCGTGAGCGTTTGAACTTTAACTCCGTTCCAAGAGAATATGCTGTGATAAGAAATATGAACAGCAGCACCGTGCCGACGTCTTTTCTTACCTTGTCATTTGTTATATCCATTATAATGATCCCCGCCTAAGCCTCCAGTATAAGAAGATCAGCCTGAACCTATAAAATACAGCCTTCTCCTTATCTCTCTTCTCGGCATATTTTAAATACTTTAATCTTCCTATTTCCGCCCACGGTTCATCCTTAAAGAGGTGATGCCTTACTGCTTTCTTTTCTGCGCGGGAAGGCTTCCAGTCCGGATGTCCGTATAAGCATTTGTAGATGTATCTGAGAGAGTCCACAAGCACCCTCGTGTATGCCCTGTATTCGCGGGCATCCTTCATATCGATAAGCTTCCTGATCTTACTGAGCGGAAGCTCCATATTTTCTATTACATCTTTATTGAAGCTGTTTGAAACCGATGCATTATTCTCATAATA
>OMZM01000050.1 GCA_900315545.1 uncultured Prevotella sp.
TCAACCCTGTCCACGAGATGGCAAAATAAAAGCCCTCAAAATTCTCCGCGGTAGAAATGCGTTGCAAAGGTAAGCGGATTTTTGAGAACTACCAAAAAGCAAGTCCGAAGTGTTAAAAACTAAAAGTAGTTGATATACAGAGGTTTATCTCTATGTGTTTTTCATTGTTTGTAGTTGTTTAGAGGTCTCTAAATACAACCACCGAAAGCACCCGTGCCTATGCTTGTTACGCTATTGGGAATAGTTACCGATGTCAAGCCTGAGCAACCAGAGAAAGCATTAACGCCAATACTTGTTACGCTGTTGCCAATAGTTACTGATGTCAAGCCTGAGCAGTAAGCGAAAGCAAATCTGCCAATGCTTGTTACGCTGTTGCCAATAGTTACTGATGTCAAGCCTGAGCATTCATAGAAAGCATAATCGTCTATGTTTGTTACGCTGTTGCCAATAGTTACTGATGTCAAGCCTGAGCAATATTCGAAAGCATATTTGTCAATGCTTATTACGCTGTATGTCTTGCCATCGTAATCTACAGTCTCTGGAATAATTATGTCGCCTGAATATTTTTCTCCATATTTTTTGGCAACCTCTGCTTCTAATGTCTCATCGTTCAAACTGTATCTTATTCCATTTATTTCAACATCTTCTGCGAAGGCAGAAACGGACATGATGCTCATGAGGAGCACTGGTAATAGTTTCTTAATCTTTTTCATAAGTTTTTTTAATTTATTTCTGTTGCCTTTATCCTTTCGGGCGACTGGGCTTTCTCCCGTAGTTTAGCAGTCCGGTTATCGGTGGGTAATAGACAAAATAAAAAACGTGGACTAATAACTTCGTCTACGCTTTTCGTTGGTATCGGCAAACACCATTGCATTCATATACGAGCAAAAGCCCACGCCAGTTGACGTGAGCGTTCCGCTTTTGTTCTTGAATGCTTGTCTTATTTTTGCCGAAATTATCGAAAAGCAAGAATAAAGCTAACGCTTTTTATTTTTAATATGTCTTTTATTTCTGTCTTATGCCATAGGCTGTGCGCTGTTTAATGTGTTAATACTGCTTGCAAAAATAGTGATTTTGTTTGTTATAAAAGAATTAATGAAGGATTATTTTATTTTCTATGCATGCATGACGGCTGGTGTAGAGTCAAATTGTCGCCGAAAGACACTGAGTGAACACAATTAGAGTTAGGTGTATATAATATAAAAAGGTAGACAAATATTGTCCACCTTTTTATATTATATACTACTATTTATTTGTAATAAAATGCAGTTTCTTATATACGACGCAGTTTATTTCTCTTCAAACAGTTTGTTGAATCCGTCGAGTGAAACCTTCTTGTTTGTCAGTTTTACTACTTTCTTCAGTGCTTCTGTCAGCTTCATGTCAATAGCACGGTCTACGAAAGCCTGTACCTGTTCCTGCTTTTTCAGCAAGTCAGTTGCGTAGTTGTCAAGATATTCGTCAGGAACGTTAGTCATTCCATATTGTGCAAACTGTGCGCGTGCAGATTCTTTTGCTGCATTCTTAATGTCATCCTGTTCGATTTTTATTTCGTTAGCATTGACAAGCTGCTCTTTTATCAGGTGCCATTTCAGTTCTTTGAGCGAACCTTCGAAGTTCTTTTCTACAAAGTCTTCTTCACGGTCTCTGTTATTGTTCTTCATTATACGTTTGAGCAGTTCTTCTGGGAATTTCAGTTCGCCTACCTTGTCTTCTGCATATTTGCGTATGTCAAGCAGGAATCGATAGTCAGAGTTGCCTGCAAACTGTGCTTTTATTCCTTCTGCTATACGGTTGCGGAATTCCTCTTCGGTCTTTACTTCGCCTTCGCCGTATATCTGGTCGAATAGTTTTTGGTCTACGTCAGCCTTTACGAAGCGTGAAATCTCTGTTATCTGGAATGTAAAATCAGACTTTAAGTCTTTTACGTCTTCCTTCTTTACTTTCAGCAGCGATGCTATTTCTGCATCGTTGTCAGGATATGCTTTCTTAGGATTGAATGTGATGATGTCCCCAACCTTGCATCCTTCAAACAGTTTCTTCTGCTTGTCAACCTTAATGTATTGTGGCATCAGCACAGCATCGCTTACAGTAATACCGTCTTCCTTATCCTTTCCTTTTTTCTTCTGTTCGCGCAAGTCGCCTTTCAGCATGTCGCGCAGTTCAGGGTCGTATGTTTCCACTTTATCATAGTGTCCTGCTCTTGCTGCAAATGATTCTACCTGTTCGTCGATGAGTTTGTCGTCTACATCAATGTTGTAGTAGTTTATCTTGTCTTTGTTTGTCAGTTCTATCTTAAATTCAGGAGCGACAGCAATGTCGAATATGAAAGTAAAAGGTCCGTCGCTTTCGAGGTCTTGTTCTACCTGCTTATCGCTTGGCATAGGCTCGCCGAGCATAGCGATGTTGTTTTCCTGAACATATTTGTAGATGTTTTCGCCAACGAGTTTGTTCACTTCGTCAACTTTGATGGCAGTACCATACTGTCTCTTTATCAAACCCATTGGCACCATGCCTGGACGGAATCCTGGAACATTGGCTTTCTTGCGGTAGTCTTTCAGTTTCTTTTCTACGTTCTCTTTGTAATCTGCTTCTTCTACGGTCAGTGTCATCAAACCGTTGATTTTGTCGGGATTTTCAAATGAAATCTTCATGTTTTGTTGTTATTTATTTGTTATTATTTATTACGATAAAGCGATGTCGTGAAAAGCATTTTACAGGCTATTCCGACATTGAACTGCAAAGTTACACATTATTGGCGACACTACATAAAAAACTTGTTGAAAATATATTTTTTTAACCATCATTATTCGAGAAACCAAAAATAGGAAGTAAAAATTTGTTAGTTTATCAAAAAGATATTACCTTTGCATCCGTTAAAAATCAGCGTCTGCGCCTGTGGCGGAATTGGTAGACGCGCTAGACTTAGGATCTAGTGTCCCGCGACGTGTAGGTTCGAGTCCTATCAGGCGCACACATCAACAAAAGAGGAAATTTCTACGGATATTTCCTCTTTGTTATTTGTGTAGGTATTGCTTTTGTCTTGTTTTGTCATGCCTTACAGGTATAGCCAGCCGTAGTCCGATTTTATTTCTTCTTCGCTTGTAAGCATTCTCAGTGCCTCGTCGAGGCAGTCGGTGGGTAGGTTCAGTGATTGCAGTTCCGTTACATGGTGTCGTTGCTTGTCGGAAAGCATGTCGATGATAGCTTGCTTTGCCTTTTCCATGCCCGTCTCAAAGTCTTTCTTGTTGTATTTCCCTATGCATATGTCGCACATCTTGCAATCGTCTTTGACTTCTTCTCCAAAATATCTGAGCAACATCTTGCTTCGGCATTCATCGTCGTTAGTAGCATATTCCAGTATTTTGTTTATGCGTTCAACGTATTGCACTTTCCTTTTCTCGTAGATATCTTCGCCGATTATCAGTTTTTCGCTTTCAATCCTGTCGCGCTTATAGGTTATGGAAGGATTGTCGCGTCGTGGAACAAAACGTATGATGTGTTGGTTTGCAAGGTTTTTCAGTGTCGTGTAGACCTGTTGCCTGCTCATGTTTGCCTTCATGGCTATGAAAGCCTCGTCTATGTAGGCGAAATCTACAAACAGTCCGCCGTAGTTGCGCAAGAGAATGTTGATGACATCCTCTTCATATTTGTTTACGTTCTTCAGTCTGTACAGGTCTTCTCTCGACAGTAAGAACATCACCCTTGAGCGGTTGTCGGGATTTACGTTGTATATGATGTATCCAGCCTGCTCCAGTATCTCGAGCGACCTATGTACTGTATTGGGGAAATAGTTGTAGACGTGTGAGAACTTGTCGATGTCGAAGTTCACAGAGTAACCCTTTCCGCTGTATATGCCCACCTGATAGAAATAAGCCAGATGGTCGTATATGTCTCTTATTGTTTCCTTTTTTGGAAAATTGTCATAGGTACGTCTTTTCAGTTTGCTCTTGTCTCCGTTGTTGTAAAGCATCACGGCGTATGACTTCTGTCCGTTTCTTCCTGCTCGTCCAGCCTCCTGAAAGTATTCCTCTATCGAGTCTGGCAGGTCGATATGTATCACTACTTTCACGTCTGGCTTGTCTATTCCCATGCCGAAAGCATTGGTCGCCACCATCACCCTCACGTCGTCGTTCTGCCAGTCTTCCTGTCTTTGGTCTTTCACTGCATTGTCGAGTCCTGCATGGAAGAATGTCGCGCTGATGCCGTTGCTTTCGAGCAGTTCAGCAATCTCTTTTGTTCGCTTGCGACTTCTCACATATACTATTGCCGAACCACTGACAGAGTTGAGTATATGTATCATCTCTCCCAGCTTGTCTTCGGTATTACGTACGATGTAGGCGAGGTTGTCTCGGCGGAAACTCATGCTGAACACACATTCCTTTCTGAAGGAAAGTTGTTTCTGTATGTCGTCAACAACGGCAGGGGTAGCCGTAGCCGTCAGTGCCAGTATCGGTGCATTGGGGTGTATCTTCCTTATTTCTGATATCTCGAGGTATGCCGGTCTGAAGTCGTATCCCCATTGGCTTATGCAGTGTGCTTCGTCTACCGTGAAGAAGCACACCTTCATGTGGCTCAGTTTCTTCTGGAACAATGCCGATGAAAGCCTCTCCGGTGAGACGTAAAGTATCTTCACTCCTCCGTGAACGGCGTTCTCCAGAGTCTTCAGTATGTCGTCGTGCGTCATTCCCGAGTACACCGCAGCCGCCTGTATTCCTCTCATCCGCAGGTGCTGCACCTGGTCTTTCATCAGTGCTATGAGCGGTGTTACCACCACACATACTCCCTCCATAGCGAGGGCAGGTATCTGGAATGTCAGCGACTTGCCACCGCCAGTGGGCATAAGTCCGAGAGTATCGTTTCCGGAACCTATGCTTTCTATTATCTGTTCTTGGATTCCCCGAAACTCAGAGTAGCCAAATGTTTTCCGAAGAATATCGTGATATGCTGACATTACTCCTCCTCTTCAGGTCGTATGTCTTCTATGTGCAACTGAATGTTTCCGTGCTTGAAGGTATTGTCTTCTATCGTGTATGCTATGTCGAAGGCTCGTTTCGATTTTATGTATCGTGCCGCTCCGCTTTGTCCGAAGGCAATTCCGTTCATGACGTTGTTCGACTTCGTGTCCACCAGTTCCAGCTTGATGTGTTCCTGGCTGCGTCCCACGACCTTGCTTGTGCCGAAATCGTAGACGCCGAGCGTTGCAAACAGTGGCTTCGGGTTGCTCGGACCGAATGGCGCAAACTTCTTCAGGTCGTTGTGCATTTTCTTTGTGATGTCTCTGAAGTCGATTATTGCATCTATGTCGAGCATTGCCTCGCGCTGTTCGCTGGTGATATGTTCGTCCACATATTTCTGGAATCGCTCCCTGAACGTCTTTATGTCGTCCCATTTCAGTGTCAGTCCTGCAGCGTAGGTGTGTCCTCCGAAGTTGAGCAGCAGGTCGCGGCAGTTCTTTATGGCAGCATATACGTCGAATCCTGCAACGCTTCGCGCCGAGCCGGTGGCAAGGTTGCCGTTGCGTGTCAGCACCACTGTCGGACGGAAGTATATTTCCGTCAGTCGCGAAGCCACTATGCCAATGACGCCTTTTTTCCAGTTTTCGTCGTAGAGCACTATAGCCGACTGGTGTCTTTGGCTTTCCAGTTTCTCCACGATGTGGTTAGCCTCGTCGGTCATCTGCTTGTCAATGTCTTTGCGTTGCTCGTTGTATTCGTTTATGTGTATAGCCTTTTCCAGCGCTGACGTATAGTCCTTGTCTATCAGCAGGTCTACCGATGCCTTTCCGTTTTCCACTCGTCCCGATGCGTTTATTCTCGGTCCTATCTTGAAGATGATGTCGCTCATCGATATTTCGCGTCCGTTCAGTCCGCAGATATCGATGATTGCCTTCAGTCCCAGACTTGGGTTCTGATTCAGTTGCTTTAGCCCGTGAAAGGCGAGAATCCTGTTCTCGTCGGTTATCTGTACGAGGTCGGCGGCAATGCTGACGGCACAGAAGTCGAGCAGCGGTATGAGCCTTGCGAAAGGTATGCCGTTGTTCTTTGCAAAAGCCTGCATCAGTTTGAATCCCACTCCGCATCCGCAGAGGTCCTTGAAGGGGTAGGTGTCGTCCGGTCGCTTCGGGTTGAGCACGGCAACAGCATCCGGCAGCTGTTCGTCTGGCACGTGATGGTCGCAGATTATGAAGTCGATGCCAAGTTCCTTTGCCTGTGCTATTTCGTCGATAGCCTTTATTCCGCAGTCGAGAATGATGATAAGTTTCACTCCGGTAGCCTTTGCATATTCCAGTCCTTTCTGGCTTATGCCGTATCCCTCGTCATATCGGTCGGGAATATAGTAGTCTATGTTGGAGTAAAACTGCTGCAAAAACTTGTAAACCAATGCCACAGCCGTGCATCCGTCAACGTCGTAGTCGCCGTAAACGAGTATTCGCTCTTTTCGTCCCATAGCATCGTTCAGCCTGTCGACGGCTATGTCCATGTCCTTCATCAGAAACGGGTTGATGAGGTCGGACAGCTGTGGGCGGAAGAAGCGCTTGGCGGCTGACTCCGTCGTAATGCCACGACGAATGAGCAGTGAAGCCAAAATTGGGTTCATGTTGATTTTCTCTGCCAATTCGTTAGCTGCTTTCTGGTGCTCGGGTGTGGGTGGTTCGTATTTCCATTTAAATTGCATTTATATATTGTTTTTTGTCTTTGCGTATTTATTCAGCCCGTAAAGTTATGAAAAAAAATAATATTTTTATGTGTCAGACTAAGTTTTTTTGCAAAATTTAATATGATAAATGCTCACCGTATATATTTATGGTGGAATTAGAAATAAAAGTATTATATTTGCAGATGAATTGTCAGACTTAATAAACTATTCTTTATGAAGCAATTAGTATATAGGTTTTTCGTCGTTGCGACATTTGTCCTGTCGATGTGCGGCAATCTTCCGGCAGCTCCGACAGCCGCCGGCATTGAGGTAAAGAGTGTGTTTCAGACTACGGGGCAGGGCAATCTCCGCGATGCACTGCTGCGCATGAGCCTGAAAGGAGGCGACGATGCGTGCGTGAAGTTCAGCGAACTGACTGTTTGCATAGACGAAACGACGTGTCGGAACATAGATGAGCTGCATGTCTACGGCACCATGTCGCCGGAATATTATGCCGAAGCTGCGCCTGCACTGCTCGGTGTAGCCAAGCCGAAAACGGGCATAGTGAGGATAAAGGCTGACAGACGGCTTGCTGCGGGCAGTTTCCGCTATCTCTGGCTGACGTGCAAGGTGAAGCAGGATGCTGCTCTCGGCGAATATATCTGTGCTGAAGTAAAGACCCTGAAAGCCTTTGCCGCCGGCAGTAAGTCAAGTTTCGACCTGTCGGGAAGTTCCGGTGTGCAGGGCAGGGGAGTAAAGATTTTCAAGCAGCAGCAGTTTCTTTTCGTTCCTACGACATACGGCTGCCGTTTCTACCGCATACCAGCCATGACGACCGACCGCAACGGCAACCTCGTGGTGGCTGCCGACCGACGCTACGACAGCAACGGCGACTTGGGCGAGCATAAGATAGACGTGGTTGTCAGACGCAGCAGCGACGGTGGCAGAACGTGGACGCCGCAGCAGTTTATTGCTGTCGGCGACGGACAGAACGACGACACCTACGGCTATGGCGACGCGGCGCTGGCAACGACGGGCACGGGCAGAATAGTGTGTCTGCTCTCTGCCGGAAAAAACAATTTCTTTCGCGGCATGCACAACATAGGCATCACTTACAGCGACGATGACGGCAAGACGTGGACTGAGCCGCGAGAGCTGACTGCGCACAGGTTTACCGATGCCGTGCACGGACTTGTTGACTCGCTCGGATTCTGGAGCGTTTTCGCCACGTCGGGCAGGGGGCTTCTGATGCCCGACGGACGCATAATGTTTGCTGCCAACTGCATAGGGCTGCCAAACACATATACGATAGACTGCTATATGCTGACGTCTGCCGACAACGGCGAGTCGTGGCAGCTGGGACGGCAGTGTGCCTACAGGGCTTGCGACGAGTCGAAACTCGCCATGATGAACGACGGCTCGCTGCTTCTGTCGGTACGCCAGGACGGCAACAGGGGCTTCAACCGCAGTGGCAGCGACGGCGAATCGTGGCAGCAGCAGTGGCGCACAGCCGACATGACGGGCAACGCGTGCAATGCCGACATGATGTACTACGGTCGTGAGACCGACGGCGAGAAGGACATCATTCTGCATACTCTCATCAACGACCGCGAGCGAAAGAACCTCACGCTCTACCGAAGCACAGACAAGGGCATGACGTGGCACGAACTGATGAACATACAGCCTGGCGGGGCGGCATACTCGACGATGGTGAAACTGCCTGGCGGCGACGTTGCCATATTCTATGAAGATGATTCATACTCGGCTGACAACGGCTATCACCTCAACTTCATCGTGGTGTCGCGCGAGCAGATAACTGCCAAGTAGCGTGCGGAAGTCTGTCGGAATGTTTACAGGCTCGGCTGATACAGCAGTCGGAGTTATGTCTCAGCGTTAGCACAAAGGGCATGGTTGCGGTTAGCGTAAACTTTCCCTACAAAAACTGTGCCAAACTCATCAGGATTTTCCTTCGGTGCGAAAAAGTATGAAAAATTTTGACAGAGAAAAATCGTTCAAATAGAATCGGAACAGCCTCTGAAAGTGCAAAATTGTGTTAATTCTGAGGTCGGCGATAACTGTTAAAATTGTCAAAGAGTATCTTTGACGCGCTTATTTGCGTATTTTGGCTTGCGAAACATTGTGTCTGAGAGTCCCAAACACTATGTTTGGCATCCTCAAACAGTGTGTTTGACAATGTCAAACATGCTCTTTGACAA
>OMZM01000053.1 GCA_900315545.1 uncultured Prevotella sp.
GAGGGCTCCGACTGTCCGTTTGCGTCTCGAGTTGATTCTACATTATTATTACTTTATCACTACTTTCTTGCCGTTGATGACGTAAACGCCACGCTGCAGGTTGCTGTTGTCCATCTTGCGGCCGTTGAGGTCGTAGACGTCAGCTGTGCCGTTGAGCAGCTCTACTGCCTCGATGCCTGTGATGACTGTGCCGTCGCCGAAGTCGAGGCTGATGCCTGATGCTTCAGTGCCCTCCGGAAGCTCGAAGTAAGCACGGTAGCCCTTCAGTGTTGCGTTAGGACCGCCAACCTTGATGTGTCCTGTAGAAGGAACGACACCATACTTGCCCTCCATGTTAATCTTCTCGTAAGTACCCTGAAGCTTAGCCTCGCCGTACTGGTCTGCATTAGGAGTAGAGAGCGATGAGAAGCTTACGTTCAGGAGCTTGATGCCCTCTGCGCTTGCAGCAGGAGTCTCAGCATATACGATGTATGGGCAACGCTCGTAGAGTGTTGTAGCAACGTTGAACTTGAGTTCGCCGTTGTTGTAGCCCTTCAGTTCATATACCTTATATCCTTCGCCGAAGATCTGCTTCATGATGTCGTCTGTCAGTGCGAACGGAACGCAGATAGTGTTCCAGCCAGTCTTAGGAGTGAACTTCAGCAGTACAGAAGCCTGTGTGCCTGTAGGCATTTCGTCGAGCTTGTTCTCCTCGTCGAGGACTACAGCAGATGCAATGTTTACTGTAACTGTTTCTCCAACGAGTGTTTCGATGTTTTCGTTCTCAACCTCGAAGTGGATGAGTGCGTCAACATAAGCCTGCTGTGGCTCGAATGAGAATACAAATTCCTCTTCCTCACCTGCTGCGATATTCTTAGTTTCTGTGTAGACAACGTCCTCGCCAATGTAAGCCTTGACAGTTGCCTCGTCATCATTCATACCTAAGTTCTTTACTGTTACCTTAGCTGTGTACTCTACGAACTGTGTGCCAGTTGCAGGTATATCGGTGTTAGTGAACTGGAACTCATGTTCTGCTACAGTAGCGAGCTTGAATCCATAGAAATCGTCGAAACCTGCACCGTAATGACCTTCAAACTTCAGATAGAACTTGCCAGCCATAGGAGCCTCGAACGACATCTCTTTGCTCTTATTGTTGTTTGCTGTACCGTCAAAGTCGATAGAAACAGATTCTATTTCAGTCCAAGTAGACTTGTCTTCTGAATAGCTTACCTTTATACGCTCATCACCCCAACGGTAGTATGAACGGAACGACAGAACGTCGCCTGCTGCTGCTTCGAGACGTGGAGTTACGAATGAGTGATAGTTTGCGTCATAGTCTGATGAAACGTGTATCTGGGTTGTTGTATTGTCAGCGTCGTTTGCAACAACACCGATTGTCCAACCGTTAGATATTTCCCAGCCGTTAGCCACGAGAGACTCCTGTGTCGCACCGCTTTCAAAGTCTTCGCTCCATACGCTTGGGTCTACTGTCTTGGCTGTAGCCTTGATAGTCTTAACGAGTTCCTCGTTGTGTGTAGGGGTAACCGTGATGTTAGCCTCATAGCTGCCATATACACCTTCCTCCGGTGTGAATGTTACTGTGAAAGTCTTAGCTTCGTCTGTGATAACGAGCTGTGCTGGGTTTACAGTAAACTTATCGTTGTCAGAAGCGATGTTTACAGTCAGTTCGCCTGTACCTACGTTGGCAACAGTGTAAGTCTTAGAAACTGTTGACACAACCTTGCCGAATGCAGCATCCTCGTCTGGTGTAACCTGCATAGAAGGAGCGTTCGCGTTGAGGTGATAACCGTTAACAGTACCAAGAACTGCATAGTAACCTTCGAAGCGCAGTTTATAGTTTCCGGCAGGAACATCTGTCAGATATACAACCTGCATGTTTTCTCCGTCTTCGTTATATCCCATTTCGGAAGCGCTGAAAGTCTTGAGAGTGGTCCACTCGCCACCGTCCTTTGAGCCTTTAACTGTAAGTGTTGCATAACTGTAGCGTCCGGTTGCCTCGATTGTCATCACGTCGCCTTCTGCTATAGTGAGGTCAGGAGTTATCAGATAGTTGCTTGAGCCATAGCCAGAAACAGCCTTGCCTGCCGTGAATGTCCATGTGCCAGACTTTTCCCAGTTGCGTGCTGTCGGGTCGTTGTCGAATGTCTCAGTGAAGAGAGTATTGTCAAGAACGCTACCGCCAACGTTGAATGTAACTGTTGTCTGCTCAGGAGCCTCAACCTTGATGACGCCAGTCTGTGCGCCCAGACTTTCAATGCCCATAGTTACTGTTACGTCAGCCTCTGCACCGGCTGCGAGAGTTGCAGGAGCGCCAGAAACTGTGAACGCAGCATTGTCAGAAGTAACCTGAATGCCTGTCAGTTCGCTCTTGCCCTTGTTCTTGATGTTGAATGTCATTGTCTTTGGCTCAGCGATAAGACCGAAGTTGTAGTCTTCAGCCGTTACAGCCATGATAGGAGCCTGCGAAGGTGTACCGCCATAGATGTTAGTTATATTGAAATACCATCCAGAGAAACGTATGTACTTGGCAGTTGCCGGTACGTTTACGCTACGTGATGTCCATGTTCCATAAACATCGTCTGTATATGTTACAAGTGTTGTCCAGTCGTCGGCACCTGTTGCAGACCATTGTACTGACACGCTTGGTGTGTAGTATGATGAACTTCCAACTTTTGAAGTTGAGAAAGACAGGGTTTCACCTTCTGTAAATGTAAGTACAGGAGATTTCATTGTACCTGCATAAGAACTGCTTGTACCTGAATATGTAGCATATCCGTCGCCATAAGTCCAGTTGTAGCTGGTCCAAGAAGAGGATGCTCCTGTTGTTTCCCATTCATATTCCGGTGTACCGCCGGCAAATGTCTCGAAGAGTTTAGATGGGTCGAGTATTGTTGCAGTGAGGTTGACAGTTGCTGCCTCACCAACGGCAGGAGTAAATACGATAGTGCCTGTTGCTGCACCAAAAGCTGTAGGAGCAGCCACAGCTACGTCTACTGTTTCTCCGGCAGGAACAACTACAGATGCTTCAGCCGTGAAACCGCCTGTTGTTGCAATCGCTACGGTGTTGTCCTCTGTTCCTGGGTTCTTGATGGTAATTGTCTTTGTTGTGCTTGGGTTTACAAGTCCAAAAGCAAGTGTTTCGCCTGCACTGATGCTCTGCAGCTTGAAGCCAGGACCGTCAACGGCAGTACTTTCGTATGTGAAAGTCATCTTAGGCAGAAACGATTCTTTTGCCCAAGAACCACTTCCTGTTGCCTTTCTTATTGATGAGCCGCTTGTTGCACTTACACCATAGAAATTAGCAGAAATATATGCTCCTTTTGATGTATTTATAAGTCCTATCAACAGATTACCGCCTTTATACTCATATTCTGTATCGAAGGTAATGTCAACAGTACCATTAGCAAGATTGAACTTGCCATTGTAAACAACTGTTGCGCCTGTTTCGCCAGAAGCAGTGCTCTGTGTAGTATAGCTTACTTCTTTAAGATATACCTTGACGTCAGCATTCCACGCAGCCGCATCTGATGAAGAATAATACTGAATACCTTTAATCTTACATTCTTTCATGTCTGTGATGCTGGCAGCAGGTATGACTACTTCGGAACCAATACCTGTGTAATCACTCATGTTTGCTCCAGAAATAGGAACACGCATGTTAGTCGTCGTTCCGTCGTTGACGGTCAACGTTTCTTGAGCCCACGACCGGGTGATACCCATTAGCGAGAGCATCAACAAAAATAGTAAATTGATTTTTCTCATAAATTGTTTGAATTTAATTGTTAATGTTATGATTTGTTTATTATGTTTCTTCATTTCACCTTCAAAAGTGGTGCAAAAGTAGATAATTATATTATATATACATTATTAATAATATATGGTTTTTGGCAAATTGCTTTTTTTGAAAGAAAAAACAAGCACTAAGGCAAGCGTCGAATAGGAAAATAAAATGATTTTCATAAGATTTCATCCTGCAAAATCTATTCTAGACAACTGCTCACACTATGATTTTACATGCAAATGACTAATCAATTTTCGGGTCGTTTACTGTCGCGTGAGTGCCCGCGAAAGCCGTTTCCGAAATAACAGGGGCAAAATACGGCAGTATTTCGCATGCTCATGTAATCGCTTGAAAATCAGAATTATAGCACAAAATATGCGCCTTTTAAGAGCGAAACACAAATGTTAAAATTGTCAAAGAGCATGTTTGAGATTGTCAAACAGTGTGTTTGAGGCGGTCAGACATAGTGTTTGGGGGTGTCGGGCACTGTGTTTTGCAGGGCAAAACAGACGAAACAGGCATGTCAAAGGTACTCTTTGACAATTTTAACAGTTGTGTTTGGTCTGGATATTAACAGATTTTTGCAGTTTCAGGGGCTAAAAATTTTCTATTTGGAGAGTTTTTGTCTGTCAAAAGTTTTCATATTTTTCGGGGTCGCAACGGAAGGCGCGAACACTTTGGCACGGTTTTTGCAGTGATTGATGTGCAGTGCAGGCATGCACTTCTGCATTTACAGTAAATGTGGTATGTTTTCTGCTGTGAGCGTAAAGGCAAGTATCAGAAAACATATTTGTAAATCTGGAATAATAAAAAACTAAGGGAAGAGAGTTTGTGTTCTGATTTCCCTTAGTTTATCAAGGTTTATTTAATGACAGTCTTCACTGTCTTTGTTCCGCGTGCTCCGTTCACCTTCACGATAACGTTTCCGCGAGCATTGTCCATGCGTTTACGTCTGTTCTGTCAGACGATATGACTTGTGTTTACTTATAGTCTAATGCCAATAGTTCCATAGACAACATTCATGTCAGGCATTGACGATGTGCGAGAGTTGACATGCCTGAAACCCAGTCCCAAGATAAACGATACGCCTTTTAGGATTTTCCACTGGAAGCCAATTCCGTATGTCGTTTGTTTCCAGTCAACGTTGCCTACGCTTGTGCCAAGCATTGCTCTTATGTCGACAATGCTGCCTTTGGGGTCTCTGAAAAGGCTATACCCAATGCCTCCGCCAAGAATATTACACTGGCTTTGTCCACTATTTGTGCAAAAGGACCGCAAGTTTCCATGTGTAGTTCCTGATATGCAACTTTTTATACATTTTGCTAACTATTAAATTCCGCCAACGGGGTTAAATAACATTTCTTCATACTTTTATATCCCCTTACATCTTAGCGTTAGATTCAAGAATCCAGAATAGTTTGTGACTATATTCTTAAGATTAGTACCATCGATCGTCATGTTTCTGAGTCCATAATATCTATCTTGATAACCCATTCCTAAACCAATCTGCCATCTTCGCCTACTTCCTGATTCCTTAGTGTGGTCAAGATAAATTCCAACTTCTCCCAATGCTCCTAACGCAAAACCATTAAATGGAGCTTTATCGAATGTCTCTCTGACACTTTCTTCATAATTATATTTCTTTATTGAATATATATTTATCGGGATAGGGTCAAACAGGAATGAAGCTGAAAAATATGTTCCAATGCTTGAACTTAATGGTAATGAATATGTGATAGTTGCTTTTCCCTCAATGCCAGTTATCCTATTTTGTTCTAAAATATACTTTTCATCATACTTGCCATAAACGCAACTATGATCATAACCATACAGATATAATCCTAATCCCAAATTTACATCAACATGCTTGTTGAGAGTTTTACCTATAAGAAATAGCACATCTAATTGGTTTGCCCCTACTTCACCTCGAGTATGCATATTTAATTCCCAACCAAAGTTTAATTTGTTTTGTGCCTTTGCATTCATGTTAAGCATCATAAAAAGCACTATGAAAAATATTCTTATTTTCATATTAAATAGAACAATAATTCCATTGATAAATTTCTACAAGTTTTTATGGTCTATAGTTCTTGTCTGTGTGCAAATATAATTAAATTTATTTAAACCACCAAGAGTTTTGTAATATTATTAAAAATGTTACCTGTTTGCCGAAAATATTTGCAAAATGTATGTTTGGCGTAAGCGTTTAATTTTTCTTTCGCAGCAAAAAAACAACAGATGCGTATTAATATAATAATGTATGGTTTCATGATTTTATATAGTTTAATTTGCGTTCGATAAAAGTTTACATATGAAGGTTAAGGTGCGAACACTTTGGCACGGTTTTTGTAGGGAAAATCTAACGGGAACGCGGATGATAACGGAAACTGAGCGGATAGTGCTTAGCGAGAAGGTATGGGAACGGGATATGTGTGCAGGTGGAAAGACTTTAGGAGAAGGCAAGCACACGGCTATGCATACAAAATAAGCAGGGCACCGAGTGGTGCCCTGCTTATTCATTATTGTTACTTTATGTCGGATGTCTCTTATTCGTCCCAGACTACCGAGTTTGCGCCGAACTCATCGTCGTAAGGCTCGGTAGACGGGTCTGGAGTAACTGTCTGCTCGTCCTTTGTGTGGTCGAGGCTCGCATTGTTAAGCTCGCTCTCGGTCTGCATGGCGAGCCACTTGATGCTCGGAACT
>OMZM01000049.1 GCA_900315545.1 uncultured Prevotella sp.
TCTGCAATAGAGAGTGCATACTTGATTACTTTCAGAAAGTTTCCTACCGTAAACAAATTATTGCCCTGTGAATACAAAACATCATTTGTTTGATATTGTCTTGGTTGAACAAGCGTATGGTAGGCATTCTCGTAAGTATGATGAAAATCATCACTAATATATCGCATTTTCTCATTAAAAAGAACATTCATGCACGCTTGAGCATAAACCAATAAGACATCATCAGCCAATTGCTCCAAAGTTGAAGGTGTTGGGATAGTCCTGATTCCCATCAATGAGAATATCCGTTCCATCTCCATATTTGCTTTTTCATGAAACTGGACGATTCCCAGATTTTCACAATTCCGACAATAGTACTCAATAGCCTTACGGTCACGTCTCATAAACGAAGTGTAGAGACTGTCGTATGCTATCTGCATATTGTCGTATTGGCTTGTATAATTATAATTCTGTATCATCTGTCTATTTCGTTGGTGTTATGAGGTTTCTTACATCCACATCCAAAACACTTGCAATCTCATTCAGTTGCTGTATAGACGGCTGCACCTTGTTGGCACACCATCTGGAAACGGTGTTCTCTGATTTGCCAAGTTGTTCTGACAGCCACCGATTGGTCTTCCCTTGTTCTGCTAAGGCAGCTTTCAGCCGATTTAGCATCACATTCTGTTGATTGTTCGACATAATTCGATGATTATTTTGCTGCAAATATACAAAACATTTCCCATATTCATTGAAAATAATAAAGAAATATGTCCTTATTATATCAAAAAAGACATAATCGTCAATAAATTACCTTATATTATCTTCAAACCATTCAAGTTTACTTCACTGTGTTCTAATATTCGTTTGTCAACTTAACGATTTTTATGAATAATTTATGCCAACTGCATCATGAATTTCTCCAACTTACATACAAGTGCAATTGTCCTACGTTCTGAAAAATGCCACTTCAGTTCATTTGACGTCTGATTATAATTATTGCCTACCATACGAAACTGAGCAAGAAAGCCGCTTAACTTGGCATAATATTCATTTTTGCTTTAAATCATGATGAGTTTGGCACGGTTTTTGCAGGGAGATGACAACAGGAACGATAACCTTGACGGGAACGGGGACGATGACGTTAATGCGGACTTTAAAAAGGACAAAAGCTACTGCACGGGTGCGGAAACGGAGTTTTTTATGCGCGGAAGGTAAGATTATGCAATGAAAAAGTGATGGGGTTCCCTCTTTTTTTTCGTATATTTGCAGGCGAAGAAAAAACAATACGAATATTCGGTATCATAAAAATTCTACAAACATGAAGCAGTTTTTACTTATTATCCTCGCGGCACTGGCATGTCCTCTTGCCAACGCACAGCAACACAACGGCAGGAACATGGCTCAGAAAAAAGTCATGGCAGACGAGCCACAGGGCGAAAAACATGTCTACTGGCGCAGTGGCAACTGCGTGAAACTGACGGGCACGGGCGGCAACTATGTGCTGGAGGACGACCGGCAGGACGGACTGACGATGACCGTTGTCTACGATGCCGACGGTAAGACAGTCTACATGAAAGACCCGATAGCCTACTATGCGCAGTTCACATGGGTGAAGGGAGAGCGCAACGGCAACACTATCACCGTGCCGACAGGACAGGACATTGACGAGGGCGAGTATGGCGGAGTAACATACAGCATACGCACGGCAGTGATGGTTGCCGACGATGAGTATTTCTACGTTGCCGACCCAAGCATCACGGAGGTAACTTACACCATCGACGGCGACAACATCTCGCTCGACGGATGCGACAAAGACCATATATACAGCGCATACTATACCGACAACGACGAGTGGATTCTGCGCGGCGACTACGGCACGCGACTGACGACGTTCGACGGCGTTGCGACAACGCCGCCTGCCGGAATGCAGACAAAAACCTATGCCTACACTGGCAAAAACAGCATGGAGAACGACGTCGACTTCGACGTACTGATAGGCCAGGACGGCGACAACGTCTACATACAGGGCTTCTTCGACCAGTATCCCGACGGCTGGGTGGTGGGCAAGAGCAACGGCAACACCATCACGTTCAGCTGCGGACAGTATGCCGGAACGGTGGACAACGAGCAGGTTTTCATTGCCGGAGGAACGGAGGACAGACAACTGACCGACTTCGTACTGACCTACGACGACGCCACCGACACATACACGCAGCAGACACCATACCTCATGGCTAACAACTCAAGCCTCGCATGGTGGTACTTTGAATACTACACCGGCGGCACATACAAGCCTTCGGAAGCCAAAGCCATGACCCCGACAGAGCCCGCGATATTCGCCTACTCACCAAAGACCGACGACAAGCAGGCTTACATCTACCTGTCGATATACCCAGAAGATGCCGACGGACAGCCACTGCGCAAGTCATACCTGAAATATCAGCTGTATGCCGGATGGGGAACGCAGACAAAACCACTGCTCTTCGATGCCAAAGACTACTACTTTGAATACTTCGGCATGGACACGGGCGACCTCTACCAGATACCGGCAACCTACGACGACGGAGGATACTTCATATTCTTCGAAAAACAATACGGACTCTACTATGTCGCACTCTTGCAGGAAGACATCGACACATGGGAACGCATAGGAGCGCAGACCGTCTACACTGCCGGCGGCGAGGAACGCACGTCGGACATAGTCTGGCGCACCATCAACACCAACGGCATAGCCGACAACATGGCAGGCAGCGCCACCGCAGAATACTATGACATGCAGGGCAGACGACTCGACAAGCCGCAGAAAGGACTGAACATAGCAAAAACAAAACTCGCCGACGGCACTCTGGCAACACGCAAAATAATGACGAAATAGCCAAAGAAAACCGACAGACGTGCCATAATAAACCTTAAAACAGTTAATTTATCATAAATTAGACAGCAAACACAGCAACAGAAACAACATATTCCATATAAAATATGTACTTTTGCAGTCCGATTATTAAAACGGGGTACGCTTAGAGCCCCACCGTGCGGAAGTGTTAATAGTGGTACTTTTGGCCGAGTACAACGGTTAGTGAATCGACCGCACAGAGATAGAAACATTAAAGAAAAACGTTTTTTAGTAGTAATTTTAAAATTAGAATGAACACTTTAAGTTACAAGACTATTTCCATCAACAAGGAAACAGCCAAGAAAGAGTGGGTTGTCATCGACGCAACAGACCAGGTAGTAGGTCGTATGTGTTCAAAAGTAGCCAAGCTGCTTCGTGGCAAATACAAGCCCACATTCACTCCACACGTAGACTGTGGCGACAATGTCATTATCATCAATGCCGAAAAGGTAGTTTTCACAGGTAAGAAGGAAACCGACAAGGTTTACACACGCTACACTGGCTATCCAGGCGGACAGCGTTTCAACACACCGGCAGAGCTCCGCAAGCGCCCATACGGTGCAGAGCGCATCATCCGTCATGCCGTTAAGGGCATGTTACCAAAAGGCATCTTAGGCCGCGCGCTGATGAACAACCTGTACATATACAACGGTACAGAGCATCCACACGACGCACAGAAGCCAAAAGCTATCGATATTAACCAGTATAAATAAAGGAAAAAGATGGAAATGATAAATGCAATAGGTCGCCGCAAGAGCTCAGTAGCTCGCGTATATCTGACCGAAGGAACAGGCAAAATCACGATAAACAAGAGAGAGCTTAATGAATATTTCCCATCAGCAATACTCCAGTACGTTGTAAAGCAGCCACTGGAACTGCTCGAAGTAACCGAGAAATACGACATTAAGGCAAACCTCGACGGTGGAGGTTTCACAGGCCAGAGCCAAGCACTGCGCTTAGCCATAGCACGTGCGCTCGTGAAAGTAAATGCCGACGACAAGAAGACACTGAAACAGCAAGGCTTCCTCACACGCGACGCCCGCAAGGTTGAGCGTAAAAAGCCAGGACAGCCAAAAGCACGTCGCCGCTTCCAGTTCAGCAAGCGTTAATATTCCGAATATACATATATATATATATTATATACTTATTCAGGAAAAGCTGAACAGTTTAGCATCCAAACTGGCACGACTTGTCTAAAAAAGCCGCATAAAGCATCAGCAACAATGCAGCGTCAGGCAATTACATGTCGGTTGGCTCTAAAAAAAGAACTAAAAGGAAAGTAAACAAACAAAAAAAGAAAAAATGGCAAGAACAAATTTTGACCAATTACTGCAGGCAGGATGTCATTTCGGACACCTCCGCCGCAAGTGGAACCCAGCAATGGCTCCCTACATCTTCATGGAGCGCAACGGTATTCACATCATCGATCTGCACAAGACAGTTGCAAAAATAGACGACGCAGCAGAAGCTCTGAAGCAGATTGCAAAATCGGGAAAGAAGATATTATTCGTTTCTACTAAAAAACAGGCTAAGGAAATCATTGCAGAAAAAGCAACAAGCGTGAACATGCCTTACG
Organism: uncultured Prevotella sp.; assembly: GCA_900315545.1. Taxonomy (GTDB): domain Bacteria; phylum Bacteroidota; class Bacteroidia; order Bacteroidales; family Bacteroidaceae; genus Prevotella. The sequence goes on from OMZM01000049.1 coordinate 4,452, forward strand.
TAACAGAACGCTGGCCGGGCGGAATGCTCACCAACTTCCCTACTATCCGCAAGGCTGTCAAGAAGATGGTTAACATCGACCGCATGATGAATGACGGTACATTCTCTAACCTCTCAAAGCGCGAACTGCTGCAAATCACACGCCAGCGCGCTAAGCTCGAAAAGAACCTGGGCAGCATCGCAGACCTCAACCGCCTGCCTTCTGCACTCTTCGTAGTTGACGTGATGAAAGAAAACATAGCAGTAAGAGAAGCCAACCGTCTCGGCATTCCTGTATTCGGAATCGTAGACACAAACTCAAGCCCTGAAGGCATAGACTTCATCATACCTGCAAACGACGATGCTAAAGACTCTATCGACGTTATCCTCAGTGCATGCTGCGCTGCTATAACAGAAGGCATCGAAGAGCGCAAGGTAGAAAAGGCTGACGAAAAGGCTGCTGCCGAGCAGAGCGAAGAAGCTGCTACAGCACGTCCGCGCCGCGCACGCAAGGCACGCAAGGACGAGGCTAAGGCAGAAGAAGAAACCGTAGCAGAAGAGCCAAAGGCTGAAGAAGCTGCGGAAGAAGCACCTGCTGCTGAATAAAAGGCAATGGACAAAACATTTGCGTTGGCTTGAAATACAGCCAACGTAAATATTCTTTTAAACATTAAACCCATTAAAACAATAAATCAAAAAACAATTATGGCAATTTCAATAGACGACATAAAGAAACTGCGCGCCATGACTGGTGCCGGTTTGGCTGACGTTAAGAAAGCACTGACAGAGGCTGAAGGCGACTTCGACAAGGCTAAGGAACTCCTGCGTGAGCGTGGTCTGGCTATCGCTGCTAAGCGCTCTGACCGCGAAACATCTAACGGTTGTGTTCTCGTAAAGAAAGTTGACGGATTTGCAGCTATGATTGCACTGAAATGCGAAACAGACTTCGTGGCTAACGGAGCAGACTTCATCGCACTGACACAGAGCATCCTCGACAAAGCCGTAGAGGCTCGTTGCAAGACTATCGACGAAGTGAAGGAACTGGCACTGACCGACGGACAGAAAGTACAGGAAGCCGTTACACAGCGCTCAGGTATCACTGGCGAAAAGATGGAACTCGACGGATACCTCACGCTCGAAGGCGAAAACATCGAAGTTTACGACCACATGGGACGCCACACTCTCTGCACAATGGTTCAGACAAACAAGGCTGCAGCTGAGGAAGGACACAAGGTTGCCATGCAGGTGGCTGCCATGAAGCCAGTAGCTCTCGACGAAAAGAGCGTACCACAGGCTGTAATCGACGAGGAATACAAGACTGCCGTTGAGAAGACTAAGCTCGAGCAGGTAGAAAAGTATGTTGAAGTAGTGCTGAAGAAAGCAGGCATCAACCCTAACCTCGTTGACAGCGAAGACCACATCGAGTCTAACATCAAGAAAGGATGGCTCACAGAGGAGCAGGCTGCAGAAGCTCGCCAGCTGAAGGAAAAGGCTGCTGCCGAGAAGGCTGCAAACCTCCCAGCACAGATGATAGAGAACATCGCTAAGGGTCGTGTACAGAAGTTCCTGAAAGAGAACTGCCTCGTAGACCAGGAATTCCAGTTCGGCGACGGCGACAAGGCAAGCGTGGCACAGTGGCTGAAAAAGCAAGACAGCGAACTCGCTATCGTTGACTTCAAGCGCTTTACACTCGCATCAGAATAATTTTTTCATAATAATTTATTTAAGTAAAAACCGTTTCATAGTCTCTGGTGAAACGGTTTTTCTGTTATATTCTTGCATATTCAAGCATTTTTTACTAACTTCGCAGCATAATAAGAATAAACCATGTATGCCAAAACGCAAAACGTATGAAACAAACAAACATGAAAAAACTATTCATCCTGTTGGCTCTCGCTGCCATTTTCAGTAATATTCAAGCACGAACAGACAACGACCGACGCATTGTCGTCATCATGCTCGACGGGCTACGATGGCAGGAACTGTTTAATGGAGCCGACACGGCACTTATCAATAGTGGCAAATATGCCGTGAACCCGAAAGGTATCAGTGAACTCTACTGGCGACCGACACAAGACGAGCGGCGCATGGCGCTAATGCCTTTCACCTGGGGATTTATCAAGCAGCATGGTCTGATTATCGGCAACCGATGGAAAAACAGTTTCATGCAGGTGGAAAACAAGTTCAAATTCTCTTATCCCGGCTATTCGGAGACACTGTGCGGCTGGGCAGACGACGAGCGCATCACCTCTAACGACAACGTGCCAAATCCTAACGTAAACGTGTTTGAAACTATCAACAAGTCTGAAAAATATAAAAACAGCGTTATGGCTTACGCCTGCTGGGGAACGTTGCGCTACATCCTAAACGATGAACGCTGCGGCTTTCCCGTCCAAGCAGGCAAATATATGCCTACACTGTCAGACAATCCGTCGGAAATTGAAACTTTCTTAGACGACATGAAGCGCGAAATGGTGGACTTCTGGGGTGACGTGGCACTCGACTACATAACCTACCGCTATGCTTCGGAAGCCATGAAAAGACATAAGCCAAAGGTGCTTTTCGTATCGTTTGGCGAGACCGATGAGTTCGCCCACAATGGACGATACGACCATTACCTAATGACGGCAGACCATACTGACACATTCATACAGCGACTCTGGCAGCAGGCGCAAGACGACCCATTCTATCGCGACAAGACAACATTCCTCGTAACCTGCGACCATGGTCGTGGCGACGGCGACCTATGGACGGAACATGGGACGGAAGCACCCCGTTCGGAAGAAACTTGGCTCATGGCATTTGGCAGCGGTATTCCCGCACTGGGTGAGATGGAAAATAACGGAACATTCTACAACAAGCAAATAGCACCGACCATTGCCGCACTGTTGGGTGTAGATTTCAGAATTGAAGGCAGGAATGTCGGCGAGAAACTGTTTTTCGTAGAATAAACGCTTTACACTCGCATAAGAATAACTTTTCAGAATATTTAATTTAAATAAAAACCGTTTCATCCTTTCTGGTGAAACGGTTTTACTATTATATATAATTGCGTCTTGCCGTAACATGGCGCAAAAACAATGGTACAAAACGATATTATTCATCGAATATTTTGGCATTGCTAAAAATAATTATAACTTTGCAGAGAACATCAGTAATAATTATATGACGGAGCATATTTCAGTTACAATGACGAAATTATACCACCTTCTAAACAGAAAAACTCATTTGCTTTAGGTCTATGCGAAAATCCTATATGCTTTGATGATATAAAAGAAGTTCTTCAAAAAGAGTTTACACCCAAACACGCATTATTAGATTGCAATAAGAGTCTTTACGAGAAAATAATACTATCAAACTCAGTATGCGTTACTATAAGACGCGGCGATTATATTTCTAATAATGAATATTTCCTTTGCGATAAAGACTATTTCATGCGTGCTATAGCAGAAATAAAAAAAGAGTAACCAACCCCGTTTTTATATTTTTTCTGATGAAATATCATGGGTAAGGGACAATATTAAAATAGAAGGAGAATGTTATTATGAAAGAGGAAATGATCCTATATGGGAAAAAATGAGACTTATGTATAGCTGCAAACATTTCATTTTGAGCAACAGCAGTTTTAGTTGGTGGGCTCAATATCTATCAAGAAACCCAGATAAGATTGTTATTTCTCCATCGCGCTGGCATCCAAATCCAGGATGGACATCGAAACTCATAGACAAAAACTTTGTGAAAATTGAAATTGAGTAAATCACATGAAACTAAGTTTCCACCATTTGTTATTTGATTTGTACAAAGCAAAGCTACTGTCTCTCTTTTTCTTGGAAACAATAAATGCAGCCATTTCTGACTGCATTTATTCTATATGTCTAATTTGAGTTAGACTTATCACAACCTCAATACCGCAGAAACAAAAGGACATAAACCCTCGAGGGTCTATGTCCCAACTTATCATTGCGCTCGGTTGGAGCGATAGATTAGATTACTTTACTTCAGCACCTTCTTGCCGTTGTGGATATAGATGCCGGCAGGCAGATTAGCGCCATCATACTTGCGACCCATGAGGTCGTAGTAGATATTATTATCCTGAACGCCATCTTTGACATCATTGATGGCCGACGAGCCGATGGGCAGCACAATCACGCCCATGTCAACATCATCCTCGCCCACGGTCAAGTCGTCGGTACGCAATGTTTCCCAATTGACCATATAATCAACCTTATAGTCCAGATTGGCATTAATCTCGGTTGCAAACTCACCATTCTCGTTGGTGGTCAGGTAGATGGGCATGACAGTGGCCTCGCGCTGTCCTGCAGGATTCTGCGAAGGCTTAGAGGCGATGCAGACAGTCACATCAGGAAGAGGCTTGCCAGACATATCAACCACGACACCATTCACTGCAAGCACCGACACATAGACGATTTCCGACTTATTGCTCACGCCATCAACGGTATAGATGGTCTGCACACCAATGCGACGGTTAAACAGACGGTCGTCGCCCAGGTTTCCCTTGGCAAAGTACACACGCGTGCCATCCCAACTGATGAAGTGGATATAGTCGCTATAATCTAACGGAATCTCGGTCAGGTCGCCATCGGCAAAGATGTCTTCAGTGCCATACTCAGCAGTAGTGAATGTGAACAACTGGTCGTCGTCCAAGTAGATGCTGTAACTGAAATTCTCCTCGTAGAGACGGTTGCCATTGACATCATAGGGATTGACATGGAAGTGGAAACTTGCATTCTCCCACTCACTGCCGTTCTCCCATGTCAACTCGTAGGGAGCAGCAGGAACTGCAGGAACTGCCTCGGTCATCGGGGTGAGCGTGGTGCCCCAACTCATGAATCCAGCCCACTCTCCGTCAGTGAAGATGCATGCCAGACCAGTTGCCACCCAGCCCTCGTAGCCAGTGCCCTGATACATGTCGCCCTGAGTGCCATCAATGGTAATGACACCTGTAGCGGGATTGACTGTGAAGGTGGCCTGAGTCACCGTTGCATCGCTGGTGAACCTGACTTGCTGGTTTTCATCGAGGCTAGTCGAAGCAAAAGTCAGTACAACGTTCTGCTCGCTGTAGTCATCATAGCCCACAGACTGATCTAGATCGACAGTAATCTTGGTACCATCGGCACTCAACTTGCCCACAGCCCACGACTCCTCAAAGTACTGATCTATACGATAGAGGATGTTCTGGAAGTAGACAGTCTCGCCATCGGCATCATAGACAATCTTGACCAAGTCGTTCTGTTCGCCAATGTAAGTTTCTGACAGGCTGAACAAAGCCTGGCCCGTACGAGAGTATAGCACAGCCTCGCCCTCGGGCTGCTCAGTGATGACACGGCTGGGAGCAGCAGTCATCGATGTTGCTGCTGTGGCAATGATAGCCACGAAAAGTAGTAGATGTTTTAGCATAATTAAATTTTCCTTAATTCCGCAGCACTTTAGTTTAACTATTTTTATAAGTTCCTGAGCAACAAAAAGTTGCCCAGGATTTTGCCATGTCAGATTTTTCACTTACCTTA
>OMZM01000048.1 GCA_900315545.1 uncultured Prevotella sp.
AGAAACGGAACAGCCTCTGAAAGTGCAAAATTGTGTTAATTCTGAGGTCGGCGACAAGTGTTAAAATTGTCAAAGAGTATGTTTGAGGCGCTTATTTGTGTATTTTGGCTTGCGAAATATTGTGTCTGAGAGTCCCAAACACTATGTTTGGCAGCCTCAAACAGTGTGTTTGACAATGTCAAACATGCTCTTTGACAATTTTAACACTTGTGTTTCGTGCACAAAACGCTTATATTTACAGTTAACATGTTGACTGTCAGACGATTGCAGATGCACGCGAATTTTGGGCGTTTTTTGCCCCTCAGATTTCGGAAACGGGTTTCGCGGGCATTCTCGCGAGGGTAAACGGGCGAAAATTGATTATAGTTTTCAAGTCGCTTATGTGCGTGCCAAAGGACTGGAAAATGTGTCTCATTCTGCCAATAGGCACAAAATTTATGGCAAAAAAGTTGCAGGTAAAATAAATTTGTTTATATTTGCAGCGTTTTTACAATATCAAGACAACAAATAAAAGTAACTTAAAACAACATTAAACCCATGAAAGACAATCGTATTTTAGCCGCAGCCATCACGGCTTTCGGCATCATCGTGCTCGGTTTTGCGCTGAAAAGCGGCATCGACAACTTTGCCAACAAAGACCGCAAGGTAACGGTCAAGGGTCTGGCTGAGCAGGAAGTGGAGGCAGACAAGGTAACGTGGCCCATCCAGACTAAGGAGATAGGCAACGACCTGCCGTCGCTCTACAAGAAGATAAACAGCACCAACGCCACTATCAAGCGCTTCCTGATAGCCAACGGCATAAAGGAAAGCGAGATCAACGTCAATGCCCCGACGGTCATCGACCTGTCTGCCGAGCGCTATAACACGCAGCCCGTGCCGCAGCGATACAACATCACGTCGACCATCATCGTTGCCTCGTCTAACGTGAAGCTCGTGCGCAGCATCATCGCCAAGCAGGGCGAGCTGCTGCAGGAAGGCATAGCCATAGTAGACGGAGGCTATGAAAACCCTATCAAGTATGAGTATGTGGCGTTCCGCAAGATGAAGCCGAAGATGATGGAGGAAGCCATTGCCAACGCCGAGCAGACCGCCGAGCAGTTTGCCAAGAACTCGCACAGCACGCTCAACAAGATTGTCGGCGCCGACCAGGGGCAGTTCTCCATCGACGACCGCGACGAAAACACACCCTACATAAAGAAAGTCAGGGTGGTAACAACTGTAACTTATTCGCTGAAAGACTAAGCAAAACTTAATTCATAAAGGTGTATTCACGGTTAAAAAACCATAAATACACCTTTTTAATTATCATATTTTTGCATTTATGGAAAGATAGTTGTATTTTTGCAAAAATATGTAAAGTTTGTTCAAATATAACAAACCGTGCCGTCATCTGCAACCTGAGTATGCACGATGGTTTGCGCAACCATAGAGTAAGACTATAAATTAAAACATCGATTCATATATGAAGATTAACTACGACTACAGCAAGGGCGGATGGATATGTGCCATCCTCGTCCTACTTACGTTGCTGCCAGCGCCTGTAGCAGCTGCGGCTGGCAACAGCAACGCCAAAGCAAGAAATGTTCAGCAGCAGTCTGCCGTCAGCGGTACTGTTGTCGACGATTATGGAGAGCCTCTCATCGGCGTAACCGTAATGGAGAAAGGCACTCAGAACGGAACGATTACCGACATCGACGGCAACTTCAGCCTTGTCCTGACAATGAGAAACCCGACACTCGTATTCTCTTTCGTCGGCTATCAGACCGTCGAGGAGTCTGTCGGCTCGCGAAGCACCGTCAGCATACAGATGAAGGAGGAACAGAACACGCTGCAGGAAGTGGTGGTAACGGCAATGGGTATCCTGAAGAAGGAATCGTCGCTGACCTACGCCACACAGCAGATAAAGTCTGACGACTTCATGAAGGTGCAGGAGCAGAACATAGCCAACTCGCTCGAAGGCAAGGTGTCGGGCGTAGTCATCACGCCAAGCGCAGGTGGAGCCGGCGGCGCCAGCAAGATTGTGCTGCGAGGAAACAAGTCTATTCTCGGAAACTCACAGCCGCTGATAGTTGTCGACGGAATACCTATGAGCAACGACACACGAGGCAGAATGGACATGAACAGCGGAGCCAACCTGACATACTCAAGCTCGTCGGAAGGCAGCGACCCGCTGTCGATGATAAATGCCGACGACATAGAGTCTATCAACGTGCTGAAAGGTGCCAACGCAGCAGCACTCTACGGCTCGGTGGCTGCCAACGGCGTCATCATGATAACCACAAAGAAAGGACGCGAGGGCAAGCTGGACATCAACCTGACATCGAACATAACATTCGACACCCCACTGCTCACACCTAAAATACAGAACACCTACGGCGCCGACGTCAATGCCGCAGGCGGACTGTCGGTCAACAGCTGGGGCAGCCGCATAGCCGACCGCGCCAGCGACCAGCTCGTCATAAACGTGCCTAACGACCAGACAAAGTTCGGAGGCGGCACGCGCGAAGTGTATCTGCGCAATCACGGCAACGACGACATAGACGATTTCTACCGCACGGGCGTAACGACAAACAACTCGCTCTCGCTCTCAGGCGGTACGGAGAAGATAAAGACATACTTCTCGTTTGCCAACTCGCACGCCAACGGAATGGTGAAGGAAAACTCATACAACCGCAATACCCTCGCCTTCCGCCAGAGCTACAACCTCTGGAAACGACTCAACATAGACGTAGCCATGAACTACTACCAGACCACCACACGCAACCGACAGGGCGGCGGCACGGTGCTCAACCCTATCTACCACCTCTACATGGTGCCGAGAAATATCGACATGGGCTACTACAGCAGCAACTATCGCGGCGAAGGACAGTGGATGTCGGAAGAACAGTCGCTCTACCGACTCAACGGCGCTGGCGGCTACGACCTCGAAAACGAGCGCGTGGCACTGCAGGGACCTATGCAGCTGTGGCCATACATGGCTGCCATGCAGAACAACCCTTACTGGCTGCTCAGACAGAACAGAAGCACACAGAAGAACGACCGCATAACCGGCTCGGTGAACGCTAAGCTCGACATCTACGACGGACTGTCGTTCCAATACCGACTGTCGTTCGACCACGACAAGTTCGACGGCGACTCACGACGCTACGCCACAACGTTCAACCCCGCAGGAATGGAGGACTACGGACGATACTGGAAGGACTTGTTCAAGACAAACGAAATATACATCGACTACCTGCTGTCGTACAACAAGGTGCTGGGCGACGACGAGTGGAACCTGTCGGCAACAGCCGGATACGTGGAACACCGCATAACGGGCACGCAGCAGCGCACCGACGTCGTGGCAACATACATCGACCCGATGCACCAGGTGCTGTCTGACCGCATCAACATGTTCCAGACCAATGCCGGAGGAGCAGGCGCTACATCGACAACAAAGGTATCTAACTGGGACAAGGCTTACCTGCTGACGGCTCAGGTGGGATGGAGAGACATGGTATACGTAGACGGTTCATACCGCCGCGACTGGTACCGACCATACAAACAGTTCAAGGACAGAGGCACAGCCGACAACTACGGATACTTCGGCGTAGGTGCCAACGCCATACTGTCGTCGATGATGAAGATGCCGGAGTGGATAAACTACATGAAATACCGCATCAGCTACTCGCAGGTGGGTAACTCTATTCCTAACGTAGTCTACTCGCGCGGCTCTGAAAACCTGCGCACAGGAGCCATCACGCCAAACCAGTTCGCACAGTTCAAGAACCCTGTGCCGGAAACGACTAACTCGTTTGAGACTGGTCTGGAGATGCTTTTCTTCAACAACAGACTGAACTTCGACTTCACATATTATAATACTACCATCAAGGATCTCTACATGATAGCATCCAACGCATCGGGCAAGTCGGAGCCGGTAAACTCAGGCAAGGTGCGCAACAGCGGATTTGAAGCATCAGTAGGCTACAACTTCCGACTGGCAAAGGATTTCAACTGGAAGTCGACTGTCAATGTTTCATACAACGACAACAAGATTCTCGAAACGACATACAACGAAGACGGCTCTGAGAAACTTATCTATCAGGATGTTGCCGGCGTACGCGTACGCTACCGCAAGGGCGGCAGCATAGGCGATATGTATATCACCGACTTCAAGCGCAACGACGACGGAACATTCGCACTCAACGAACAGGGCAAGCCACAGCTCGAAAGCGAGGCTAACAAACAGTACACCGTGAAAATCGGAAACATGAACTCGAAGTGGCAACTGGGCTGGAGCAACACGTTCAACTACAAGGACTTCCAGCTGTTCTTCCTTATCAACGGACGCTTCGGAGGCAAGGTTATCTCGCTGACAGAGGCTTATCTCGACAACATGGGTGTGTCGGCACGCTCTGGAGCAGCACGCGAATATGCCGAGAAGAACGGACTCTACGTCGACGGCAAGCCTGCAATGTATCTGCCAGACGGAAGCGACCGACTCATAGCAGTGCAAGACTGGTATGAATTTGTCGGCGGAACACCAGTGCCGGGCGAATACGTCTACAGCGCAACTAACTTCCGTCTGCGCGAGTTGTCGATGGGCTATACATTCCGCAACCTCGTAGGCGCAGGCAAGCATCTCAACGTATCGTTCATCGCACGAAACCTGTTCTTCTTCTACAAGGACAGCCCTGCCGACCCAGACGTAGCACTCTCGACAACAAACGGACTGAGCGCCTTCGAACTGTTCAACATGCCGTCGGCACGCTCGTTTGGATTCTCGCTTAAGCTGAACTTCTAAGATACGACAGCAAAGAGATAATAGTTTTTAAAACAGTCAACAAATAACAACACATAAAGATATGAAGATATACAAGATAATAATGGCTGCTGCAATGCCTCTGTTAGCACTCTCAATGCAGTCGTGCCTCGACTTCGACGAGCCAGCCGACGAGTTCCAAGCCACCGATGTGAAGTTGGACGATGAGGTTTTTCATGGAAAAGCCGACGAAATAAACTATATTTTCCAACCAACCGAAGAGGGTATGGACAAGGCAATAGACAATCTCGACAACTATTTCCGACAGACTCTCACAGGTCAATATGCCATGCGCGGCGGCAAGGACGGCGACACGCCAGGGCCACACGCATACCAACGTCAGTTCTCGCTCGGTCCTGACAACTATGCACAGTTTACCACAATACCTCATCAGGACTTCATGTACGGTACGCTGACGTCAACATACGATATCAGCCTCGACTTCAATCCGGGACCCAACAGCAGTTACCTGATAGTGAAAAACGCACTGGCTCCGATACTCAATCATCCCGACATAGACTCTATACCGGAGATGAAAGCCATCTATCTGCTTATGCTCGACTACTCATCGCAGGAGGTTGCCGACCTCTACGGACCGTTCCCGTACATCGACTTCAAGGCAAACCGCGAAGAAGCACCATTCACTTACAACGACCTGCGTACCATATATGTAAATATAGAGGCTAACATCGACACAATAGTAAACTGTCTGAAGCACTATCCTACACGACCTGACTGGTACAAACAGCGCGTACAGAACCTGATGTACCGCTTCACATGCGTCAACCAAGACCAGCAGAACGGCATCGAAGGCATGGACACATGGATACGTTTGGCTGCTTCGCTGAAACTACGCATGGCTATGCACATTGCCAAAGTTGAGCCCGACCTGGCTCGCAAGTGGGCAGAGGAAGCCGTAACAACAGGCGTTGTGGAGTCGAAAGAGCAGGAATCAATGCTTTCGCCAATGGCACTGGGCATCGACCATCCGCTGCTTGAGATATGGAAGACGTGGGGCGACGCACGACTCAGCGCATCGTTTGAAAGCCTGCTCATGAGTCTCGGACACCCATACGCACAGTATCTCTTCACGAAGAACAGCGACCCGATAGTCAATACCAAGACTCAGGATGTGCTGCCGGCAGGAACAAGAGTCGTCGGAATACGCGAAGGATCACACACAGGACAGGGACAGTCGTACGGAACAAACCAGTACATCGCCTTCTCATCGCTCGAAACACGCGTCATCAGCAAGGCACCACTCTATCTTATGAAGTGGGCGGAGGTTGATTTCCTGCGTGCCGAAGGTGCGCTGAGAGGCTGGAACATGGGCGGAACAGCTGAGTTCTTCTATGAGAGAGGCATTCGCAACTCATACGTTGACATATCTACGCGTGTGCATCCTACATTCACGAATACGATGGAAGACTATCTGCAGCTTGAAACGCCATACGATTACACCTATGTTGACCCGACAGGCGAGACACCAGACATGCCGAGCGTAACCAAGATTGGCGTGAAATGGAACGAGGGCGACGACCGCGAGACAAAGCTGGAGAAGATTATAACACAGAAATACATTGCTCAATATCCTTATAGTTTTGAGGCATGGACAGACCTTCGCCGCACGGGCTATCCGCGAATGTTCCCTGTGCTCAATCCGAGCGACGGCGACGGCAGTCTGCAATATGGCGACATTATCCGCCGCATGCCGTTCCCTGGCACCGACGATGCCTCTCTGAAGGACATCAACGAGACAGGTCTGAAAGCTCTCGGAGGTCCAGACTTGCAGGCTACCCGTCTGTGGTGGGATGTTGACAGGTCAAACTTCTAAGCACGCAGTGCTGTTAATAGAGTGAATAGAAACAAGCTGCAGGCAATGGAAAGAATAACACGCACTTGCAGCCGTGATAAAGAATAAAAACAACATAATTATAAAAACAGTACAGATATGAAAAAGATTGTTTTATCACTGTTTGCTGTGGCAATCGCCGCCCTCAGCGCGACGGCACAAGGCACCTCGCCTTCCGCCACGAAGCAAATATACGATTTTACCGGTTTTGGCGACAAGCAGTTGCTCGACCTGTTCTACAACGCACTGCAACAGGGCAGAAACTACCCTACCGTTGCAGAGTTTGAGGCTGCCGGCATACAGGCATCCGACATCGCTTTTGTGCGCTCTCATGTCAGACCGCGCAGCATCTTAGACCGCAGCGACCGTCTCGTCGAGAAAACCTACGAGAAACGTGAGCTCTGGATGAACATACCAATGAACATTGGCAGCGGTAACGATGCAGGATATCCTACAGCCGTATGGACAAGCGACGTGTTCTCTATGTGGAACTACACCAACCTCTTCGGTTCATGGAACCATTCCATCTTTCAGGCACCTGGATGCTGGGTTGACGCAGCACACAAGAATGGCAGCGACATCATGTCAGGCATTAAGTTCTTCGAGAGCTGGAACACAGGCGACGGCACATACAGTTCGATGATCACACAGAAGAACAGCGACGGCACGTTCAAGTATGTAAAGCCAATGATCAACTGCCTTATGTTCTTCGGTTCTGACGGTATCAACTACAACTGGGAGGACGGTTCATATTCAAAAGCCGACGTCATTGCATTCCACAAGGAACTCTACAAAGAAGCTGCCGCACAGGGATTCGACAACTTCCACATAGGAATCTATACATCAAACTCGGCTCTGAGCAACAACAACGTCAATGCCCTGCTCGGTACTAAGGAGACAGGCAAGACAGCCGACGTCATGCTCAACTACTCAGGCGGCGACTTCTCTTACGAGATGGGTTCGTCGGTTGATGTTGCCGAGCAGAAGTGGGGGTCGTCAGAAGGCTTATATGCTGGTGTATGGATTGTAAGTATGGATCGTAGCTGGGATGACCTTGACGAAGACTGGTACTCTGGTTCTGACTCACCGCACCGCTGCAGTCTCTGCCTGTGGGGAGAACACGGTCAGAGCCGCTTCATGAGCTACAACTCAGGAAATGGTCCTTACGAGATGCAGGCTAACTATCAGCGTCTGCTTGAGCGTGGTTTCTCTGGCGGCAACCGCAATCCGCTGACACGTCCTACACCGAGCAAGAGTGGCAACAACTGGGAGTTACAGGGTACTAAGCTGCCTTTACAGTCGTTCTGCGGACTCGCTGAGTTCATTCCCGAGCGTTCTGCCATTCAGGGCGACCTGCCTTTCCAGACACATTTCAATCTCGGCAACGGCGACCGCTATCTATATAAAGGAAAACGTACGGCAGGCGAATGGTACAACATGGCTAACCAAGACATCGTGCCTACCTATCGCTGGCTGACCGTGAAGGCAGGTACAATGACACCAGCCAACAATCTCACTGTTGAGTTCTCTCACGATGACGCATACACGGGCGGTTCATGCCTTGTCGTAAGGTCGAAGGTTTCTGAGCCAACCGACATCATTCTCTACAAGACCAACCTGAAAGCCAACGGCAAAGTGAAGGTTAAGTTGGCATTGAAGGATGCTTTCGAGGCTGACAAGACTCACAATGCGGGTGCTCCGTCGGTAATCGTGAGAAAGCAGAACGGCCAGTGGGTGGAAGCAACTGTTGCCGCTCCTGAGAAGAATGGAGCATGGGTTGAGCGCGAAGCAGACATAGCACTGTCTGCGGGCGACGTCATCGACCGCATCGGACTGCGCGTAAACGGCACTTACGACTGCTACGTGGGCAAGCTGGAGATAAGCGACGACACCAAGACTACACCTGCCAACGTCAGCGACCTCGTGGTAGAAGTGAAGGAAGAGACAACCAAGTCGCTTTCTGTCAAGCTGAACTGGAATGTCGAGGCTACGGCAAAGACACGTGCAGCATGGGATCTGGTGTACAACGACGAAGCAAACATCGACCATTTTGAGATACTCTACAAGAACGGCGAGAACGGCCGCGTGAGCGAGATAGGCAGAACATCACAGTGGGCTGCATTCGTTGGCAACATATTCTTTGAGTCGGCTGACGACAAACCATTCATCGGCGTTCGCTCGGCAGCCACCGACATGAAGACCTATTCGCCTGTTGTATGGGTGGAAGTGCCACGTGCCAATCCGTCGTCGCTGCCTGCCCTTGAGGAGGAAGACACCTACGGCATCAGCGAGATGGACCCGAAGAGCGAGAATGCAGAAACGGCACGACAGATTCGTTACCTCACGGACGTAACGACAACCGGTGCTACGCAGAACCTCAACTATCACACTACCTCGCCTGTTGAAGGAGAAAACCAGCACGTGGATGCACGCGACCAGATACTGAAGGTGAAGCAGGGACAGACAATACAGCTGTATGTCAAGGCTTTCGACACAACCAACAACCATCCGGGCTCTAACAGTCCTGACGGTCTGCGCTACTGTCTGGGCGGTGCATGGATTGACCTCAACGGCAGCGGCACATTCGACCATCCTAACGGCATCACTGCCGAGTACGACGGAGACACAGCCGACCCGCTGGGAGAGCGTATATTCAAGATTGGAAGCATCAGAGGCTCTTACCCTGAAATAGAGACTCAGGGCTCTACGTTCACATTCAAGGTTCCAGAGGATGCCCACACCGGAAAGAGCCGTCTGCGCATCGTCTTCTCTGACGCATGGTTCCCCAACATGTTCATGCACAACGGATTGTTTGCCAAAGGCTACTCTATCGACTTCGGCGTGGAGATTAGCGGCGACAACACCAACCAGCGCACATTCGTCGATACACACGACGCGGGCGTTGCCGACGAGCCGGAAGGACTCGGCACCACTGCCATCAGCGACAACACACTGGCAAAGGGCGTGAGCTCGGTGGCAGCAGACAACGGTCAGCTGACGTTTACAAATGTGGAGAAGGCATGGATATACACCGTAGACGGAAGCCTCGTCAGCTTCGTCAACAACAGTCCGAAGCGCTACTCTACGACAAACATGAAGGCTGGAGTCTACATCGTAAAGATGCAGAACCGCAACGTAATAAGAACACAGAAGATTTTTGTCAAGTAATATGTTAGTAAGTTGAGGAGTTAGGTACATGGCTCCTCAACTTTTCATTTTATGACCATCACCGACTACATACACGACCACATCGACTCTGAGGGCGACTATCTCTATCGGCTCTACCGTGCCACCAACGTTCACCTGCTGCACGGGCGCATGGCGAGCGGACACTTGCAGGGTCGTCTGCTGAAGATGATTGTCAGGATGATTCGCCCTGCCAACATCCTCGAGATAGGCACGTTCAGCGGCTACAGCGCCATCTGCATGGCTGAGGGCTTGCCCGAAGGCGGACGCATATATACCTACGAGATTAACGACGAGCTGGAGGATTTCACGCGCGGATGGATAGAAGGCTCGCACGTTGCCGACAGGATAGACTTCCGCATAGGCGATGCACTGAAAGAAGCGCCGCAGCTCGGAATGAAGTTCGACATGGTGTTCATCGACGGCGACAAGCGCGCTTACACCGACTACTACGAGATGGCTCTGCAACTGCTGACGGAAGGCGGATTTATCGTTGCCGACAACACGCTCTGGGACGGGCACGTAGTCGACCATGCTTACGACCGCGACGCGCAGACGCTGGGCGTGGAACGCTTCAACGACCACGTGGCTGCCGACAAGCGTGTGGAGAAAGTCATGCTGCCGCTGCGCGACGGACTGACCATCATCAGGAAAAACACACTCTGAATATTCTGAAAAAACGAAACGACTCTTACGTTTTTCCGATTGGCAAACCATATACGGCTGCCAATTTTTTATTGCCTGCGCTCCCGAAAGACTAATCAATTTTTGCCCGTTTACCCTCGCGAGAATGCCCGCGAAACCCGTTTCCGAAATCGCAGGGGCAAAAAACGCCCAAAATTCGCGTGCATCTGCAATCGTCTGACAGTCAGTATGTTATCGTAAAATACGCGCCTTCTGTGCAAGAAATCTATATGTTAAAAATGTCAAAGAGCATGTTTGACATTGTCAAACACACTGTTTGAGGATGCCAAACATAGTGTTTGGGACTCTCAGACACAATATTTCGCAAGCCAAAATATACAAATAAGCGCCTCAAACATACTCTTTGACAATTTTAACACTTGTCGCCGACCTCAGAATTAACACAATTTTGCACTTTCAGAGGCTGTTCCGTTTCT
>OMZM01000047.1 GCA_900315545.1 uncultured Prevotella sp.
CCTTTTATCTGACTCTACCTGTTTCCAGTGCATCATTTACATTACACTTACACGGCTGCAAAGGTAGAGAGAACGTTCCGCATCGGCAAGAATTAAGCGTTTTTTTTTTTTGTTAACATTGCGTAACACTTACGTTGTTACGCAATGTTTTAGGGTCTGTAAGGGAGAGTTCGAGGCTTCGGAGCTGTTTTTGAGACGCCGCAGGACTGTTAACAGATGTAAACAGAAATGCCGACGGGAGAGCTGACGACATCGTCAACGCTGTCGGTGACGCCTGCATCGGAGACAAACGAAACGCTCGCCTTGACGCTGACAAACGTGAGCGACCTGCGACAAGAGCTTCACACAAGCTCCTCGGAAAGCTCTTTGCCGACAGGGATACATCAACCAAAACCTCTCTTAGATGCTGTTTGCTGATGACCTGTACCTCGGCACTGAAAAGCAAGAAGAAAATGAAGGATACACTGATAAACCTACATGACAAACTGATTCTCAGAAAATGCACAATCACTGACACCGTCAACTACGAACTGAAGAATGTATGCCGGAATAGAATACGCCAGACACCGCAGTTTCGACAACTTCGCAACCAGTCTGCACGCCAGCCTCATTACATACAAACTCACACAAAAGAAAACTGCAATGAATACTCTAATCATTGACAAAAACGGACTAATGGCATAAGACTTACGTCGAACTCACGTACCCTTCCTATGCGTCGGCGAATACTTTGCCGTCGCCGAGTATGACTTGCAGCTTGCTGTATTCGCTGTGGAAATCGTGCTGCAGGCGGTCGAGGTAGCGGGCACTCTCCCACTTGCACATCGGCAGGTCGTGCAGCAGGTAGTTGCCGCAGGTTTCGGGCGTTGTGGCAGGCACTTCCGTCTGGGTGAGTATCCACTCGAGACACTCGATGGTCAGGCGTCGCATGTCCTCCACGCTGTATCCTTCGCGCATGATGACATACATGCCTGTCAGGCAGCCCATAGGACCGACGTAGACTACGTTGTCCTTTGCCTTGCTGTTGCGAAACCATGTAGCCATCAGGTGCTCCATGCTGTGCATGGCGGCAGGCGCTACGGCTGGCTCTTTGTTTGGCCCGGTGATGCGCAGGTCGAATGTCGTGAAACCATTGTCTTCGCGCGATACGTATATGCCTGGCTTCAGGCGTGTGTGGTCGATAGTGAAACTCTGTATTACTTCCATGTTGTGCGGTTTATGTTATTTGTTTATGCTGCAAATGTACGCATTTTCTGCGAAATCGACAATATATTTGCCGCATAATCGTCTGCGCATGCTTTTTGTGCTGTCATTCCCGTTATCGTTAACGTTCCCATTCCCGTCAGCGTAGCAAAAACCGTGCCAAACTGTTCGCGCCTCACGTTCCGACCCCGAAAATTATGAAAAATTTTGACAGGGAAAAACTCTCCAAATAGAAAAAATTTAGCCCTCGAGACTGCAAAAATCTGTTAAAATCCAAGTCAGAGACAAGTGTTAAAATTGTCAAAGAGTATCTTTGAGGCATCTAAAACGTCTTTTTTGCCCTGCAAGACACTGTGTCCGATACCCCCAAACACTATGTTTGGCATCCTCAAACACACTGTTTGACAATGTCAAACATGCTCTTTGACATTTTTAACACTTGTATTTCTTGCGCAAAAGGCTTACATCTGCAACTAACAAACTGACTGTCAGACGTTTACTGATGCAGGCAAAATACGGGCGTATTTTGCCCCTTTGATTTCAGAAACGACTTTCGCGGGCATTCTCGTGACAGTAAACGAGCCGAAAATTGATTAGTATTTTTTACGCAGACAAATATATTTTTCTGTCATAAACGGCAAGTGGAGCTGCCGAAAATGCTTATTCCGGCAACTCCACTTGCTGATGTGTTTATTGTTGATTTTGTCTGCTTTCTTGCTCGCTACACGTATGTTTCCAGCATCTTTATCCTGCCTTCCACCTGTATGGTCTTCGTCGTTGCCGGATAAAGCACAGTTTGTCCGGCACGCTGTGTAACCCTGTTGTTTTCGTTGTCTGTCAGTTCTGCCTCTCCGTCGAGTGCTATCAGGACCACAAACGAATCGAGCTCGCTGTAGTCGAGCTGCATAGGCTCGTCAAGGTCGTAAACGGCTGTCTTGAAATACGGGCATCTGACGAGTTCCACACCTTCGTTTTTCCTGTTCTGATAGTGCGTTTGATAGTCTTTTTCTACATGATAGTCAATCGACTCGGCAGCCTCTTCGGTGTGCAGCTCACGCATGTTGCCGTCTTTGTCGCGGCGCTTGAAGTCATAGATACGATAGGTTACGTCGCTGGTTTGCTGTATCTCGGCAAGAAAACATCCGGCGCCGATGGAGTGTATCCTGCCGGCAGGCAAGAAGAAACAGTCGCCTTCCTTAACGGCATAGTCGGCTATTGCATCACAAATAGTATCATCGGCTACCATTGCCTTGTATTCCTCTGGTGTGATTTTTGCTTTCAGTCCGCTGCGAAGGTGCGCATCCTTGTCGCATTCCATAAGATACCACATCTCTGTTTTTCCCCTGCTGCGCCCCTGCCGACGGGCTGTCTCGTCGTCGGGATGCACCTGTATAGACAAGTCCTGACAGGCATCGATGAACTTGATGAGCAGCGGGAACTCATCGCCGAAACGCTCATAGTTCTCATGTCCGAGCAGGTTGGCTTTCTCATGACGTATCACTTCGCTTATCGTCAGGCGTTCATACACTCCGGAGGCAATGACCGACTCGTTTCCTTTCACACCCGACAGCTCCCAGCTTTCGCCTACATTTTCCTGCCTGATGTCTAATCCCTTGAAAGGAATTATCTTGTTTCCACCCCACAATGTGGATTTCAACAATGGTTTGAAGAATAATGGTTGCATGTGCAATATCTGTTTTATTAGTTATCTTTCCAGAAAGTTGGTGTGAAAAGCACTATCACACTGAATATCTCAAGACGCCCCATGAGCATGAGCAGCGAACAAATCCACTTTACGACAGCAGGCAACATGCTCCACGACATCTCTGGTCCTATCTGCGTTCCGAGCGACGGACCAACATTGCTCACGCAACTGAGAGAAATGGTTATGGCATTTGTATTGTCTATTCCAAAGCCGACCATGATAGTCGCCGTGCACAAACACGTGAAGACAAACACTGCAAAGAATGCCCACATTGTCATTATAGACGACTGCGGCAGAGACAGTCCATTTATCTTTACAGGCAAAACTGCCTTAGGATGCAGTATGCGCTTAAACTCATTCCTTATCAGCTTGAACACCATCATGCCTCTTGCACACTTGAAACCGCCGCTTGTCGAGCCGGCACATGCACCTGTGAACATCAGTATTCCCAATATCACCCACGTCAGGTGCGGCCACTGTCCGGCATCGTCGCTGAACAGTCCCGTTGTCGTCATGAAGGAGATTACCTGAAACAGCGAACTGCGGAAAGCATGCTCGAAATCGTAGCCGTTTTTGGTCATCAGCAAATACATTATTGCTGTTGTGGCAATCAGCACCAAAGCAAGATAAAACCGCAATTCAGAGTTGCTGTACAGCTGCTTGAACTTGAACTTGAATATCGCCAGATATAAAACGGTGAAGTTTACACCACTAAGAAACTGGAACAATATGCTGGTGTATTCCAGCATTGGCGAGTGGAAATATACCACGCTGTCGTTATGTGGCGAGAATCCTCCAGTAGCCGTTGTGCTCATAGAGTAATTTATGCTGTCGAAAAGACTCATGCCGCCCAGCCAGAAAGAGCCAAAGCACAGGGCTGTCAGCAGTATATACGTGCTCCAGATCCACTTTGCCGTTGTGCTCAGTCGCGGATGCATCTTAACCCTAAGCGGGCCCGTTGCCTCTGCTGCGAATATTCTCACGTTTCCGCCAACAAGCCCCGGCAATATGGCAATAGTAAAGAACACTATTCCCAATCCGCCTATCCATTGCGACAGCGAGCGCCAGAACAGTATGCCGTGAGGCAGCTTCTCTACATCGTCCAATATCGTGGCACCTGTTGTAGTGAAACCGGAAATCGACTCGAAGACCGCATCTGTCAGGTTGTTTATATATCCGCCAATCATGTATGGCAAAGTGCCGAAAAGACTAAACACCAGCCACGTCAGGGTAACGATTAGATAAGCATCGCGCCTGTTCATGACGTTTTCGGCATCACGACCGATGTGTACCAACGTGTATCCGCCTATGATTGTCAGCATTATGGATATGGCAAAAGACAGCGTGTCGTCTTCCTGATAGTATAATGCCATTATCAGACACATCACCATAAACGATGCTTCAAGCAGAAGCAACTGTCCCAGCACCTTATATATCAATTTGACATTTATCATTTTCTATTCTTAATTATCTGAAAAACGTCTCAATCTTCTTCAGGTTTACGTCGTGGCAATACACTACTACTATGTCGCCCCCCTCAATCTGTGTTGCTCCCGACACGAGCTGACCTACTCCGTTGCGCACCAGTCCGCCTATCGTGGCACCATTGGGCAGGTTCAGGTCGTGCACTTTCTTTCGCGTTGCCTTCGAGCCTTGCTGTGCCGTAAACTCAACGACGTCGGCATTGGCATTCATAAGGAAGCGAATGTTCTGCACGTCAGCATCGAGCATCATCTGGTAGATATGACTTGCTGCCAGTATCTTTTTGTTTACAATAGTGCCTATGTCGAGGCTTTCAGCCATATTTATATAGTCGAGGTTTTCAACCATAGCCACTGTTTTTCTGACGCCAAGCCTCTTTGCAGCCAGGCATGCAAGGATATTTGTCTCAGTGCTTCCTGTCGTAGCCACGAAAGCCTGCGTGTTCTTGATGCTTTCCTCCATCAGCAACGATATGTCTCTGCCGTCTCCGTTGAGCACCATTACCTGGTCGGTGTCGACGACATTGTTCAGATACTCGCATCTGGCTGGGTCTTGCTCTATAATCTTCGCCTCCATGTATTCTGGCAGCATCTTTGCCGCACGCACGGCAGTCTTTCCGCCACCCATTATCATTACGTTTTTGACGTCGACATAGTGTTCCTTGCCTACTATCTTGCGTATGTATGGTATGAAATTCTTTGTCGTTATGAAGTAAACCAGGTCCAGCTGTTTCAGTTCGTCGTTACCGCCTGGAATGATTGTTTCGTCCTTTCGCTTTATGGCAACTATATGGTAAGGTTCTTCCGGCGTACATACATCCTTCAGCGGACGGTTTAGTATATCGCACGTTTCGTGCAGCTTTATGCCGAGCATTACCAGAGCGCCGTCCAATATGTCCCATCTCTGTCTTACCCACGACATCTTCATGCCGTTGATAATGTTTTTCGCCGCAAGCATTTCGGGGTATATGAGCGAGTCGATGCCCAGTTTCTTGAAAAATTCCTGCTGTTCCGGAGCAACCAGTTCCGGATTGTCTATACGTGCCACCGTGCGTTTCGCTCCAAGAGCATGAGCAATGATGCAACTGTTCATGTTGAGGTTTTCGTCGGGTGTAACAGCTATAAACAAGTCAACCTTGCCTGCACCGGCATCCCGCAGTGTCTTAATGTTCGACGGCGAATCGTTTATCGTCATCAAGTCATATTCGCTGCTCACGTTGGCAAGCTTCTCCTCGTCTTCATCTATCAGCACGATGTCCTGATTGTTGCGCGACAACAGTTTTGCCAGATGGGTGCCTATGTCGTATGCTCCTGCTATAATTATCTTCATACTCCTGCTTTTACTTTATATATTCGTTTGGCTTTCTGCCGTGTAGACTTACATGCGCAGTGCCTTGTTTATGGCATTCTTTATTCCTTGCCTGTCTATTCCGACGATGTGTCTGAGCTCGGCTACCGTGCCATGTTCCACAAATTCGTCGGGCAAGCCCAGACGCTGGACATGCTTGCAGCAGCCGTTGTCGTTCATCCATTCTGTTACTGCAGAGCCCAAGCCGCCATTTCTGACGCCGTCTTCTACCGTTATGACATGGTCGAACTTATTTGCCACTTCCGTCAGTATTTGCTCATCTATTGGTTTCAGGAAACGCATGTCGTAGTGGGCAATATATTCTGACAAGCCTTGTTCTTCGTCTATTACCCTTGCTACCTCGTTGCCTATAGGTCCGAGTGTCAGCACTGCCACCTTAGAGCCTTCGTGCAGGCAGCGTCCCCTGCCCACTTCTACAGCCTCCAGCGGGCATCGCCAGTCTACCAGTTCGCCGCTGCCGCGCGGGTAGCGTATGACGAATGTTCCTTTGCCGGGCAGCTGTGCGGTGTACATGAGCCTGCGCAGTTCGTGCTCGTCGTACGGCGATGCTATCGTCAGGTGTGGTATTGGGCGCAGAAAAGCCAAGTCGAAGGCGCCGTGGTGCGTAGGTCCATCCTCGCCCACAAGACCTGCACGGTCGAGGCAGATGACTATCGGCAGGCGGCTAATTGCTGCGTCGTGGATGATGTTGTCGTAGGCACGCTGTGCAAAGGCACTGTATATGTTGCAGAAAGGCATCATGCCTTCCTTTGCCAGTCCTGCACTGAACGTTACGGCGTGTCCTTCTGCTATGCCTACGTCGAACGTACGCTCACGCATCTCCTGCATCATTATATTCAGCGAGCATCCCGTAGGCATGGCAGGCGTTACGCCCACTATGCGCTCGTTTTGTCGCGCAAGTTCGAGAATGGTATGTCCAAACACATCCTGATACTTTATCGGCTTGTTTTCGCCCGATATCTGCTGTCGCACGCCCGTAGCAGCGTCGAACTTTCCTGGAGCATGCCATACGGTCTGCTGGCGCTCGGCTGGCTCGTATCCCTTGCCTTTCACGGTGTGCAGGTGCAGCAGTTTCGGTCCTTTCATGTTCTTCAGTTGTCGCAGCAGCCTTACGAGTTCCGCCACGTCGTGCCCGTCGAACGGTCCGAAATAGCGTATGTTCAGACCTTCAAAAATGTTCTGCTGATGGCTGATAGCCGACTTTATCGCGTTCGTAAGGCGTATCAGCCCCGTGCGCCGGTCGTCGTTCAGCAAGCCCCTGCGGCGCAGCCACTGAGCCATGTGAAAGCGAACCTTGTTGTAGGTTTCGTTAGTGTTCAGGCTCAGCAGATACTGCTTCATGCCTCCCACCGAACGGTCGATGCTCATATTGTTGTCGTTCAGTATGATAAGCACGTCGTTAGGCATCGACGACACATTGTTCAGTCCTTCAAACGCCAAGCCGCCGCTCATGGCGCCGTCGCCTATCACAGCCACGACCTTCTGGGCGCTGTCATCATCGTTTCCGCCCTTCAGTTTCTCTGCCACAGCCATGCCCAGCGCTGCCGAGATGCTGTTGGAGGCGTGGCCGCAGGTGAACGTGTCATACTCGCTTTCCTCCGGCGACGGAAAGGGGCGCAAGCCGTGCAGCTTTCGGTTAGAGCAGAACTGCTCGCGGCGGCCTGTCAGTATCTTATGGCCGTAAGCCTGATGGCCCACGTCCCAGACGATGCGGTCGTTTGGAGTGTCAAACACGTAGTGCAGAGCAACAGTTAGTTCAACAGCACCAAGACTCGATGCCAGATGTCCGGGATTGGTCGACAGCTCGTCGACGATAAATCCTCTCAGTTCCGCACATAGTTGCGGCAACTGTTCCACACCGAGCTGTCGCAGGTCAGACGGATATTTTATGCTGCTTAGAAGCCTATACTTTGTCTCGTCCATATATTTATTTTATATGCGCTGCAAAGGTACACAAATTTCCAGACTTACGACAGCCTAACACAAAGAATTTGTTTTTTATTTGTAGATTAGGATGCCGAAACAGGCGCAGCATGCATTTTTTCGCAGAAAGTGCAGTTACGGCTGTCGTGAGGGCTGTCGTCAGCCCGTCCTGCAAAAAGTGTGCCAAAGTGTGCAGGATTTTTCTTTGAGCCGAAAAATGATGAAAAATTTTGACAGGGAAAAACTTGCAAAATAGATTCGGAACAAGCCCTGAAAGTGTGAAATTATGTAAAATTTGGAGTCGGCGATAAGTGTTAAAATTGTCAAAGAGTACCTTTGAGGCGCTTATTTGCATGTTTTGGCTTGCGAAACATTGTGTCTGAAAGTCCCAAACACTATGTTTGGCATCCTCAAACAGTGTGTTTGACAATGTATGTTTGGCATCCTCAAACAGTGTGTTTGACAATGTCAAACATACTCTTTGACAATTTTAACACTCGTGTTTCGTGCGCAAAATGCGCATGTTTATAGATAAGAAACTGACTGTCAGATGATTACATACACAAGCAAAATACGGGCGTATTTTGCCCCTCTGATTTCAGAAACGGGTTTCGCGGGCATTCTCGCGACAGTAAACGGGCAAAAATTGATTAGTCTTTTTTGTGCGGAAAGACCCCAATACAGTTATGGAAAATACAGAAACTCCATACACTTCTATAATTATTCCTTCATTTTCAGCTCAAGATTGTTTTCCACAACAGCATTTCTCATGTTTTTCAGCAGTTCGCTTGCAAAGATGAAGTCGGTCAGCCTCTCGTTGTCGGAGCGCATGACGTCGGAGCTCTGCCCCTGCCAGTCTTTCTCTCCCTGATGTATGAAAATGATGTTTTCGCCTATTCCCATGACCGAATTCATGTCGTGGGTGTTGATGATGGTAGTCATTCCAAACTCCTTTGTAATGCCCGACAGCAGGTCGTCTATTACGAGCGATGTCTTGGGGTCGAGTCCTGAGTTTGGCTCGTCGCAGAACAGATACTTTGGGTTCAGCACTATAGCCCTTGCTATAGCAACACGCTTCTGCATACCTCCCGACAGCTCGCCCGGATATTTGCTTTCCGCATCGCTGAGGTTGACACGGCTTAGACACTCGCGGGCACGGCGCACACGGTCGCGGAGGGTCATCGTGGAGAACATGTCGAGTGGGAACATGACGTTTTCGAGTACGGAGAGCGAGTCGAAAAGCGCTGCGCCCTGAAAAATCATTCCCATCTCCCTGCGCATGAACACCTGTTCGTTTTTCGACATCTTGACAAAGTCGCGCCCGTCGTAGAGCACCTCGCCGCTGGTGGGCGTCAGCAGCCCGACAAGGTTTTTCATCAGCACCGTCTTGCCGGAGCCGCTCCTGCCGATTATAAGGTTTGTCTTGCCGTTTTCAAATGTGGCGTTTATGTCGTGAAGCACTTCCTTGTCTTCAAACGACTTATACAGGTGGCGTATCTCTATCATATCTGGTTTCTGTTTGTTGTTTGTTTGTCAGCAGTGGCTTTTCATGTCAACTGAGCAACTGCGTGAGGAATACGTCTGAGAAGAGTATGAGTACGCTCGAGCTTACTACTGCGTTTGTCGAAGCCTTGCCCACCTCTACCGAGCCACCCTCTACGGTGTAGCCGAAGAACGAGGAGACACTGGCAATGATGAAGGCGAAGAACACACTCTTTATTATCGACATCCACATAAACCATGAGTTGAAGTCGTGCTGCAGTCCGAGAGTAAGGTCGTCGGGCGGCAACACATGTCCGATGAAGGCTGTGGCATAAGCTCCGACGATGCCCATAGCAGACGAGAAGATGACGAGAAACGGCATGATGGTTATGAGCGCAACGATTTTGGGCAGGATAAGATAGCTTGCCGAGTTGACACCCATTATCTCTAACGCATCAATCTGCTGTGTAACACGCATCGTGCCAAGCTCCGACGCAATGTTAGACCCTACCTTGCCGGCAAGTATCAGACACATTATTGACGACGAAAACTCGAGCAGCATAATCTCGCGCGTAGTGTATCCGCTGACCCAGCGGGGCATCCACGGGCTCTGTATGTTGAGCTTCATCTGAATACATATCACTGCGCCGATGAAGAACGATATGAGCAGGACAATACCGATGGAGTCTACACCAAGCTGAGACATCTCCTTTACATATTTCTTGAGGAACATTCTCATGCGTTCAGGCCGCGAGAACGCCCTTCCCATAAGCAGCAGGTATCTGCCTAATGTTATCAGTGCCTTTGTTATACTGAACATAAGTGTGTATATCTTTTTTACTTATAGAGATCAGACTGCTGCATGCTGCCGGCACCCGTATCTCTGTTTCTTTCATCGTTATCTTGTCAGCGAGAGCTTGAACGACACGCCGAAGTCGCGCGTAGTGGTAGGGTAACTGCTCGACGACAGCAGAGGCGTATTGGTCTGCTGGTCGTAGTAGAGGCTCATCGTTATGAGTTTCGACAGTGTGTAGTCGGCTGAGAACGAGAACTTGAGAGCCGTGTTTCCACTGCTTGCCGCACTTGTCATTGAAGCTATGTCGCGGTTTATTGTAGCCTGATTGCGCAGCGAGAAGTCGAGGCGCAGGTTCAGGTCGCGGTTGACACCGTCCTTGTTGCTGTTTCTGCCGCTGCCCTTGCCCTGAGCGTTCTGCTGATCGTCGGCGCCGGCATTGCTCTTGTTTTTCACCCTACGGTGGTTGCCGCTGCCAAACAGGTTGAAGTTGCTTATCCTGTAGCCCATACCGATAACCCAGTCTTTGCTCAGCGCTTCGTTAATCTGAACGTTTGTCATGTTGAGATTGAGCACTCTGGTAGTACGATATTCGAGTTTGCACGTCAGGTTGTTGTTCAGCGTTACGTCAATACCGAGCAGTGGCGAGAATGCCTCGTTGATACTTACTGTCGACACATTGTACATCGAACTTGGCATAGGATTGCCTGTCGCGGCATCAGTTATAAATCCGAGCCCTCCCATATACTCAAGCCATGTGCTGTATGATGCGTATGAGCCTACGGCATAGACACTCTTGTAGCTGTGGTTTATGTTTACGCTCTTGAACCATCGGCTGAACAACGGCAACTGCGACAATCCACTGTATCGTACAGTCCAGTTCGGCAGCAGGCTTGAAAGTTTTGGGAAGATGTTCAGACCGTTGCCCTTCATGGATGTGTATGCAGAAAGGAATGCAGGAATCATGACGTCGGAACTGTATCTGTCTACTGCACCGTTGTCGGCAGAGAACGTCTGTCCCTCCAAAGGAGAGCCGACAGGGTATGTAGCACCTTTATACTGTTGCTCCACTCTGCGTCTGAAGCCATCCAACGACCTGCAGAAACGCTCAAACGAAGCCGACCTGTAGCCGTTGTTTGCATTGCCCATACCTTCCAGCGCACTGCCAAGCGACAGCGTAGTCATCGTAAACGTACCGCTCTGCGTAGTAGGATTGCCTGCATACATATACTGTATGCTCTTCGATACGGTGTATGTGCGTGATGCATTGAGGTCTATCTTCAAGTCTTTCACTGGCTCAAGCATAATCTTTAGCTGCAAGTCTTCGGTCTTGCTTGTAGCAGCAGGTGTCGCTACTGAGTCGTTGACAAGCAGCCATCCGTTCTTCCTTGCACGCTCGATGTAGCTGTCGCCGGTTAATCCGAATGCGAAATCAAGTCCCGGCGCAAGTATGTCGCCGCGTCGCTGACCAAACGTGTTGCCTATGTTTGGCATAAAGCCCGGCAGCGACATGGAGTACTGGTTGCGGTAGGTAACGCTGACATTTCTTACGAGCATGAGTCCACGCGCAATGACCTGTGCCGTCTTGTACCATCCTTTGTCATCGAGCGACGGCTTCGGAGTAACAGTCAGCTTTAGGGTTACTGCTGTGTCAGCCTTGTTGTAGACCTTTATCTTGTTTTCGTCAACTTTCCTGAATTTCAGAGGCACTGTCTTTCCGTCTTTCGATTTAGCCGTTACTATCAGACGCTTCGACTTCTTGGAGTGTGTAACGATAATGGCTGTATCGGCAGCAATGGTTATCTCTTTCTCAAAACTCTTCTGGTTCTTAGGCAATGCCTTGTTTCTGTCATCTTCCGCCTTTTCGCGCCCAGCCAGCTTATCGCGTCCGGACATGCTCATTTCCGTTCGCTTGTTGGCGGCGTTACGCATGTTTCTTGACCCTGTCCGCTTGTTGAACCTTTCATTTGTCTTCTTCAGGAACGGCACGTGGTCATACAGTTTCTGCATGTTGAATGAGCCGTTGATGTTGAGAGAGCGGTTTTGCGATATCACGTTGCCAAGCGATGTGCCGTCTTCAAGGTCTGTACCTCTCTGCCAACTGTATGTTGCGGTATAGTTGGCATCAGCATTTATCCAGTCGAAGATAGGTATGAGATTGAGCGGCAACTGATACGACGCGTTGAACGACTGGTTGTAATCCAACGGCTTGCCAAAGTTTCTGATACTTGTCCATACGGAGTCTTTCCAAGCCTCATAACGGTCGGGATAGAGGTCTTTGTTTATCGGCGTGTATGGCTCCTCTATCTCTGCATGTGTTGCCGACTGGAATGTTGCATGCAGGTTCTTTGTCAGGTCCCAGCGAATAGAGAAATCCCTGTTCCACAGGAACTGCTCATTGAACGTCAGCGGTATCTGCGAGCCACCCAAGTCTTCCATGTCGCGCTCCTGCATCTCATAGTAACTGCGGCTTATCTCAGTATTGAATGACACATTCTGAGGCAACCAGTTAAGCCCGAAGCGCTTGAGTATTTCAAACCACTTCGACTTGCTCTTTATGAGTTTCTTGAATGGTTCCCAAGCCTTATAGACTGGTGTCCATGTGTAGTTGAGAGCACCACGCCACTGGTCTTCGTTCTCGAATACAGTTGTTTCTCCTACGGTATTGCGATGAGAATGACTGTAGGAAAGCGAGAAGTTTGCAGGGTCGTATGGCATAGGATGGCGTTTGTTCTGAATTCCGACACGAACATTCGACAACGAGAAGTTGGTGTTTGTCGTCTTCGTAATGGCGATAGACTCTATTGAGTCGCGCTCCTGTTTGCTTGCAGTTCCGTCGAGAGCATCTTTCAGAAGCATGTCGGTGTCCAGAGGATTATACTTCGGACTTGTTTCTTCTTTCGTGATGCTGTAGTAAAGCGGTGCCGTTACCTTTGCATTGTCGGGGAAGAACTTACCAAGCTCAAGACTTGCCGTAACGCTGTACGACTTATAGTTGTCTGTTGAACGCTCGTTGACACCCTGCTCAAGACCGCCGAAACCTTCAGTCATATACTTTCCAGTAACGTTCACCGTACCGAAGTCAGACAACTGCATGTTCATGTTTGCCTGAGCAGCCCAGCCTCCTTCGTTGTCAAACTCCTTCAGACGCAGTTCGTTTACCCATACTTCTCCCGACTTAACGTCGTTTGTAAGGTTTCTGACACCGATTATCATCGTCTTGATTTCGCCAAGCGACGGATTACCCATGATGCTGATACGGTTTGCCGGATGTGCATCATCATAGGCTGTATATACCTGATTGTAAGAGGCACGTCCCTGCGATTTGGCTATGTTGCGCTCTTTCTTCAGCGACGTAAACAGATGCAGTGGCACGTCAAGCATGTTTTCCTCAGGCCATACGGTTCTGCGGTCAGGTGTGGAATATCGGTCGTAATGTCCCTCTGGAGTAAGTTTCAGAGGTATTTCATATTCATAGAAGTTACTCTTATAGTCGCTGCCCAAACGTATGAACACGGCAAGCTGGTTGTCTTGCAGGTTTGTAGTGTTCTCGAGCATCGTATTGGCATGCACGAACATTTGCAGGCGTTTATACTGACGCATGTCAATATTGGTGTTTTTGTAGACACATTTCGACTCGTCGTTGCCAAGATTGGTAACCACCATGTTCAGTGCCTGCTCGTTGCTTTCAACCAACTGAGGCTGCGTAGGGTCTTGCTGACGCAGAATTCCTGGAGGCAACACATAGTTGACGGGCTGTTTATCATTGTTCTCCTCTATGTTTACAGCACTTACCGACATGTGTCCCGTGTTTGAAGCCGAGTTAGTAAGGTTTTGTTCATATACACGCCACTCGCCACGCACAAGGTCGAGGCTACCGAAACGTAGCGTCAGAGGCTGCTTGAAATTGGTCATGAACATACGCATGAAACGTATGCTCGTGAAATCTGAAATCGAGCCGACACGCTGTTCATATTGGTCAAGAGGAATGCGGAACTGATACCATGTTACCTTGTACGAGTCACCATTTCTCAGCGTTCCACTATCTTCTCGCTTGTCAACGATATAGTTGTGTCCGACGACAAGGTCTTCAGGACGTATTGAAACGTGATACTGGAAATATTTCTCATATTCGTTAAGCGTATAGTCCTGGTTAATGTCTTCTACATCAGGCGTTGTCTTGTACGATGTGTCGTAGTTTTCGCTGCGAGTATCAGTATCGGGAGAGTTGCCCTGAGGATTATTAATATATTTGTATCGGCGAATAATATCAGCCTGCATCTGGTCGTAGTCAGAACCTCTGAAGTAGTGATAGTTGTCGTTTGCCGGGTCATTCATTATTGAGTCAAAGACAGCAGCCGACACCTTGCCCTGTATAGACTTGAGGAAATCCTGATAAGCCTCAAAGTTCCGCTCCTCATCGTCATTCAGACCGTTGTAGCCCAAGTCCTGCTGACCTCTCGAGCCAGAAGTCGTGGCAAAGGCATACATGACTGTTGCCTGATTTGGTATCTTTCCCCACTGTGTGAACGTATATGACTGTGAACCGTCAACAGGCAATCCACTCTCATAGAATTTCTTTCCGTCGCGCAGGATATCTTCCGACACCTCGCCCAAGTTGATATAGAAATCGCCGCCATGTTCCGATGCCGTTCCTTCCTCGCGTGTATAGATGAATGGGTCGAGCAGCCAGAACTCTATATATTCCACGTTTGCAGCCTCAAAATCGTTGGTGTCGAGCTTGCGCATCATGCCTCCCCACGTGTTTTGTGGCTGTTCCAGACGTCCGCTGTAAGTAAGATTAGGATTAAAGTTGTAAGGTCCGCGCTCATCAGGATAATATGTCAGGTTCAGCACCGGCAGTGTTGCCGTTGCTCCGTTATAGCTGCTCTGGTCGCGGTTTGGATAGAGATTTCTTACATAAACTTCACGCACATAGTGGTTAGACAACTGTTCAAGGTCGCTCTTTATGTGTCCAGGTGTCAGCGACGATGAGCGGCGGGTGAACAGAGGGTCTATGGTATACCACGAGAGCAGCGAGCGGTTGTAGCCACTGGTCAGTCCTGTCTTGTCTTTACACTCATCGAACATTGACGGCACACTCGATATTACCCACGACGTTGCCGTCGACACGTCAATAGCATTCTTCGTATTCTCAAAGTCATCGAGATATGATGCGTTGTCCTGTGTGCCGCGACTCTGCCCTGCTATAAGTTGTGCAAACTCGGCATTGAACTGGATGTTTGACGGTTGCGTTACGTGCAGGAACGGTATCTTGTCGAGCACATTGGTAAGCCACTGGCTTTCCTTCTTCCAGTTCAGGTTTACGCCCCACAGTGTGTTGTTCAGCGGTTCGCTGCCCATAGCCACCTTTGTAGTCAGCGACTGTTCCGACAAATGCTGTATCGTACCGCTGAGTTGCAGGTTTTTCGTAAAGTCATACGACCAGTTCAAACCCAACATTGTCTTTCGTTGCTGAGCATAGTCGGTATTGCTTTCGAGCGACACGTTTACTGCCGTTCCGGCATCGATGATGCTCTGGTTGAGTATCGTTACCTCACCTGCGGAATAGTTTACGCTATAATCTGAGCCTTCTACGAGAGTCTGTCCGCCTGCCGTTACCACTACCGAGCCCTGAGGCACATTGTAGGCACCGAGCGAAATGACATTTGCCGAAGAGCCTCTGTACTGTCCCATCAGCACATACTTGTTCTTCTCAGCTATCTGTTTGGCTACTGTCTTTGTCGAGTCGTACAGTTGCGTAAACGAATATTTGTCTGCCGTACTTGCAGGGACACCAGCAGCCACGAGAGCATCGTGCATATTCTGTCCGAACGGTTCGACAACAGGGAAGAACACTCTACCATTGGTAACGGTATAACCCGACACATAGTCGAAATATCCGTTAGAGTGTACCTTCATGTTATTATCCAGACGGTCGGCACCAAGAAGTTTTATTATCTGCTGGTCCTTTACCTGCGGCTCGGGTATATAATTAAGGTATACGCCAGCAGTGTCGCTCTGGAACTTTACGTCGAGGCGGAACTTGTCTTTCTCAACAGACGATGCAAGATAGTACACATTCTTCATCATCAAGTCCCAGTTGCCCTGATGCGGATTGTTCGACGTGTTTTTCAGCGATTTGACATACAGTGACTGCTTTACGTCGGTAATGTCTGACGAGAATTCTCCCACCTGATATGTTACGCCACCGTATGTATATTCGTATGCCACCGCCAGGACCTGGTCAGTTTGCAGTCCCGTTTTCAGCGATATATAACCAAGTGCTGTGTTAACAGTATATTCCGAAGAGTTGAGCAAGCGTGCATTTTCGAGTTTTTCATAGTCATTGCCACCAACAAATCCGGGTATTCCGTCAAGCACAGTCGTAGCCTGGTCTATGTCGCGGGCAGCCGAATAATTGTTAACCATCTGATAGTATTCTGAGTTGGCTTGGTTTGACGGCACGGACTGACCTGTCGTTCCCCACATAGCGTTCGACGTTGTCTGGTTTTCACCCAAGTCAGTAAATGCTATGATGTTGCGCGTGTTCTGAGTAACACCACTCTTATTAGTTACCCACAACTCCACGCGGTTAATCTTTATGCCTGTCGTCATGTTAGGCAGCGTGCGCATGCCGGCATCATACCTGCTGCGGAAGTATTGCGACAGGAAGAAGTGTCGGTTCTCTTCATAGTTCGACACGTCTATCTCGAAAGGCGTTGTCTGCACGCCACCTTTCGACTGTACGCTTTTCGACGACGACTTCTTCTGCGAGAACACTGTTTGCAGTTTCAGTTTACCAAACTGGAAGTCGGTGCGAACACCAAACAGTGAACTCGCACCACGAATGAGCGACGAGTTGGCAGGGAACGTAACGTTGCCCGCTTCCACAAGTTTTATTATCTCGTCCTCCTTGCCGTCATACTTCAGCTTCATGTTCTGCGCATCATAGTCAAACGTGGCATCAGTGTTATAGTTCAGAGCCATGTTTACCTTGTCGCCCACCTTTCCCGTTACGTTCAGGTTTATCTTCTCGTCGAAGTTCATGTTTGTTGTCTTCCTGTTGCGTATAGGCAGCGACGGGTTGTCTATGTTTTTCAGCGTAGCGCCAAACTTCAGTTCTGCAGTACCCTGCGTCTTTATGCGCACTCCACCCGGACCGAAAATCTTTTCTGCCGGTCCCAAGTCGAAGTGCATATCGGTAAAGTCGAACTTCTCCTTGCCCTTGTTCTTCACCACTTCCTCATTCTTCGAGCGATAGAAGTCGTTTATCATCTGTCGCTCGCTCCACTTCATGTACTCCTCAGTGGTCATCATTATCGGCGCGTTGACATATGTACCGCCAATCTTGCTGCCTATGACATATCGGTCGAGAGTATCGTTGTAGACCACATTCTGCTTCATGTTGTCAGGCAGGTTGAGGTCGGCAGGCTGCTGCGTCAGGTCGTCGAAAGTTATCGGCGAAGTGCGCTGTATGTCCCAGCGCGGATGAAGCAGCGAGTCGGGAATTATTTCGTCGTCGTCGAGTATCGGCTGGGCATTGATGGCAAGAGTATCTTTCTTCGCCTTGTCCTCCGATTGTCGTGCCTCACTGTTGTCAGCAGTGCGCTGTCGGCGCGACTTGTTGTCTTGCGGAACGTACATGGCATTGCCTGCCACCACAACGATGGCACTCACGATAAGCAATATTGTCAGCAGACGTTCGCGCATTTCTCTATATATCCTTAATTATTATTTTATCATTTTCAGAGCCTGCTTCACCACTTGCTCCACAGGCATGTCAGGCTGCGATTTCAGTATCTCGTCGACCACCTTTGCCGACGGTGCAGGCGAGAAGCCAAGCATGGTGAGAGCCCCAACAGCCTCATCCTTGACAGCGCTGTTGACAATGCTTGCTGCCGACGAGCCTCCCGACGGCAGTTCCTGTGCTATGCCCGACGAGATAATCTTGTCGCGCAAGTCTACTATGATGCGCTGCGCCGTGCGCAGACCGATGCCCTTGACTGTCTTCAGCATCTTCTCGTCGCCAACGGAAATGACATTACACAGTTCAGCAGTTGTCATCGACGACAGAATCATACGCGCAGTGTTGGCACCGACACCCGAAACGGTTATCAGCAGACGGTATAGTTCACGTTCCTGGCGTGTAGAGAAGCCATACAAGGTGTATGAATCGTCGCGACCGCCAGTCTGCAATGCTTCCTGCACATACAACTTGACGTCTTTCTTGCCTTGAATGGCGGAATAAGTGTTCAGCGAAATGTTCAGTGCATAGCCCACTCCAGCCGCTTCTACGACAGCCATTGCGGGGGTGATTTCTGTCAGTTCGCCCCTGATATATTCTATCATTTTCGAAATTTATTTGTATATATACAAAATAGAAAACGCAGAATATTACTATTTATTGTATCTCTGACTGAAAAATATTTGTCTTTCCTATTTTTCGCAACAAAGTTGCCAATTATGATAAAATTCCTGCCGCGTTGTATGAAACGGCAGGATTTGGGTATATGACATTGCATTGTCTCATTTCCTAAATATTGCTTTGAGTATAGTATTTCCTATTTTACGTTCTATTCCTGCCTTTGAAATTGGAATACCCGTTTCTCTTGCAATCTTTTGTTTTACCTTAGTTATTCCCAGTGCTCACTTTGGCGAGAAACTAAGTCCTGGTATTGGTGTCGATTTCTGATAAACCGGGACAGCTTTTATACGATTCCGATAAAATTTCTGTTAAAAGGCGCTGTTTTTTTTGCCATTTATTGATGTTATTTCAAAATTATATTTGTAATTTTGTGTCCAAAATATGACAATCTTAAACAAGGAAAGCCAAAAACGTATTTGTTGATCTATAAGGATTGATACACCTGTTAAGATATTCAGAAATTAGAAACTAATAAAATCTATAAAGATAATGGAAATACATGATATACAACCGTTGAATGATTTTAATTGGGATGAGTTTGAAAAAAGCTCAAAATCTCAAGTTTCCTCCACCTCTGAAGGATATGACGAGGAACCAATCTTTCACCAAGGTGTTGCTATCGTTATGAAAAACGACAAATTTGGTGCTATTATGGTTGGAGGTAATGAGATAATTCCTCCTATATATAAAGCCTTAAGTGCTTTTGAAAATGGTATAGCCACTGCAAAATATGAAACCTTTGAACACAGAATAGAAGAAAGAATAATAAATCTGTCAAAACAAATTCAAGTTGATTGTGGTAAAGAAACTCTTTTCTTACCGAATATTTACGACTGGGGACATAATTATGTGGGAGAAATATGTATCGTTGAAAAAGATGGTGATATAGGTGTTATTGACAAGGAGGGAGGCATCATAGTTGCATTAGGTTCATATAAATATGTTGTCATCATTAATGAACGTTTAATAAAAGTTGCAGGAGAGTCTATTGAATCAGAGTTGCGAGTGTTGGGACATATTAATCTTGACACTATGGTTTCAGATGATAAAGAAAAAATAGTTAAAATGAAAAGCTATACTAAATGGGGGCTTTTAGACAATAAAGGAACACCCGTAATACCATGTATTTATGATGGCATAGACCCATATGATTCGTATTTGAAAATACGCAAAGAAAATCTTTATGGAATAGTTTCTGCGGAAGGAGTTCCAATAGCACCTTGCATTTATGATAAAATTGAACTATTTTGTTCTTTTATCAAAGCTTACAAAAATGACAAGTTCGAAGTATTCAATAATCTCGGGAAAAAAATAATCGAAATAGGTCAGTATGAATATGCAGAGCTTGGAAATAGGTGTTTAGTTGTTGTCGCAAAAGGGAAAAAGAACGCCGCTTATTCCACTACACGTAATCTTTATACTAATTGGGGAGTTTTAGATTTCAATGGAGAAGAAGTAGCTTATTGTGGCTATTCTGCTGTATCTATTGAAAGGGGAGAATATATTCTTGCTTGCCAAACAATACCCATAGATGATATATACAATGGTCGTGAATTAGAAGACGAAGATGATAGGAATTATTACAATTGGGTAAAAAGTTCTGAAAACAATTACAACTTTGGATTGTGGGAAATAATCAATAAAGAAGGCGATATTATAATAGATGACATAGAGGGGAGTGAGGAAGATGCAAGAATGGCTCTTGATTGTTATCTTAAAAAATCAG
>OMZM01000022.1:0-29796 GCA_900315545.1 uncultured Prevotella sp.
GCAGCACTTTAGTTTAATAGCTTTTATAAGTTCCTGAGCAACAAAAAGTTCTTCGACGCGCGAAGCGGCAAAGCCGAGCGGCCCAGGATTTTGTCATGTTAGATTTTTCACTTACCTTAGTGCTGCAATTCAAGACAAGCAAAATCATCAATGACATGGCAAAGGTACAAATATAATCTGAGAAAGTCACTCCTTTTTGAGGAATATTTCACGTAAGAGAGCTTTTTTCCCGTTTTGTAGGTCCGGTTATCGACAAAGTACTGGGTCTCCGATGTACGTCATTCGGCTACCAGTACGGCGAGATTGCAGGTTCGCTGGCAAGTGTCTACTTTTGTGGTGGAGACTGCGTGGAGGATGTGACAAACCACCTGATGCCCCATCTCTCGCTTCATCCCACTCTCGCACATGCAGTTCCGATACAATCCTAAGAGGTATTTCAGAACTGGCCACGTCTAATACGTCCTACACTTCCGACACAGGCAAAAGCTATGATTTCAATACTGTTCCCAAACTTAACAGCCTGCTCGTCAAGACTCTGACAAACACAGGCCAGCTTGTGGCTGGAGAATCATACGACCTGGACTTCGACCACCAGTTCATAGAGACGGAGAAGTACGATGCGAAGATGACCTACAAGAAGTTTACCGGCTACAGTCCCGGCGTGGCTGTCATTGGCGACCTCATCGTGGGTATAGAGAACCGCGACGGCAATGCCAACGTACGTTTCCACCAGCAAGACACGCTGGAGCGTATCTTCTCAAACCTTGAGTCCAACGATATACACATCAAGCGTGCCAGGATGGACTGCGGCTCCTGCTCACGCGAGATTGTGGAAACCATTGAGAAGCACTCGGAGCATTTCTACATCCGTGCCAACCGCAGCAGCTCACTCTACGACTGCATGCTGGCACTGCGTGGATGGCAGCGGGAGGAGATAAACGGCAACGAATATGAACTGAATTCCATCATCACGGAGAAATGGGAGGGCAAGGCATATCGCCTCGTCATACAGCGGGAGCGTCGCATGGGCGGTGAGCTGGACTTGTGGGAGGGCGGGTATACATACCGCTGCATACTGACCAACGACTACACGTCCACTACGAGGGAAATCGTGGAATTCTACAACCTCAGAGGTGGCAAAGAACGTATCTTCGACGACATGAACAACGGCTTCGGATGGGCCAGGCTGCCAAAGTCCTTCATGGCAGAGAACACCGTGTTCCTGTTGCTGACGGCACTCATACGCAACTTCTACAAGTTCCTTATGGACAGGCTTGACACAAAAGCCTTCGGACTGAAGAAAACAAGCCGTATCAAAGCCTTTGTCTTCAAGTTCATCAGCGTGCCCACAAAGTGGATAAGAACAGCAAGGCACTATGAACTAAACATCTACACGCACAACAAATCATATCAAGCCCCTTTCGCACTCGCTGGCGGGTGAAAAACTGAATTCGCAGGTTAACAACAGCATAAAGCCCCTGTAATGCCTGACGGGGTAAGGGGAAGGTGGGCGCTACCCATACATAATCACGTCTGCAATGGCAAGGCAATCGTCAGATGGAGAGGCAAACTGCAAAATGTAGTCTACATCACTATTTGTTGCGGATTTTAGGATAAAGAAGATGCTAATCAATTTTCGCTCGTTTACTGTCGCGAGAATGCCCGTGAAAGTCGTTTTAAGAACAAAAGGGGCAAAATATGCCCGTATTTCGCGTGCATCCCTATTCTTCTGACTATCAGTTTGTTAGCGCGAATCATAGCGAAAATGTGCATGAAATACATGTGTTAAAATTGTCAAAGAGTATGTTTGAGATTGTCAAACATACTCTTTGAGGTGTTCAGACATAGTGTTTGAGGGTGTCAGTTATTGTGTATTGCAGGGCAAAAAAGACAAAATAGGTGCCTCAAAGAGGCTCTTTGACAATTTTAACAGTTGACGCCGACCTCCGATTTTACATATTTTTGCTGCGCAAAATGTTTGTTAACATCTCTTTTGCAAGTTTTTCCCTGTCAAAAATTTTCATAGAATTACGGCTCGAAAGAAAATCAGCGAGAGTTTGGCACACTTTTTGCTGCAATGTTTTTCGCAACGTTCTGCCGACAATTTTCCATAAACCACAAAAAATATTAAAACCGGCGGAACATATCAAAATGTTTAAAGTTTTTCATAATTTTGCAAGCCCGAAATTATATATTGACATTTTTAATCCACATGGCAGAAAGAAAGACAAAATCGACAAAACGTGTTCAGCAGGTTGACAACACCTACGGACACATGCAGCCACAGGCTGTTGAAATAGAGAAGGTTGTATTAGGCGCACTGATGATAGACAACGATGCCTTCACGGTGGTGAGCGAGACACTGCGTCCGGAAACATTCTACGAACCGCGACACCAGAAGATATATCAAGCCATACAGACCCTGAACATGGAGGAACGCCCCGTCGACATCATGACCGTTGTGGAACAGCTGAAGAAGGACAACAACCTCGAAAGCATAGGCGGAGCAGTCTACATAGCCGAACTGAGCTCACGCGTCGCTACGTCGGCACACATTGAGTTTCATGCTCACGTGCTCGCACAGAAATACCTTGCCCGACAACTCATAACCTTTGCAGGAACCATTGGCGGAGAGGCACTCGACGAGAGCACGGACATCGACAGCCTGATGGAAAGGGCTGAGGGAATGCTCTTCGAGCTGTCGCAGAAGAACGTCAAGCAGGAATACACACAGATAGACCCTGTTGTCGACCAAGCCGTCAGAATCATTACCGATGCAGCCAAGAACAAGGGTGGACTGACAGGCATTCCGAGCGGTTTCCACAAGCTCGACAGCATAACGAGCGGATGGCAGCCGAGCGACCTCGTCATCATTGCCGGACGTCCGGCGATGGGAAAAACATCGTTTGCACTCTCAATAGCCAAGAATACCGCTGTCGACTATCGCGTGCCGACCGCTTTCTTCTCGCTGGAAATGAACAACGTGCAGCTCATAAACCGACTGATTTCAAACGTTTGTGAGATTGAAGGCTCGAAAATACTGTCGGGAAACCTGTCTGACGAAGAATGGAGCCGCCTCGACGGAAACCTGAGCAAGCTGAAAGGCGCACCGCTGTTTGTAGACGAGACACCGTCGCTGTCTATATTTGAACTGAGAACAAAGGCAAGACGACTCGTCAGGGAAAAAGACGTGAAACTGATAATGATTGACTACCTGCAACTTATGAACGCTAACGGTATGCACTACGGCAACCGACAGGAAGAGGTGTCGACCATCAGCCGATCGCTAAAAGGACTCGCAAAGGAACTGAACATACCTATACTGGCACTCTCGCAGCTGAGCCGTAACGTCGAGCAGCGCGAAGGACCAGAGGGCAAGCGACCACAGCTGAGCGACCTGAGAGAATCGGGTGCCATAGAACAGGATGCCGATATGGTTATCTTCGTACA
Organism: uncultured Prevotella sp.; assembly: GCA_900315545.1. GTDB lineage: Bacteria > Bacteroidota > Bacteroidia > Bacteroidales > Bacteroidaceae > Prevotella. Next base: position 3,451 of record OMZM01000022.1, read on the forward strand.
CCGTCCGGAATACTACCGAATATACGAAGACGAAAACAAAAACGACCTGAGAGGTATGGCGCAAATAATAATAGCAAAGCACCGTAAGGGTCGTACCGACGACGTTCTGCTCAACTTCAAGGGACAGTACACGCGCTTTGCCAATCCGGAAGACAGCTACATCGCACCGCTGCCCACCGACGGAATAATACAGTCGAAACTAAACACGGCTGACACTAACGGCATGATGCCCCCGCCCCCATCGCCCGACGGATACACACCGTTCTGATTCTATCGGGAATATATAAATATGTCTTTGCCCAACAGACTGTCGGACAAAGACATATTTCATTTTATGACTGGCACATACTTGCACTTTCCGCTCACAGACTCGGCATCAATGCGGATAATCTCAGTGCGGTGGAACGATTTTTCTGCATACTTCATGCCGACATCCTTATAGTCGGGCGACAGCTTGGCTATCAGCAACTGCAAGGCATGACGGCGCTCTGCCTCAGCCAGACCAGTGCTGGCACGTCCGCTGATAATGATGCTCTCATATTCGGTGGTGAACTTGTCGGGCAAGAGGTTAACCCTGCCGACGACACACAGCTGCACCATGTCGCAATGGGCTATGGCACGCAGTTTGCGCCCTTCGGGTGCGCAATGTACATAAAACGACTTTTCGCCGTCGTAGACAAAGTTTACAGGCACGGCATAAGGACTTCCGTCTTCCGAAACCATAGACAGCACACCATACTCAGCACTCTCAATAAGCTGCAAGGCACGCTCCTCGCTGAGCAAACGGTCCTGACGGCGGACCGAACTATTGTCATATTTCATTTTCATACTGCAAATTTACATAAAAATCGCAATATAAAAGACTGTCGGGACAAAGAAGTTTGGTTTGCCAGGCAGATTACCGCATGGCTACACGCTGATATTGTCCACAAATTCTATCTGGTGCTCTGCCATCAACTCTGCTGTGCCGATGTCGTAATCAAATTATAATCGCCAAACGCAATATACGTAGTTGGAGCGCCATCGGACGCATTTTTGAACAACATAATGCCTGCATTGCTGTTGAATCTTATTTCTTCAAGGAGTGAATTCAAGGATTTTGGAACTTTATAGTATGTCGTCTCGTCCCTGCTGATGTAGATATGCTCGCTGGTAACAGCAGTTAACGACATGGTAGGGACATACCGGTTTCCCAGCAGTTCCCTGTTGCTCATGCTGAGACATTTCCTCGTTGAGAGAGCACCATACGAGTCCAGAATCTGATTTGCCTTACTTATAAGTTGTATCCTGCACATGATGTCAGGACTGCACCTTACATCGTCCTCTATCTGAAATAGGCAACTGCTCAGCCTCCACCTTATTAATAATAGGAGCAATGTCATCGGTAACCTCTGCATCGGCATAGAAGTGCCTTAAGAAAAGTTACTACATCTCAGCATAAAGACCATGATTATTTTGTTCTGCGCTCGATTTTCCGTAACTTTGCAGCATGATTATAGAACCAATAGCATACTACCACTCCCCTTTCAGGTCGAAATTTGGCATACCAAAACAAAGTGGACTCGTGAAGGAACTTGAAGGCAAGATAGTTTTCACGCCGGAATACAGAGACTGCGACTACATCCGCGGTATAGAAGACTTTGACTATCTGTGGCTGATATGGGAGTTTTCTGCCAACAGACACGCAAGCAACAGTCCTGTTGTGCGTCCTCCACTGCTCGGAGGAAACACGCGTATTGGAGTATTTGCCACACGTTCGCCATACAGACCAAACCCAATAGGCTTGTCGTCTGTAAGACTAACTGGAATAGAAACGACTGCTGACCGCGGAACGGTGCTGTACGTAAGGGGTGGAGACCTGATGGACGGAACACCTATTTACGACATCAAGCCATACATAGAATATGCTGACTCTCACACTAACGTCAGATGCGGATTTGTAGACGAAACTGTCATGCAACGGATGAACGTGGTTATGCCTGACGACTTAGCTTGCAACCTTGATAAAGAAACGACAAGATTGCTGGAAGAGATTCTGAGTCTCGACCCGAGACCACACTACCACAATGACGACGAACGCATATATGGCATGCCATTTTACGGATTAGACATACGATTCAAAGTGTCTGGCAACACTGTATATGTTATAAAAATACTGAAAGATTAACGCTGACGTAACTGCTGCCCTATGCCGAAACTACCGTCAGAAAGAATAGTTGAGTCCAACTGAAATAAACTCCTTCAGTTGCCAGTAGCCATGATGACTGTCGCGCTGCATACCATCGTCGAAACGTGGGTATATGAAGATATTGGTAGATATAAACCTGTTGAACTGCAACGTGAAAGTATTTTCCCATTCCAGTTCGGCTTTCTTGTAGGTCGTAAAGCCGTAAAGGCGAGTCTTCCACGTTATGTTGTTGGCTATCTTCCATGTCAGGTCTGCAACGAACTGCGAACCTAACTCGTGGAGCATTTTTTTGCCTTCGTCAAGACCATATCTGACCGACAGGGGCAACAGTCTGACATACTTGAAATTATAAGCCACAGGTGCGAGGTGTATGTTTCCTGTAAGCCGTTTCTGCATTGCCTCAACAGAATAGTCCATACCGACAGACAGATTGACTGTCAGCGGCGCAAGGAAATCAGAATATATAGTTGGGTCGTTGCTCTTGTATCCTTTGTAGAACTGTGTTGATGCAAGCAACTGAACGGTGTAATACCAACGCTTTGTAGCCTGCAAGCCGAGTTTGCTCGTGAGCCTTATGAGGTCTTCGGATGTCTTTACGGAGTGTAGGCTATCGCTCTTTGACGTCAGATAACCAAGTTTCATTTCAAGTTTGTTTTCCCACTTCACTTTCTGCTTATTGTTGTAGTTGGCTTCCAGCGTAACACTTGCCAGTGCCGAATAGTTGCTTTCGCCACCTTTATACCAGTTGGCTGAAATATAGTTTTGCAGAAATTGCAGAAAGAAATCGCCCTTGTAGTTCCAGAAATTAGGCTTGCTTACCTCTACATCAACATCACTGATATCTATATCAATAGGCACTGGTGCAACAGCATCTACAAGGTCTATATCCTGACGTGCAGGAATGTCTGTCTGAGCATTAAGCGGAACGTCAGCCATGAGTCGTCTATCGCTTTCAGAAATCAGATTGTAATGATTGAAATATAAACTTTCTATCAAAGGTGTAATATTCTTATTGTCAGACATTTTTGACATAACACTAAAGTTATTCCTAATGTTTTTTGAGTTGTACATAAACGGCTGAAACAATTCAAACATATCAGCCGAATTGTCATCCACCACAAGTGTACTGTCCGACACTGAGGAAAACATTTTTTTCAGAGAGTCCAACTTAAGACTAAACTCGTCTGCAATCTTTGTATTTTGAATTGTAGACTCAACAGATAGTTGTCTTTTTTTACCTATTTTTACCTGTGCTGAGACATTAAAAGACAGCGACAGCAACAAACAGGCACATGTAAAGAACTTTAATATCCTCATAGAACTGCTACGCATTATTTGTCTGCAAAATTACGAAAAAATTTACGAAAACATACATATTGGAAACAAAAAAGGATATTAATTCACTCAATTCATAGTAATATTTGTTTCTTTTATAAAAAAAACGTACCTTTGCAAGATGTAAAAGCATATATGATAATATAAACAAAAACCATATCATCGTGGCAGAAACAAAATACATATTCGTTACAGGCGGAGTAGTTTCCTCATTAGGAAAAGGCATTATATCTTCGTCAATAGGGAAACTGCTTCAAGCAAGAGGTTACAACATTACGATTCAGAAGTTCGATCCGTACATAAATATCGATCCCGGAACGCTTAATCCTTATGAGCATGGAGAATGCTACGTTACGGTTGACGGTATGGAGACCGACCTTGACTTGGGACATTACGAACGCTTTACCGGCATACAGACTACGCGTGCAAATTCCCTGACTACAGGCAGAATTTATAAGGCTGTCATTGACAAGGAGAGAAGAGGCGACTATCTGGGGAAAACTATACAGGTAATTCCACATATTACCGACGAAATAAAGCGTAGGGTAAAACTGCTGGGCAAACAAAAGGACATTGACTTTGTCATAACTGAAATAGGCGGAACTGTCGGCGACATAGAATCGACACCGTTCCTCGAAGCTATAAGACAGCTGAAATGGGAAATGGGCAGCAAGGCTCTGTGTGTTCACCTGACATACGTGCCGTATCTGAAAGCTGCACAGGAACTGAAAACAAAACCTACGCAACACAGCGTGAAAGAGTTGCAAAGCATCGGTATCCAGCCAGACATACTAGTATTGCGAACAGAGAAACATTTGTCTGACAATATACGCAGGAAAGTTGCAGCATTCTGCAACGTTGACTTCGACTGTGTTGTGCAGAGCGAAGACCTGCCGTCTATCTACGACGTGCCTGTCAACATGCAGACCCAGGGACTTGACAGCGCTATACTCCGGAAAATGGGTGAGGAAATAGGAGAAACACCACAACTCGGACCATGGAGAACATTCCTCGACAAACAGAAGAAAGCAAAGGAGATAGTAAAGATAGGACTTGTAGGCAAGTACGATTTACAGGATGCTTACAAGAGTATACGCGAAAGTCTGTCGCAGGCAGCAACATACAACGACCACAAGGTAGTTCTTACATTTATCAACTCGGAAAGACTGACAAAGAAAAATGTGGCTGAGATGATTGACGGACAAGACGGCATTATGATTTGTCCGGGTTTCGGACAGCGCGGCATCGAAGGAAAGATAATTGCTGCACAATACACTCGCGAGCACGACATTCCAACCTTCGGCATTTGTCTTGGCATGCAGATGATGGTCATTGAGTTTGCAAGAAATGTTCTGGGATACACAGATGCCAACTCGCGTGAAATGGATGAGACAACGAAACACAATGTCATCGACATAATGGAAGAGCAAAAAAACATAACAAACATGGGTGGCACAATGCGACTCGGGGCATACGAATGTGTACTGAAAAGAGGTTCAAAAGCATTCAACATATATGGCAAGGACACGATACAGGAACGCCACCGCCACCGCTACGAGTTTAACAACACATATATTGCAGAAATGGAAAACAATGGCATGAAATGTGTTGGAACAAACCCAGAGAGCGACTTGGTGGAAATAGTTGAGATTCCTGCTCTGAAATGGTATATTGGAACACAATTCCATCCGGAATATCAATCAACAGTGCTGAATCCACATCCACTTTTCCTTGATTTCATAAAAACAGCTATCGAATATAAGAAATAAAAAACAAAATAAACAATTAGAAAACTCATGGATAAGAATACAATTATAGGTTTTATACTTATAGCAGCCGTCTTGATTGGTTTCAGCATATATAACAAACCTTCTGAAGAAGAAATAAAAGCACAAGAGGAATGGGTTGCCAAGCAGGAAGCAGAGCATAAGAAAGCTCAGGAAGAAAAGCAAAAGGCAAAAATAGCTCAGGAAGAAAAGCAGAAAGCCATGATGGAAGACACCACTGCCCTTTTCTACAACTCGCTGACTGGCACAAAGAGTGATGTTGTACTGAAAAACAAGAGCCTGGAACTTACACTTTCAACTAAAGGCGGCATAATAACAAAAGCTGTCGTAAAGGGATATAAAAATATAGAAGGTAAGGATGATGTTACCCTATTTGAAGAAAAAGACCAGTTGTTAGCGTTCAAGGTTGACGGTAAGAACCAGAACATAAACACAGCTGACCTATACTTCAGACCTTCACAGCAGACCGACTCTACCGTTACCATGACAGCACAGGCAGGAGAAGGCAAGGAACTCAGAATGGAATATAAACTGGGCGAAAACTATATGCTGCATTTCTCACTTACGGCAACGGGAATGGAGAATGATTTTTCGTCGAAAACTAACACTATAAACTTAGATTGGCAACAACGCGTACGCCAACAGGAAAAAGGCTATAGTTTTGAAAACAGGTTTTCTACACTGACATACAAAGAAAAGAATTCCGGAACAGACTACCTCAACGAGACGAAAGAGATACAAAATGAACGTATCGAAGAAACTCTTGACTGGGTTGCATTCAAAAATCAGTTCTTCAGTTCACTTATCATTGCAAAAGACGACTTTGCGAGCGACGCATCACTCTCAAGCATTCCACAGGAGAAAGGGTCTGGTTATCTAAAAGAATACAAGGCATCGCTGACTACAAAGTTTGACCCAAAAGGTAAAGAACCTACGGAACTCGAAATGTATTTCGGTCCTAATGATTTCAGATTGCTGAAAAGCATAGAGAAACAAAGCACATTCGACAAAGAACTGAAAATGGAACGTCTCGTATATCTCGGATGGCCATTGTTCAGAATTATAAACAGATGGTTTACATTGTACGTTTTTGACGGACTGACAAGTCTGGGACTCAACATGGGTATTGTGCTTATACTCATAACATTGTTACTGAAGGCTATCACATACCCATTGGTAAAGAAGAGTTACATGTCGTCTGCAAAGATGCGTGTGCTGAAACCAAAACTCGACGCAGCTACAAAGCAATACGACAAGCCTGAAGACCAGATGCAAAAGCAACAGGCAATGATGCAACTGTATTCTGAATACGGCGTAAGCCCGCTGAGTGGATGCATGCCTATGCTGATACAGATGCCTATCTGGATTGCCATGTTCAACTTTGTTCCAAATGCCATTCAGCTTCGTGGAGAAAGTTTCCTGTGGATAAAAGATTTGTCTACATACGATCCAATAATAGAATGGGGTAAGAATATATGGCTTATAGGCGACCACCTTTCGCTGACATGTATACTGTTCTGTGCTGCAAACCTGCTGTATTCATGGTTTACTATGAGGCAGCAGCGCGACCAGATGATTGGATCGCAGGCTGAGCAGATGAAGATGATGCAGTGGATGATGTACCTTATGCCGCTGATGTTCTTCTTCATTTTCAACGACTACTCTGCCGGACTTAACTTCTACTATTTTGTTTCACTGTTCTTCAGTGCTGCCATCATGTGGGCTCTTCGCAAGACTACGAACGACGAGAAACTTTTGGCTATACTTGAAAGAAACTATAAGGAAAACAAAAACAATCCCAAGAAGATGGGCGGACTGGCTGCAAGACTTGAAGCAATGCAGAAACAACAACAGGAAATGCAACGCCGACGCGAAGAACTGGAACGCAAAAAGCGAGGAATAAAATAAAACTGAAATGATAATTTAAAATAAATCACAATATGTATAAAACTCTAATAATGGCTGCTGCTATGTTTTTGGCAGGCGGCACAATGAAAGCACAAACCGTGAATATCGGAAAGAATAACATTAAGCTCAGCAGCGACAGGCTCACACCTGAAGCATTGTGGGCAATGGGACGCATTGGCTCTACTGATGCATCGCCAGATGGAAAGAAAGTTGTTTACACTGTTGCATACTACAGCGTAAAGGAGAACAAGGGACATCATGTCATCTACGTTATGGATGCCGACGGTAAGAACAACAAGAAACTTACAACAAGTGCAAAGAATGAAACCGATCCCGTATGGATTGAAAACGGACAGCGTGTCGCTTTCCTTACCGATGGACAGTTGTGGTCTATGAATGCTGACGGAACAGACCGCAAGCAACTGACAAAGGACAGCAAGGACATTGAAGGCTTTAAGTTCTCTCCCGACGGAAAGAAAGTTATTCTCATTAAATCAATGCCTTTCCATGAGATAATAAAAGAAAATCCATCCGATCTACCAAAGGCAACAGGCCGTCGCGTAACAGATTTGGCTTACCGCCACTGGGACCACTATGTAGAAAGCATACAGCATCCTTATGTTGCAGAAGTTACGGCAAATGGCATAACAGAGGGCAAAGACATACTTGAAGGCGAACCTTACGAGTGCCCGATGGAACCATTTGGAGGAGTTGAACAGTTAGACTGGAGCAAAGACTCTAAGAAAATTGCCTATACATGTCGCAAGAAGACTGGTCGCGATTATGCCATATCTACAGATTCTGACATATATCTCTATGACATAGAAAACGGTACTACTGTCAACCTTTGCAAACCCGCAGACTATGTTGCACCAAAGGTAGACCCGTCAAAGACTCTTCGCGACCAAGCTGTAAATGCTCCGGAAAATCTGAAGAACAATCCTGGCTACGACCAGAATCCACAGTTCTCGCCCGACGGAAGATATGTTGCATGGCTGAGCATGGCACGCGACGGATATGAAGCTGACCGTCAGCGCTTATGCGTTTACGACCTTACAAACGGAACAAAGAATTATGTTACTGAAAGATTTGACTCTAACGTCGACGATTTCGTTTGGAACAGCGATTCAAAGAAACTTTATTTCATCGGATGTTGGTATGCTACTGTCAATCTTTATGAAACAAACTTCAAAGGAGAGCATCGCCAACTGACAGACGATGTTATGGATTTCGGATCTATTCAGCTGCTAAACAATGGCAAACAGTTACTTATGAAACGCCACAGCATGTCACAGGGCGATGAGATTTATGCTGTAACTCCTGGCAAGAATATAAAGGCTACCAAAGTAGAACAACTTACTTTCGAGAATAAACATATCTACGACCAATTAGAGTTTGGCAAGATAGAAGAGCGTTGGGTTACAACTACCGACGGCAAGAAAGAACAAGTATGGATTATCTTGCCTCCACATTTCGATGCAAACAAGAAATATCCTACCCTGCTCTACTGCGAAGGAGGTCCTCAGAGTCCTGTTTCACAGTTCTGGAGCTATCGATGGAACTTCCAGATAATGGCTGCTCACGACTACGTCATTGTTGCTCCTAACCGTCGCGGTTTACCTGGCTACGGACATGCATGGAACGAAGCCATCTCAAGCGACTGGACAGGACAGTGCATGAACGACTATCTGTCTGCTATAGACGACGCTGTTGCCAACCTGCCGTTTGTAGACAAGGACCGTCTTGGTGCCGTTGGCGCAAGTTTCGGAGGATTCTCTGTTTACTATCTTGCAGGTCATCACGACAAGCGTTTCAAGTGTTTCATTGCTCACGACGGTGCTTTCAACCTCGAATCAATGTACACCGATACAGAAGAAGTATGGTTCTCTAACTGGGAATATGACGATGCTTACTGGAACAAAGACCAGACCGCAGCAGCAAAACGCACATACGACAACTCACCACACAAATTTGTTGACAAGTGGGACACACCTATTCTCTGCATACATGGCGAGATGGATTACCGCATAAACGGCAATCAGGGCATGGGAGCGTTCAATGCTGCACGACTGAAAGGCATCGAGGCAGAGCTGCTTATCTTCCCTGATGAAAACCACTGGGTGCTGAAACCACAGAACGGTATTCTCTGGCAGCGCACATTCTTCAACTGGCTCGACCGTTGGCTGAAGAAATAAGAAAATAGAGTACACTGACAATTCACAACAGAACAAATAACAATAAATAATAATAAAGTTATGAGTGAACAAATTAAAACACTTCGCGACAGTGCAGCAATGCGCTGGACTGCCTTGCTGCTATTGGCATTAGCCATGTTCTGCAGCTACATTTTCATGGACATTCTCTCTCCTATCAAGGACCTCATGCTCTCTGAGCGTGGCTGGGACTCTACTGCATTCGGAACAATGCAGGGAGCAGAAGTGTTCTTAAACGTATTCGTTTTCTTCCTCATTTTTGCTGGTATCATCCTCGACAAGATGGGTGTTCGTTTCACTGCCGTACTTTCTGGAGCAGTCATGCTTATCGGTGCTATCATCAAATGGTATGCCGTAGCTGATGCTTTCAAGGGAAGCGGACTTGAGACATGGTTTACAAACAACCTCAACTACATTCCTGGCTTCGACGAGCTCGGCGTTTCTCCTTTCTATCTGGGCATGCCGGCATCTGCAAAGGTAGCAGCCATAGGATTTATGATTTTCGGTTGCGGTTGCGAAATGGCAGGTATCACTGTCAGTCGTGGTATTGTTAAGTGGTTCAAGGGTCGTGAGATGGCACTTGCCATGGGTTCAGAGATGGCTCTCGCCCGTCTTGGCGTTGCCACATGTATGATATTCTCGCCTTTCTTTGCTAAGCTCGGTGGTGTGATAAGCGTTAGCCGTTCAGTTGCATTTGGAGTTGTCATTCTGATGATTGCCCTCATCATGTTTATTGTCTACTTCTTCATGGACAAGAAACTTGACTCTCAGACAGGCGAAGCAGAAGAGAAAGACGACCCATTCAAGATTAGCGATCTCGGTCAGATTCTTACGAGTTCAGGTTTCTGGCTCGTAGCCCTGTTGTGCGTTCTCTATTACTCTGCAATATTCCCATTCCAGAAATATGCAGTCAACATGCTCCAGTGCAACCTTGAGCTCCACGAGCCAGCAGCAGATTCATTCTGGGCTTCTCCGTCGGTAACTATCGTTCAGTATGTCATAATGCTCATCGTTGCAGCAGCAGGATTTGCAAGCAACTTCATGAAGTCAGCCGGCAAGAAATTTGGTTTCCTTGCCATATCTATCATTGCACTTGTAACTTATTGCTACATGGGCTACATGCGCCAGTCTGCTGAGTCTATCTTTGCCGTATTCCCACTGTTGGCTGTGCTTATCACACCTATTCTCGGCAGTTATGTTGACCACAAAGGCAAGGCAGCATCAATGCTTGTTCTCGGTTCTATCTTGCTGATTGCATGCCACCTTACATTTGCTTTTGTGCTCCCAGCATTCAAGGGCAACGCTGTCGGCGGCATCATCATAGCATACCTGACAATACTTGTTCTTGGCTCAAGTTTCTCTCTTGTACCGGCATCTCTCTGGCCAAGCGTACCAAAACTTGTAGATGCTAAGATTATCGGTTCGGCATACGCACTTATCTTCTGGATTCAGAACATTGGCTTGTGGCTGTTCCCACTGCTCATCGGCAAGGTTCTCGACAAGACTAATCCAGGCGTTACAGACCCAACACAGTACAACTACACCGCACCATTGGTTATGCTTGCATCGCTCGGCGTGGCTGCACTTATTCTTGGCCTCATTCTCAAGGTGGTAGACAAGAAGAAGGGTCTCGGACTCGAAGAACCAAACATAAAGGAATAATACTATTTTCTTGATATTAGGAAAGATAGAGGATATTTCAATACATATTCCGTTCAATGGATAATATGCTTAATGTCCTCTATCTTTTTTATATTCTCATTTCTATAAAAACACATCAAACAGCATTATGTCAACACAGCGTTTATCATTGAAAGATTCTCCTGCCATGCGGTGGATTGTATTGTTTATCGTAGCCTTCACCATGATGATAGGCTACCTTATCAACGACATCATGTCGCCGTTGGAAAGTCTGCTCTGCCGTCCGGTCAGCGAAGGCGGTCTGGGATGGAGCAGCAGCGACTACGGATTCTTCTCCGGAGCGGGAAGTTTGATAAACGTCTATCTGCTGATGCTGTTTTTCAGCGGACTGATTCTCGACAAGATGGGCACACGTTTCACGGGTCTGCTTGCCTGTGTGCTTATGATTGTCGGCGTGCTGACTAAGCTCTATGCCATAACCCACAGTTTTGGAGATGCCACAGTCTTCATTCCCATCTACAACAACAATATTCCTGTTTCTGCCGCGCTTGCCAGTCTTGGCTTTTCGATCTTTGGCGTAGGCTACGAAATGTGCGGTATTACGGTCAGCAAGGCTATGGTACGCTGGTTTACCGGACATGAGTTGGCTATGGCGATGGGCATACAGTTGGCTATGGCACGTCTCGGTACGGCAGCAGCACTCAGTGTAAGCGTACCTTTGGCACGCCACTTTACACTCTCTGCACCTATGATGGCTGGACTCGTACTGCTGTTCATCAGCATTGCTGCATGGCTCATATTCTGCGTCTTCGACAAGCGTCTGGACAAACAGACAGGCACTGTCGCAGACCATACGGCAGCGTCTGATACAGAAGACGATGAGAAGTTCCATTTCAGCGACTTGGGCGCCACTCTCCGCAATCCAGGTTTCTGGCTGATAACACTGTTCTGCGTACTGTTCTATTCAGCCCTAAATCCGTTCCTTAAGTTTGCTACGCGACTGATGGAAGTGAAATATAACGTACCTGCCGACGTTGCCGGAATATTCACGTCCATAGCCCCGTTCACCACAATCATCCTCACTCCGCTGTTCGGACGCATCTACGACCGCTACGGACGAGGCGTAACCATTATTATAATAGGTACAGCCATACTTGCGACGGCACATTTCGGCTTTTCACTGCCATTCCACAGCAGCTTTGTAGCCATAAGCCTCATCCTTCTGTTCAGCATAGGCTACTCGCTCACGCCTGCCGCCTTGTGGCCCTGCGTACCAAAAATAATACCATTGCGATGTCTTGGTACGGCATACGCAATGATATTCTTCATTCAGAATTTCGGTCGTTCCATCATCCCAATGCTTGTCGGACGTGCCAACGAAACCGACCCTTCCTACACCACTTCGATGATAATCTTTGCCATAACGGCATTAGGCGCCATGTTTGTTGCCATAGCCATGCTGTTCGTCGACCGCAAGAAAGGCTACGGACTGCAAAAGCCAAACATCAAGTCTGAGGCAAACTAATCGTTGCGCGACATTATCATGTCAACGAAATACTGATGCACGCGGGTGTCGTCGGTCAGTTCCGGGTGGAATGCAGTTGCCAGCTGGTTTCCCTGCCTGGCAGCCACGATGCGACCGTCTACCTCCGAAAGTATTTCCACACTTCCGTCGGTTGTCTTTCTGACATAGGGTGCACGTATGAATGTCATAGGCAGATTGTCTGCGACGCCAGCCATTCTGCCTGTAGCATGAAAGCTGCCCAACTGCCTGCCATAGGCATTCCGGCACACGTCGATGTCCATAGTTGACAGTCCGCGACGCGGTTTTCCGTCCTCATACTTGGCAAGCAGAATCATTCCGGCGCATGTTCCCCATACTGGGAGCCCTTCGGCTATGTCGCTGCGGATGCTTTCCGTCAGTCCTAAGTCGTCGAGCAGTCGCATCTGCGTCGTTGACTCGCCACCTGGAACAATCAGTCCGTCCTTGTCTTTCTGCCAGTCTTTCGGTTGTCTTACCTCAAACGTGTCAACTCCAAGTTTCTCCAATGCCTCCCTATGCTCGGCAAATGCGCCTTGCAAAGCCAGTATTGCTATTGTCAGTTTGCCGTTTTCAGCCATGCTCATTTGCCTCTTTCTGCCATCAGCAGTTCTATTTCGTGCTCGTTGATGCCGACCATTGCCTCGCCTAAATCTTCCGATATTTCAGCCAGCAGCTTGGCATCCTGATAGTTAGCCACAGCCTTTACTATGGCTGCAGCCCTCTTCTGCGGATTTCCACTCTTGAAGATTCCACTGCCGACGAATACGCCTTCTGCTCCGAGCAACATCATCAGCGCTGCATCGGCAGGCGTGGCAACACCTCCGGCAGCAAAGTTCACTACCGGCAACTTGCCGTTGTCGTGAACGAAACGCACCAGCTCGTAAGGCGCCTGCAACTGTTTCGCCTTCTCGTAGAGTTCATCCTCGCCCATAGCCACAACGTTTCTTATCTCGCTCTGCATCATCCTCATGTGGCTGACAGCCTGCACTACGTCGCCCGTTCCAGGCTCGCCCTTAGTCCTTATCATGGTTGCTCCTTCTGCTATTCGCCTGAGAGCCTCGCCAAGATTGCGTGCACCGCAGACAAACGGAACGTCAAACTTCGTCTTGTCTACATGGTAAACATTGTCTGCCGGCGACAGAACTTCGCTCTCGTCGATATAGTCTATCTCTATGGCTTGCAGTATCTGTGCTTCGGCAATGTGTCCTATACGGCACTTAGCCATGACTGGTATGCTTACCGCCTGCTGTATCTCACGAATCATCTTCGGGTCGCTCATTCTTGCCACGCCGCCAGCCGCCCTTATGTCGGCAGGTATTCGTTCCAAAGCCATCACTGCGCACGCTCCTGCCTGCTCGGCTATGCGAGCCTGTTCTGGCGTGCTTACGTCCATAATTACACCGCCCTTCAGCATCTGTGCCAGCTGACGGTTAAGTTGTTGTCTGTTTTCTTTCATGTTTGTTTATGATTGTTTTCTGTTTCTGTATTCGGTTGGCGACATGTCGTGCTGCTTCCTGAAAAACCTGGAGAAATATGCCTGCGACGTAAAACCCAATGAGTAGGCTATCTCCTGCACCGTCTGCGTCGTGCTGCTGAGCAGTCGCTCTGCCTCCACGAGTATCCGACTGTCGATTATGCTCTTGGGCGACTGCCCCTTTATGCGTCGTGTTACCTGTGCGAGATAGCCGCTTGCCACGTTCAGTCGACTTGCATAGAAACGCACGTCGCTGTTGGTTTTGTAGCAATGTTCCACTTCGCGCATGAACTGTTCATACAGGTCGCGGCTGCGGCTTTTCAGTCCCGAATATGACGTTGGCTGCGTGTCGAGCAGCCTCCGGGCATGCTTCAGTGCGTCAGCTTTGCCATAGCCGGCATTCAGGTAATAGGCTACGGCAGATGCAAACATATTTGCCTCGCCATGACTGCTGAACTGTGTGTTCTGCACGACAAGCGTACACAGCGGCAACAACTGCTGCCTTATGGCTCCGACAAGCTCGTCAGAGACAAGTCTCTCGCCCTGAGCGGAATACATGACAGGCATGAAGATTACATTCTGCGGACGGTATCGCGACAGCAGGCTTACTATTACAGCGAGCGTTTCCTTAGTCCTTATCATTCCTATCTTTACGGTTTGCGGCTCCACGTCGTTCATTATGGCTTCCACCTGCCCCTCCACAACACTGGCAGGCAGGTCGTGGAAGTCCTGTATGCCGAGCGTATTCTGCACAGTTACCGACGTGATGGCAGAGACAGCATATCCACCCAGCTGCGAGATGACCTTTATGTCAGCCTGCACACCGGAAACGCCGGCAGGGTCGGAACCCGTTATCGTCAATATTGGCTTGTTTGTTTGCATATCGGCAGCAAAGGAACGTATTTTATTTTGAAAATGAAAATAAAACTACAATATTGCCAAACAAAACTCTATTTTGTACAACATGTCTTGCTCCGTATCAATCCGCAGAGAAGAAATAGTTGGTTTCTTATATTAATATTATAATGTATAGGCGAATAAAGTAATAATCAATTTTCGCCCGTTTACTGTCGCGAGAATGCCCGCGAAACCCGTTTCGGAAATCAGAGGGGCAAAATACGCTCAAAATTCGCATGCTAACGTAATCACCTGACAGTCAAAACCATAACACGAAATACAGAGTTTATGAGCACAAACTGTATATGTTAAAATTGTCAAAGAGCATGTTTGACATTGTCAAACACACTGTTTGAGGAAGTCAAACATAGTGTTTGGGGCTCTCGGACACTATGTTTTGCAAGACAAAATACGCAAATAGCCGCCTCAAACATGCTCTTTGACAATTTTAACAATTACATTTGGACTCGAAATTAACACATCTTAGCACTTTCAAAGGCTGTTCCGATTCTATTTGGAGAGTTTTTCCCTGTCAAAATTTTTCATACTTTTTCAGTGCAAAGAAAAATTCTGACAAGTTTGGCACGGTTTTTGTAGGTTAGTGCAAAGTAATTGATTTAACAATAGTATTTCAGGGAAAGTATTGGGTAAATGTGGGAAAAATAAAATAAAATGTGATTATTTACTAAATACATGAAACGTTTTGTGTGTTCTTTTAGAGAAAATGTGTAACTTTGTACCAAGAACAAATGGAACACCCCTCTTTTTAGTTAGTGGATAACTCGGAAAGGTTAATGGGAAATTCTATCTTAACAATAAAGTATTCAAATTATGAAAAAGTTAGATGAAAAAGAGCTTATAAAGAGTGCTAAAGCATTCTGCAAACAAGAAAGCGGCAAATACAGAAAAGAACTGTTCGGTGTAACAGATGGAAAGGCCGTAGGTACATTTGTTGAGCATTTGTTCCAAAATTATTTGTCAAAGAACTATGAAATGGAGGTTGGCAGTTCTGCAAATGGACTTGATTTACCTTCAGTTAATACTGATATAAAAGTTACTTCTATCAAACAGCCACAATCCAGTTGTCCTTTTAAAGATAGTAAACAGAAAATATATGGACTTGGCTACAATCTCATAGTCTTTGTTTACAAGAAGACAGATGACGCTATGCAGAAGAAGGGAATGCTTGAATTTATTTCTTGCACCTATATTGACAAAAGTAGAACTGCCGACTATCAAACAACTACAGGTCTTATGCACATTATCGAAAATAAGGGCAATGCAGACGATATTTTTGCTTTTCTAAATGACCACAAAATCCCTGCAGATGAAGTGACACTGATGAATATTGCAAAAGAAATCCTCAAAAATCCACCCATCATTGGTTATTTAACCATTTCGAATGCCTTACAGTGGAGATTGCAATATAGTCGAATAGTTACATTGAATGAAACAATAGATGGGATCTCTCCAATTGTCAAATATGATTTAGAGATAGACAATGAGTGAGTTTATTATTAATGATAAACGGGATGAATATGGTGATTGGCAGACAAATTTGCCACTTGCTATATCTATTTGTGAACACATTAAATCTCAAGGTGTTCGCCCGCAGGTAATTATTGAGCCTACTTGTGGGCAGGGCAATTTTATTGTTGCTGCTTTACTTACATTTAACACCATTGAGGATGTTTATGGAATAGAAATCTACAAGCCGTATTTAGATGTTCTAAACGGTAAACTTCAAAAGCTCGGGAAATCACTAGATAATATAAATTTTCATTTTTATCATGAAAACATTTTTGATTTTGATTTCAACCAAATAACAGAAAACACAAAAGGAAGAGTCGTGCTTGCCATTGGAAATCCACCTTGGGTGACTAACAGCAAACTTAGTGAAATTGGAAGCGACAATCTGCCAATCAAGACTAATTTCAAAAAGGTAAAAGGTGTTGAAGCCATTACGGGTAAGGGGAATTTTGATATTGCAGAATATATCTGCATTCAACTCATTGAAAAGTTTTCAGCAGAGAATGTTTATTTTGCATTCCTGTTGAAAAACTCTGTCATCAAGAACCTGGTTTATGAGCAAAAGACTGGCAAGGCTTCTTTATCTGCCATATCACAATACAACATAGATGCTCAGAAAGAGTTTAATGTATCTGTTTCTGCGGCACTCTTGACCATGCATCTCTTTGGTGGACACGAACGATGCTGCCGCGTGTTTGATTTCTATACTAAGAACTTATTATATAGTTTTGGGTGGGTTAAAGACAAGTTTGTAGCTAATGTAGATAATTATGTAAAGACACAAATAATAGACGGTGTTTCTCCATTTATTTGGAGGTCAGGTTTGAAACATGACTGCTCTAAGGTTATGGAGTTGTCAAAAGATAACGGTCAGTATGTAAATGCACTTGGCGAGATTGTCGACATTGAAGATGATGTAATCTATCCTCTTATTAAGAGTTCTGATGTCAAAGGAGAAGTTATTTCACATACTCGCAAATATGTGATAGTAACCCAACATAACACAAACGAGGATACAAAGCTGATGAAGGAAAAATATCCTAAGGCTTACCAATATTTGATAAATCATGCAGGGTATTTGGATAACAGGAAAAGCATTATATATAAGGATAGACCAAGGTTTTGCATGTTCGGTATCGGTGATTATACGTTTAAAAAGCACAAAGTCATCATCTCTGGTCTGTACAAGCAAACGAACTTCGCCTTAGTTTCGGATATCAATGGCAAAACTGCAGTATGCGATGATACCTGCTACATGCTTGGTTTCGATGACTATGACGTGGCGTGGCTCACATTACGAATCCTCAACAGTATGCCTGTACAAGACTTTGTCAATTCTATTTGTTTCTATGATGCCAAGCGTGCTATAAATAAGGATCTATTGATGCGTATTAATTTTTTGCCAGCAATTAATTTATTGGATAGTAATACTTTGGATTTAACTAAGGACGGATATGAAAGAGCTACAAAAAATATAATTCAGCATAGTAATGCTGTCATGGCGCAGCAATATATTGATATTTAGGCTGTCCATGCAGAACATCCCACATGGAATTGTAAATCACGAAAAGTTAACCGTCTAAATGACTTGCCACCACAATCTAGAAATGAACAGTTGACACAAATGATGTTTCTGCTTGTAATTTGTGAACGTACAGGAATAGGAGTTTTATTTGCAGAGTAAATCCACTAAATCTTTAAGTTACTGATTTTCAACAAGTTTCTTTTTACAACATAATTCACACAATAATAATTTATCAAATAAAACAGGGACCAAACTTAACATTGTCGTTAACGATAGCGTTAACGTAATGATGACTTTTGTCTTAGTGCCGACAGCGTCAGACAGCACTTGTCGTTACGGAACCAGATTGAAGTTCAGGAAGTTGCGGAAGGCTGGCATGTAGCCGTTGAAAACGTTAATGTCCACATCGCCGTGTATACCGTTCACGCGACCGTCGGGACTCAACTGCCAGTAGACAAGATGCACGTCGGGTTTGTATTCGCCATAGCGCGCAATCCAGACATTATACTTTTTCTTTATGTCGGGTGCCTTGTCGAGGTATCTGTTCACAAACGATTGTCCTACATACAGCACCGGACGACACTTTGTGGCATTCTCAACCATGTTCATCCATGTGCGGATATGACTGAACATTACCTCCACTCCGCCCATTGCCATTATCTGTGCGTGGGTCGGCTCTACGTCGAGCACAGGCGGAAAATCACCCTTGTGGAACCTGCTGTTGTTGAGGAAATGTATGGCTTGAGCCTTGCCGCTCGACCTGGTAGAGAAGAAATGGTATGTGCCTACGCGCTTGCCGTGCCGTCTGGCAGCAGCATAGTCGCCAAGATAATACTTATTGTTGACGGTAGTACCTTCTGTTGACTTTATATATACAAACGCAACTGGATAGTCTACGACGCCGCTTATCCTCTTCTTGCTTATCTGTCCGAGTTGTGTAATGCGCAGTTTGCTCCAGTCTATGCCGTATTTCTTCTTGCCAATCTCGTGCTGGTATCTCGAAATGTCTATGCCGTAGATGCGGTCTGACGTATAGTTCAGTCTCTCGCCTTTATATGTGTCGGCAAGCCACTCCCCTGCCCTGACTCGCGGAGCAGGACTGCTCTCTATTCCGAATCCCGACCTGCGGTCGTCCATCCAGTGTCCCTCGTAGAAAACCTTTTTAGTGCTGAAATACGTACCATGTCCCTGTGCCAGCCCGTTTCTGTCCATTTCGCCCCTGTAGACACCGAGCGAGTCGTATCTGATGCCTGACGACAGTGTGTCGTCCATATATTCGCCGACTATCTGTCTGCCCTTGCCGTCTACTGTAAAGTCGTAAATCTTCTTTGGCAGAAACGCCTGTCCCACACCTCTGCGTGCAAGCCTGACGAGCGTCCTGTTTATGGTGTCAACAGACGAAATCATGTCTTGCGACAAATCAGACACGCCATAGTATTTCGGTCTTATGCCCATCGGCATCGTCTTGTCAAGCGTCTGATACATCAGCCTCTTGTCTGACACCCTGCCGACAGGCAGACACTGCTTCTTCCTAACCACGTTTTCATGGTCGTGCCACACTACCGTAAAGACGTCGCTCTTAACTATTCTCACACTTGAACTGTCCGTTATATCTTTCAGACGGTCAAGCGCTTTACGTCTTTCGTTAATAAGACTGTTTATATGTTCATTGTCGGATATGACCATGTCGTAGCCCTCATCCTGCACACCGTGAACACTGAGAAAATAATTCAGTTCGTCAGACACGCTGCCCAGCATTTTCAGTTCGGTTTCAAGACTGTCTCTCATGCTGCCGACAATACTGTCTATTTCAGTTTTTTTATAGTCCTTGCCCTTCGACGGCACATAGTTGGAAACCAGCCTGCCATGACACGACGGCACAAGACGATACTTGTTGACCCATACAGCAGTATGCCTCGAAGTAGTATCTCTCAGCACAAACAGCTCTTTCTTGCCCATGTACACCTTTTCTATGTGCCTGTGAACCAGCAGAGCCCTGCAACGCTCCTGCTCGGTCTGTGTTCGCGGCATGACATGCCAAGCCATCTGAATTGCCGTAAGCAGCAATATGATGGCAAAGAAAAGCACTGTCGCACTCTTTCGTGTTAGGTTGAAAAAGCCTGTTTTCTTACTGTCGGTTTCCATTTCACATCTATATTTGCTGCAAAATTACGATAAATAGATGTAACAGGCAAAAGTTTTCAAAAGATTGTTGCATGTTTTCCTTTCATCACAATTTACTGGCAGATGTTTGCATATTTACGATATGTTTACTATTTTTGCATTTAAATATAAACAAAACACAACCTATGAAACATTTTTTCATCACTGTCTT
Source organism: uncultured Prevotella sp. (assembly GCA_900315545.1). Classification (GTDB taxonomy): domain Bacteria; phylum Bacteroidota; class Bacteroidia; order Bacteroidales; family Bacteroidaceae; genus Prevotella. The sequence goes on from OMZM01000022.1 coordinate 23,827, forward strand.
GCTTGCCATCTTCTTTGTTCCGGCATTTTCGCAGGTGAGTATCATTCCGCAGCCAGCTGACATTACGACGGGATGCTGCCAGTATGGCATCGACAAAAACGTAAGAATAAAATCAAATCTCAGCAAGTCTGACGCGAGTTTCACCGAGAAATACCTGAAGGAAGAACTGCGACGCATCGGTGCAATGACGGGCAAGGGAGAGATTAGAAGAATAAACATCAGAGTGTCGGAGAGTGTCGGCAACGGCGCACATCCCGACTACTACGAGATAGAGAACACCGACGGCAAGAGCATAGACATTGCTGCCGTCAGTCCGAGAGCGGCGTTCTACGCCGTGCAGACTATGCTGCAACTGTTCAACGACAATGGACAGGCTTGCAGCGCGAGCATAAAGGACTATCCGCGCTTCCCTTATCGCGGACTGATGATAGACTGCTCGCGCCACGTATGGGACAAGGAATTCCTGCTGAAGCAGATAGATGCGATGGCAAGGTACAAGTTCACGCACCTGCATCTGCACCTGACCGATGCAGGCGGATGGCGCGTAGAAAGCATTAAATATCCACAACTGACACAGAAAGGAGCATACAGGACTGCCAGCGACTGGAACACGTGGTGGGTTGACGGAACAAACAGAAAATATGCAGAGATGCCCGACGGAAACGGAATTGCTGCAAAGCACAATTCTCCCAACTCTGTTCCGTATGGTGGATACTATACGCAAGACGAACTCAGAGAAATCGTCTCATACGCTGCCGAGCGCCACATAACGGTCATTCCGGAAATAGAAATGCCCGGACACAGCGAGGAAGTAATCTATGCCCTGCCCCACCTGTCGTGTGAAGGCAAGCCATATTCAAGCGGAGAATTTTGCGTAGGAAACGAACAGACATTCGAGTTCCTTGAAACAATACTAATGGAAGTAATGGACATCTTCCCTTCCGAATACATTCACATAGGCGGCGACGAGACATCGCGCAAGTCGTGGGAGACCTGCGAAAAGTGTCAGCAACGAATGAAGGAAGAAGGTCTTTCTACTACAGCCGAACTGCAAAGCTACCTGACGGAGCGCATTGAGCGTTTCCTCAACAGTCATGGCAGGAAGCTGATGGGCTGGGACGAGATTCTGGAAGGCTATCTGGCTCCAAACGCAACGGTAATGTCGTGGCGAGGAACGGATGGAGGTCTGAAGGCATCTAAGATGAACCACCATGTAGTTATGTCGCCCGGCGGCTACTGCTACCTTGACGCTTACCAGGATGCACCTGCCACACAGCCACGCGCTTTCGGAGGATACACACCCGTAGAAAGAACCTACGGATTCGAGCCTGTGCCCGATGAAATAAGAGGAACAGAATATGAGAAATACATAGACGGTATACAGGGCAACATGTGGACTGAGATGATAGAGACTCCAGAACATGCCGAATATATGCTGTGGGCACGCGCTTTGGCTATAGCGGAAATAGGATGGAGCCAGAAACACGACAACTATGAAGACTTCCGCAGACGTGCCATACATGCAACCGACAACCTGTACAGCAGAGGATACAATGCTTTCAGGCTGTCGCAGGAAATAGGAGCACGAAAGGAAAGCAAAGAAAAGACCATGCACGAGGCTGTCGGAATGCCTGTAAAGTATATTGCACCATACGCAGATGTCTACAAGGCTGCGGGCGAAGGCTCACTGACAGACGGGCTGTCGGGCGACTGGGCATACGGAGACGGACACTGGCAAGGTTTCATCACACGCAAGGGATTCGACATTATCGTCGACATGCAGGAGGAAAAGGAGATACGCGACATAACAGTCAACTTCATGCAGTTTGCCGGTCCGGAGATTTTTGCACCGGCAAACGTCGAGTATTATCTATCTTCCGACGGCGAAAACTTTGAACCTGTATATCAGAAGACATACGAAGTGAGCCGCAATCCCGACTACTTCATACGCTGCGAACAGTGGAAAGGAAACAAAAAGGCACGCTACGTCAGGGCATGTGCAAAGACAGGCAAATACGGAGGATGGATATTTACGGACGAAATCATCATAAACAACAAACGGCTGCCTTAGGCAACCGTTTGTGTTTTATTTCTCTGTCATATCTCCTTCGACGTAAAGTCTTGTAACTTCAACTGCGCCGTTGGTCCTGACCGTTATCGTCTTCTTGAAGTGTCCGGCAAACTTTCCAGCACCGTTGTAGGTAACTTTTATTTCTCCTTTTTGTCCAGGCATTACGGGCTGCTTTGTGTATTTGGGGATTGTGCATCCGCAAGAAGCAACAGCCTGATTGATGACAAGAGGCTTCTCGCCTACATTTGTAAACGTGAAAACACACTCCTGAACAGGATTCTTCTCTGAGAACGTACCGAAGTTATGCGTTATCTTGTCAAACTTTATCTGAGCGTCTTTCTGTGCCATAGCTGCCAGAGACAGACAAACCATGACTATTAAAATACCTATCTTCTTCATTGCTGATGATTTTACAATTTGTTAATGTTATGTTTCTTACAATCAATTTAGTTTTGCAGTGCAAATATAGAAATCATTTTGAAAATAAATTGCATAACATGTATTTTACAACAAATATTTAACACGATTTAATTGTTTGACCGCATTTTATACTTTGACATACCAGTTTTTTCTTACTTTTTGGTGGCGGCTAAATAGAACTTGTCTGGTCTCGGCAAAAAAATACAAAAATTCTTTTGTATTGCTTTCTACTTTTTGTAACTTTGCCCACTGATATGAATGGCTCAATGAACAATGGTAGGCCTCTGATGGCTATTGTCAACTCGAATATGCTTGCAACAATTGGACTGAAACAGTTGTTGCAACATGTCATGCCTATTATCACCATAGAAACATTTGCATCGTTCGAAGAACTTGAGAGCAACAATGCCGACCGCTTCTTCCACTATTTCGTAGAAACAAGCATAGTGCTGGCACACCGACAATTCTTTATTGAGCGCAGAAGACACACCATCGTGCTTACCATTTCCGACGATCCAGACAAGCAACTGAGCGAATTCCACGGTCTCTGCATAAACCAACCGGAGAAGGAACTCATAAAAGATTTGCTGCTACTCGTACAGCACGCACATGGCAAGGGACAAAACCTGCCACCAGCGCCAAAGGCACTGTGCACAAAAATACTGTCGGACAGAGAAATAGAAGTGCTTGCCCTGATATGTCAGGGACTGATAAACAAGGAAATAGCCGACAGGCTGAACATCAGCATGACTACCGTCATAACTCACAGAAAAAACATAACGGAAAAGCTGGGACTGAAAAGCGTATCCGCACTCACGATATATGCCGTCATGCACGGATATGTTGATATAGACAAAATATAAATTCTACAAAACTAAAACATAAATGATTATGAAAAGATTTCTACTTTTATATTTGCTGACAGTTCTCACAATTGCTGCACTCGCACAAAACGCTGAAAACAAAAAAAGCGAAAGAAGACTCGCCAAGATTGAAAAGACAGCTACGACAAATGCCATTATGAAAGCTGAAAGCGAATACGAAGTGATTACGGAAAAGCCCGACGGAGAAGCAAAGACCTACAGCAGAAAAGGTCATGCTTATATCCTGTCAGACGACGGAATGCCTCTGGAAACAGAACAAGATGGCAAAACAATAGAAATCGTATTTGCCAGCGACAACGAAACGGTTTACCTGAAAAATCCTTTGTCTACATATCCATACGACGCATGGGTTAAGGCTACACTCAACGGAAACACCATAACACTGCCGTTGGGACAGGCTGTCAGATATTCGCAACACTACAATGCATACGTAGTTATGGCTATTGTGAACAAGTCTGCTGAAGGCTCGTTCTCACTCGATACAGAAACTAAGGAAATAACATACACTATCGACGGCGATGAGATAAGACTGAACGACACAAGCGCATCGCGCATACTCAGTGCATACTGGACTGATGACATGTCTTGGAGCGGATATGCAGACTGGGAAAGTGTTTATACTAAGTTTAATATGGAAGGAATAACACCTCCAGAAAACCTCATTACAAAGACATACGGAATGGACACCGAAGGTGTGAACGACTATTTCTCACTGCCAATGACTATCGGCATCGATGGAACAGACATATATATAAAAGGTATATATGACAAACTGCCGGAAGCATGGATAAAGGGTTCGTTTGACGGCAACATGGCTGTATTCCCTGCAAAACAGTATATGGGAATATCGGAAAACGGAGCAGTATATCTCACAGGAAGCAACAACAGCACTGACATGTGCGACATTGAACTGGCTTACAACACAGACGACGACACATTCTCACAGTTGACAAAGTGTATTGTCTTTAGCGAGATGCAGGACGAGATATCTGCCTACGACTATTATATCGGCAGCTATATCTTCCCATACGAAGACACTGCACACACGCCGGCAACTCCTATCATAAAGAGATATATTGCCATGACTGATGACAATTTCCCAGAGCTGAACTTCAAATTGCCATTCGAAGATACAGAAGGCAACAGACTGCTGCGCTCAAAACTGTACTATCAGATGTATCTCGTTACTAACAACGAGATGTCGGAAGTCGTTCTGCCAGGCGTAAGATATAATACACCGGAAGACTTGTCTATCATAAACTACTACTATATGAACATGCTGGGTATAGGCTATGATGCCGACGACGATGCACACTACGTCGTATTCCCATTAGACGACTCTAACTGGCAGGCTGTGGGCGTACAGGCAATATACTACGGAACACAGGAAAAGCGCTCGCCTATAGCATGGTACGAGATAGTTGCAGGCACAGGAATAGACGAATACAATGCCAAAGACAACCAAAAGACAGTATATTACGACCTAAAAGGAAACACTGTCAACAACCCGACACACGGAGTTTATATTGAAAAAACAAAAGAAAACGGGAAAATAAAGACACGAAAAATAATAATATAACTAAAATCTAAAAACATAACATGGAAAAATCAGAAGAAGCAAAACATCACCACACTAAACAAGAAAACTACACTGGACATCGACATAACTATAAAAGACAACACAAAATTAAAGAAAGTGAAAAATCAAAAATGAAAAGAAAAAGACTGAATGCAAAGAAGAAAAGAATGCTATTGGACAGACTGTTTTTCACACTGTTCAGCATAATAGCCATTCTGATAGTACTCTTTTGTATTTGGCTATACACACAATAAGACATATAATTGTCTGCAATTCTATTGCATAACCAGAAACAAATGTCGGAGAGGTAAGCAAACGCTTGTCTCTCCGATTTGTATTTATCATTACTCCCGAACTATAGCGACAATAACATCCAAAACAACATGATAACAAACATATCTACTTGAATTCAAATTGATAATGCAACAAATGTGTCAAAGAAGTAAGTGAGCAAGGAGCATGAAAAAAGGGACAAAAGTTCCACAAGATCTTTCGTCCCCGACTTCCACATAAGTTGCAAATATGACAAAGCATCTAACTGCGCAGCAAAGGTACGAAATATCTTTCAGACTGCAAAATAAAGAACGTCCAACAGACATAGCCAGGGCTCTTGGTGTGCACCGCAGCACCATTAGCCGAGAAATTAGGCGCAACAAGGCACCCCATGGCAGGTATAATGCGGAAAAGGCCCAGTGGCTGTCAGACAGGAGAATGAGCGCAAGAAAGCACTATACCGTCCTTACGGACGAAATAAAGGTTTACATTGACCATAAACTCACACAGGAACAGTGGTCTCCCGAGCAGATATCCGGAAGGCGGCGTGCACTGGGATTACCGACCATCTCACACGAAACCATCTACAGATATGTGTGGGAGGAGAAGCACAAATGGGGAAAGCCTCTCTATAAGCATCTGCGCCACAGGGGCAGGCGCTATAACAAGCGCGGTTCATCATATAAGTCAAGGGGAATACCTGGCCGTGTCGGGATAGAGCAAAGACCTGCGGTCGTTGATGA
>OMZM01000022.1:29833-30219 GCA_900315545.1 uncultured Prevotella sp.
AGGGAGTCCGGGTTCCTAATCATGAGAAAGCTTCCTTCAAAAGAGGCAGAGCCACTGGCGGAGGCAGCCATTGCCGCACTTAAGCCGATAAGAAAGGGATTGCATACCATGACCGCAGATAATGGTACAGAGTTCTCCAGGCACCAGCAGATTGCCAGAGCACTGAAAATAGACATCTTCTTTGCAAGACCATACCACTCATGGGAAAGAGGTGCTAATGAAAACACTAACGGTCTAGTCAGGCAATACTTCCTTAAAGGGAGTGATTTTACAAAGATAACAGATAAAGACATCAATATGGTACAGGACAGAATCAACAACAGGCCAAGAAAGAGATTGAATTACAAAACGCCTGTCGAGTTTATCAGACAAAAATACGGAGAGAA
>OMZM01000021.1 GCA_900315545.1 uncultured Prevotella sp.
AGTTCCGAGCATCAAGTGGCTCGCCATGCAGACCGAGAGCGAGCTTAACAATGCGAGCCTCGACCACACAAAGGACGAGCAGACAGTTACTCCAGACCCCTCTACAGAGCCTTACGACGATGAGTTTGGTGCAAACTCAGTAGTCTGGGACGAATAAGAGACATCCGACAATAATTAACAATAATGAATAAGCAGGACACCACTCGGTGCCCTGCTTATTTTGTATGCACAGCCGTGTATATGCCCCGTTATCATCATGGCTTTCCGCCTGCACGCATATCCAGTCCCCGTTAACGTTATCGTTAAGGTTACTTGTCTTGGCGGTTTTTCTTTCAAAAACAGCAAATTGTCGAATTATATATATTATTAATAATGTATATTGCTAACAAATGCATATCTTTGCCAAAAAGTTTTGCGACATTGTTGTTCGCGGATATAAGAAACAAAAGGAAGAAAATTAATAATAACAACTAAAAACAAATGCTTATGAAGAAAGTCAATTTACTATTATTGATGATGTTCTTGCTCGTTGGTGGAGCTCACCTTCGTGCACAGGACAGTGGTTCGACCCAGTGGTATATAGATTTCTCGCAGGGCGAATTGCCGTTTGGCACTACTACCGACGGCAACATCTATTTCGGCTACAGTAATGCGTACACCATCGGTACGGTGCGCATCATCTCGCCGAAGCTCGACATTCAGGAGGGCGAGAAACTTGTGCTGAATGTGCGCAACCAGAGTTACTATTCATCCGGTACGCTGAAAGTTCTCTATTCAGAGGACAAGAACAGCTGGACTGAGTTTGGCGACTACAGCAGTGAGCTGTCTTCATCGCAGAAAGACATTACGGTCAGCGGCATGTCGGCAGGCATCAAGTATGTGGCTGTAGAGTGCTACAACCTGTATCTTTACACTTTCAGCGGATATACGCGCTACTTCGCGGAGAACGACGTGATGTTCGACAATGTAGCGATGCCTGAAACGGGTATGGTAAACAATGACATTCAGATATCGGCAAACATAATAAACATGGGTGCAGAGCGTGCTGCGGGCAGCTATACCATTGAGTTTCTCGTCGACGGCGAGACAGTGGCAACAGCCGACGATGCCAACTTAGGCGTTGGTGAGACACGCGCCGTAGAGTTCGGATATACTCCGCATGCCGAAGGAACGATAGAAATGAAACTGCGCTACACCTGTGGCGACTATGTCGTAGAGACAGAAGCACAGAATGTGGAAGTAGGAGCAGAAGTGGCAGCAAGCAGCGTGCAGGTGGGCGAGGCTACAGGCAACGACATGAACGTGCCTTTCAGCTTTATGTATAAGATGACTCATGCCGAGACAATATATTCGGCAGCCGACCTGAAACTGAAGAGTGGTGACAAGATTACGAAGATAGGTTTTCATGGCTACAACACGTCGGGAAAGACACTGCCAGTGAAGATATGGGCTGTCAACACCGACGAGGCAGCTTTCTCTCCAGCCTACGGCACACCGTTCTCAGACACCGAAGGCATGACACTTGTATATGACGGAACGGCTACATTCAAGAAAGCGGGCGCTTACAAAAACTATTCTTACACATATGACGACATGGTTGAGCTTGAACTCAGCGAGCCGTTCGTCTACACAGGAAGCAACATCAAGTTTGTCTACACTAAGGAAGAAAACGACGGTGGCGGTCTGCGTTACGAGGCAAGCACATCGCTGAAAGCCACATCGCCGTCGATGTACACAGGCGCAAACTATACCTTGCCGACAACAATGTCTAGTGCTTCGGCTACTCCAGTGCTCTACCTGACACTGTCTAACGATCCGGCAACCATGCAGGGCAAGGTAACCAACAAGAAAAACGGTGCAGCCGTAGAGGGCGCGAGCATCGTGCTGACATCTGGCAACGTACAGTACAGCGCCACAACCGATGCCGAAGGAAACTACAACATCGAGGTAGTTCAGACTGGACTGGAATACGACATGACGGCAGAGAGGGAAGGATTCTTCCCGCAGACAGGCAAAATATCGTTTGCAGAAGGAAGCATAACAAAGGATATTGTACTTATCGAGTCAAAAGACCTCTTCATTGCCGAATACGACATACCGGCAGAGGCTGTGGAAAACCATAACTACAAGGCTTCGATAAAGATAGAAAACGTAAACGCAACACCGTTTGCAGCCGATGCATACACCGTCAAGTTCTACTTCAACGACGAGGTTTACGACGTGGAAACAGTAGAGATACCCGCCGGAGGAACAGTGGAACTCACAACAGAGGACGTGGTTATCTACAAAGCAATATCTACTGGCGGCAACAAGGCAATGACAATCTGGGGCACAGAAGCCTACTTTGAAGTAATGTTCGGTGAAGAGACACTTACAACCGACAAAGTCGATGTGAGCGTAAATTCTGAAGAACTTGTCAGCGAGGTATCCGTAGGCGAATATAACAACGACAAACACACTGCACCTATCAACATGTGGTATAAAGCATCGATGAGCGAGAGCCTCTATCCGGCAGAGCTGATGAGTGACATCGAGGCAGGCGCAGTCGTAACACAGCTGACTTACAAAGGAAAGTCTGTAGAGGCAGAAACCGTAGATGCACACATCACGGTATGGATGGAGAACGTTGAGAACGGCACACTCGATTCTGAGAACCTCCGCAACGTAGAGGAGATGCAGAAAGTGTTTGACGGAAACATTACCATCGCGCCTTCTAACAACGTGGCGCTTAACATTCCGCTTGACGAGCCGTTCATCTATGAAGGCAACGACGTGCGCATCGTAGTGAAGCACACAGCAGCTACAGAATGCAAGACCAACTTCCACACAGACAATACACGCACCGCATTATGCATGAATGCTGACAGCGAGGCAGAGATGAAGACCATAATGACAACGGAAATGCCAGTTGTCTACATGTCGGTAGACCATGCTGTACATATCAGCGGTAAGCTGACCGACTGCTACGGCAATGCTGTGGAAGACGGAGTATATATATTGCTGACAGCCGACAATGGCGTTGCATACTTCACAAATGCAACGGGCGGCACATACGACATATCTGTCGGACGCAGCGACCTCACATATACTCTCAATGCAAATGTATGGGCTGACGGCTACAGAAAATATACAGCCGAGAACATCAGCTTTGCTGACGGCAACGTAACACACGACATTCAGTTCTTCGTAGACCCTACATACACCGTAGGAAAGGCGACAACCGTTTGTCTGCCTATAGCTCTCAACGCTGAGGAAGCAGCACAGGCAGGTAAGTTCTACGAGCTCTATTATGCTGACGAGGAAAACATCAACTTCATCATTGTTGAGCAAACAGAGGCTTGCGTGCCATATATGTTCGTTCCGGCAACAGAACGTCCGTTCAAGGGCATGCTTCAGACTACTACCGAGCAGGAGGGTGCTGCCGTTACTAAAGACGGCGTCGACTTCATTGGCGTACTCAAAACGACAGCCGTAGAGCAGCCAATGGCTGACGGAGAGGATTTCTCGCCGTACTTCTACTACTACGATGAAGACGCGAAGATGTTTGTGAGCAACGGCGAATTTACCGTTCCGATGTTCCAGGCATATATCGGCAGATATGACAACGGCTGGAGCACGACAGTGAAACTGTGGGATGAGCCAAACGCAATAGCAGGCGTGGCAACAACAGAGGGCGACGATGCAGTCTACACTCTCGACGGACGTCGCGTGAACGGCAAGCTGCAGCGCGGCATCTACATCAAGAATGGCAAGAAAATAGCTGTGAAGTAGATTTCAGACATGAAACAACAATAGCAAGAAGGCAGGGACTTCTCATGCGGAGTCTCTGCCTTTTTATTGTTAGTGAAGATAATGTGGCATTATCGTACGTTATTTTTTCACGTTACATAAAAAAGCATTATCTTTGCAGGCTGTAAAACACAGACTATTGAAAATACATACTTAATATAAAACTTTAATAACATGAATCTAAGAAAAATTACTCTGACATTGGCAGCAGTAGCTATGTTCAGTGCTACTGACACCATTTCTGCCCAGTCGCAAGAGGCTGCCGAGTACACTCCGACGGTTATTGCAGGCGTACGCAAGGCAGACTCATGGACTTCGGGAAACACAAAAGAGGGTATCTATCAGCTCGAACTTAAAGCGGGCGGCGAACTCAAGATGCTCAAGTCGGGCAAGGCGCTCGCACCGTTAGGCGGAGCTGTGTATGTCGACGGCAAGATGGACGGCATCAACTATACAGCCGTTGAAGACTTGGGTGGCATGTCTTACATTGTCAGCCACGTGCAGTATGACATGGAAACATGGAACAGCAACTACGTGTACTCTCTCAGCGACTTAGACCGCAACTGCATTTCTTCGTGCGGACTGGCATACGACCCGACGACAGGAAAGAACTATGGCATATTCTTCAACTTCAATCTCGACTGGCAGGTTGTCGACCGCAAGTTCGGAACGATTGACTTTACCGAGAAAACGCCTACACGCGAGATTATAGACGTCATGTATACTCCGATGGTTGCCATTGCGTGCAACAGCGAGGGCGTGCTCTACGGCATCGGACAGGATGGCTTACTCTACAACATCAACAAGACTTCAGGCGCTGCCATGCCCGTAGGCGACACTGGCGTAAGCATCACGTCGTCGCTGCCTATGTCTATGACATTCGACCCGAAGACGGGAAAACTCTACTGGAATGTTGTCAATGCCACACAGAAGGCTGCCATCTATGAAGTGAACACCACAACGGGTGCGGCTACGAAGGTTATCGACACGCCTGAAAATGCCGTTCTCGTAAATATGTATATCGCAGCACCTGAGGCAGACGACGCTGCCCCTGCTGCCGTGCAGAACCTTTCTGCCAAGTTCGAGGGTGAGTCGACAACAGGTAACGTGTCGTTCACGGCTCCTACGCAGACATACAACGGCGGCGAGCTGAGCGGCGAACTGACGTTCACTGTTACAGCAAACGGCACAGTAGTATCGTCGGGCAAGACCATGCCGGGCAACGATGTAGACGTCGAGGTTACGGTAGAGAACGGACAGAACGAGATTGTCGTAGTGGTAAGCAACGACAAGGGCGACAGTCCGGAGGCTATGGTGTCTGTATATGCAGGTGTAGAGACACCGTTGGCACCTGAGAACGTAGAGTTTAAGTACAACTTCGATACAAACAAGGTAACACTTTTCTGGGATGCACCTGTTGAGGGTATCAACGGCAAGCCTGTCAATGCAGCCGACCTGACATACAATATCGCGCTGAACGAAGGCGAGCAAATCATGGCTGAGAATGTTCAGGGAACAACGGCATCGTTTGAGTTTGCACCTGCAAAACTGGCTGCCTACTACTTTACGGTTACTGCCGTAAACAAAGGCATAGCCGAGAGCGAGGCTGGAAAGTCTAACACTGCCGTGATAGGCAACCCTAAGGCAGTGCCTTATGTGCAGAACTTCAACAACAAGGATGTTGTTCTCAACGAGTTCCAGATTATCGATGCCAACAACGACGGCAAGACATGGGGCTGGGAAAAGGACTACAACGGCGAAGGCAGAATGTACTACTTCGTCAACCGTGCAAACGCAGCCGACGACTGGCTGCTCACTCCGCCAATCTATCTCTTTGCCAATGCAAAGTATGAACTGAAGTTCGAGGCGCTGACAGCATACGTCAACTGCGTCGACTATCTGCACGTTGCTTACGGCAAAGGCTTCGACGTGAGCGACTACGACACGCTGTTTGAGAAGATTGTTCTCAACGAGCCACAGACAGCAACGTTCACTACCGACGAGATTGTTCCTGAAAAGGCAGGAGCATACTACTTCGGCTTCCACGTCATAAGCCAGCCTGAGTACGGTGGCAATCTGCTTATAAAGAACATGAGCATAACGCTCAAGGACGGTGGCACAGCCATTGCCGACAACACACTGGCAGAGGCTACAGTCATGGCTGCCGACGGTGGCATCGTCATTGCCGGTGCAGAGGGACAGAAAGTCAGCGTCTATGCTGCCGACGGTCGACTCGTCGAGCAGTTCGACGGCGCTACATACATGCTGAAAGCAATGCCTCGCGGAATGTACATCGTGAACGTTGCAGGCAAGACAGTGCGCGTTGCCGTGAAATAACAGACAGAAATCTTTAGTAAATAATTCATATTTTTTGGAATGGGCATGCGCGAAGCAAGTGCCCATTCCTTTTTATTTTATATCAGCACAGCTCACAAAACAGGCACGTAATACGACGAGCTGACAAGAAAAAGACTAATCAATTTTCGTATGTTTTACTGTCGCGTGAGTGCCCGCGAAAGTCGTTTCGGAAATAAGAGGGGCAAAATACGGCAGTATTTTGAATGTTGTAGTAATTGTCTGAGGGTCAAGATGATAGCGCAGAGAGTGGTGCTTTTGAAGGCGAAAGAGAAATGTTAAAAATGTCAAAGAGTATGTTTGAGATTGTCAAACAGTGTGTTTGAGGCGGTCAGACATAGTGTTTGGGGGTGTCGGGCATAGTGTTTTGCATGGCAAAACAGACGAAACAGGCGCGTCAAAGGTACTCTTTGACAATTTTAACAGTTATCGCTGACTCGTAATTTAACAGATTTTTGCAGTTTCAGTGGCTAAAAATTTTCTATTTGGAGAGTTTTCCTCTGTCAAAAGTTTTCATATTTTTCGGGGTCGCAACGGAAGGCGCGAACACTTTGGCACGGTTTTTGCAGGGCGGATTGCCGAGTGCGGGTATCTTTGCAGGCAACTGTTGTGATTTCGGCATGGTTTTTGCCGTTTGCAGAAATGGCGATTTAGGAAGGCTTGTTTACAAGTCGGGAAAAATAAAAAACTAAGGGAAGACAGTCGTTGTTGCGATGTTCAGTAGTTTGGGTAGTTAAGCCTACTGTTTTCCGTCATTATTGCCAAGATGTAAACAGTTTCACACTTCTTCTGGTCTTCAGCAGGCCATTTTTTCTCGGCTTAACTACCAAACTACAAACAACTAACTACTAAAACATCTATCTTCCCTTAGTTTGTCAAGGTTTATTTAATTACAGTCTTCACGGTCTTTGTTCCGCGTGCTCCGTTCACTTTCACGATAACGTTTCCGCGAGCATTGTCCATGCGTATGAATACGTTGTCGGTGGTGTTGACGTCGTAAGTGCTGAGCAGCTGTCCTGCAGCGTCGTAGACGCAGATGTTGCGTATGAGTCCGTGCTGCGGGTTGATGACGTTGAGCATCTTGCCCTCAACGAAGAGTGTGAGGTCGCTTATGCCAACTGCATTTATTCCGTTGAGCTCGGTTGTGAAGCGCTGCTGTGTAGCCCACTTACTTGTTACATCGTCCTCGCAGGTAGCCTGTACGCGCCAGATGTAAGCCGTGTTGTCCTTCAGTTCTGTCAGTTCGACATTTGTTTCCGTCAGGTTGAACTGCTCAATCCATTCCGAAGCCTCTGCCTCGCGGTAGCGCAGGTTCCAAGAGAGGTTCTTTTCGTCTGCCGTCCAAGAGAGTATTACGCTGTGGTCTGTCAGTGAACTTACCGTCAGGTCTGTCGGAGTGATACACTCAGGAATGTCGAGGGTAGTGAAGTCGATAACCTCTGAGTTGAGGCTCTCGTCGTCGTCAACCATTGAGCGCATGCGCAGTTTGTATGCAGTCTTAGGAGCAAGACCCTCGATGAGATGATTCATACTGTAGACCTCGAGCGTTGTCCATGCGTTTACGTCGGCAGATGCCGGACGATAGTCAATGGCATACTTGTCGGTAACGCCTTCCCATGTTACCATAGCGTTCTTGTGTGTAGGCTCAACTACGATGTTCGTCGGTGGGAACAGAGTCTGCTCAAGAGTCTTGAATGTAGCCACTTCGGTATATTCGCTGACATCCCATTCGTTCTTGCTGCACTGCGACTGAATCTGGTACTCATACTCAGTATTGTCTTTCAGGTTCTTTATCGTTATAGTGCACTCGTTTACGGTCTCGTTTATCCATTCCTCAGCGCCTGTTTCGCGGTAGCGCACGTTGTAAGCACCAGCCTCGCCTTCCCAAGTCAGTGTAGCCTCATATTTCTTTGCGTCAACCACGATGTTTGCAGGCATGTCGCAGACTTCGCCCGATGTAGTGAACTCGAATATGCTCACCTTAGCCGTGTCGCCCACCTCGCACATCTTTGTGATACCTATCTCGTAGGTAGTGTGTGGCTTCAGGCCAGTCATTTCATATTCTGGAGTCGTAATCTCGGTGTAGTCCTTAGTTGTCTCGCCTTCCACGCGGTGGAATACGAACCACTTGTCGGCAGCTGATGTCCACTTAATCTTAGCACTTGTCTCGTCGAAACTTACTATTTCGAAGTCTGCAACGTCGTTAGGACAAGTAAAGTCGATAGAGAAGTCAACGAGCTCGAAGCCCGACGGTCTGCCTACAGGTGTAGACATGAGCATAGCTATGCGTGCCAGACCGCTCTTTTCGTTCATTCTCACGGTGAAGTTGCCGTTGTTGTACTCCTCAGGGAAGTCGGCGCGTGTAAACGTCTTCAGCACGTCAGCCTCAGTAGGAGTCTCGCCTTCGCGTACGAGGACAAACTTCAGAGTCTCGTTTTCGTCGTTGCCATAGCCGTTCATGACGATGTTGAGCGAGATGTTGAGGTTATAGCTGCCGTCGCCCAAGTTGATGAGAGGCGTGAAGATCCAGTCGTTAACGATGTTGTCGCTGTTTGTATACTGCATCATGCCAGGTCCCCACCAGCCCTTGTAGTAGCTCCAGCCGTTTTCTTCTTCAGTCAGTTCTTCGCCCAGAGCGCCTCTCTTGGCAATCCATCCGCTTGGGAACTGACCTTCGTCAGCAAACGTGAATGTGAACGGTATAGCCAGTCCGCTCTTGAACGTCATTACGTCCGACCAGTCGCTCATGCTTGTAGCCGAGCAGCGTGCACGCACCTGTGCATCATACTGTGTGGTGCCTTCAAGCCCTGTGATAACGAACGGATGTTCGCGTGCTACTATCGGCTCGCCCCATTCGCTGTCCTCGCTCTTCTTGTAGCGTACTTCCCAAGCATCTTCCTCGCCCTGAGATGTCCAGTCGAAGCCAGCCTGGTCGCCGAAGGTAAGCTCAGGAACAACCTTCATGTCTAACGGATAGTCGCAGTCTTTCTTCTGCTCAACGCGAATGTCTTTCAGAATAATGTCTACGGTAGCGTATATCTTCATCAGGAAGCGTATCTTAACCTTCTCGCCGGCATGCTCCGTGAACGGAACCATGTACCTCATTAATTCTTCAGCCGTAGGAGGTTTCTGCCAGTTGTCCTTGTTGATGGTATATACAGTGGTGTAGTTGACGTCGTCGGTCGTTACCTGTATCTGTATGTTGTCGCTGTCGAAAGTGTGGTAAGAGTTGCCCCAGCGTCCCCAGATAGATGAGTTGTAGCTGAACACAACGCGGTTAGTTCCCTCTGCGAGAACAATCCAAGGAGTCTCAATCCATGTCTCTGAACCGTCGACAGGGCTTCCTGTAAAGTTGTTTGCAGAAAGATAATTACTGTCTCCTTCACTCTGGCACACCCATTCGCCACTCTGATTCCAGCCAATAGCAGGGTCGTATGGCGACTGTGTATCAAGTTTGTCGGTCCATGTAACGTTTCCGGCAGTGATGCTGCCAGTCTGTATGGATGTAGACGAATAGTTGCCGTTGGCATCAACGCTCCACGCCTTGAAGAAGTAGAGCTTGTTCTCCTCCAGGTCTTCGCAGATAATGTTGCTGTTGGCAGCTCCGCGATAGAACACTACGCCACCGTCAGCCAGCTCGTCGCCCTCGTTGAGCTCGCCTGTAGGCTCGCCAAACTGACCTTCTGACAGCTGCTGGTATGAACTGTTGAACTTAGGAACGTCGGTGTAGGCGATGATGATGTCGTTGCCGTTGGCATTAGCCTGTGCCGACAATATCATAGAGTGCAGGTTCTCAGTTGTTACGCTCAGTGCCACAGGAGCCTCTGGCATTGTGGAAATCTGCGCAGAAGGAATGTTTGTGGTGTTATACTTCGGTCCGTACATGCAGAACGAGTTTACACCTACGACGTGGATGTAGTATGTCGTAGCACCGTCGAGGTTGTTGTCAGTCTTGAATGTAGACTTCGTGTCATACTGAACAACAGTTGCGTCGCCGAGCATGTCGCCGTTAGAATACATCGTTCCGTCGGCAGGCATAGTAGTGAGTGTAGCGCTCTTGCTCAGGAGAACGAGGTAGTGGTCGGCTGTTTCGGTAGCAGTAAAGCTGCCACTGATTCCTTTGCTTGATGCTGTCATCTGAATGTCAGACGGCTGAGCCGTAGGAGCAGCGCAGTCTTCAGGAGCAATCCAGTGGAACACCGTGCCGTCGGCAGGATAGCTTGTAGCAGACCAAGTCATAATGAAGTCGTTGCCAATCGTTGTTTCTGTGTCGCTGAAAGTTCCAGCCTTGTTGATAATGTCGTTGCCCGTACCGCGCAGCGCCATCTTGAACTGGTCGTTGTTGTTCATCGTTACGCCTTCGATAGGCTTGAAGTTGTTGAAGCAGAAATCAATGTTTCCGTTTTCGTGCAGGCGAATCTGGAAGTCGGCAGTGGCCTTTACCAAGAGTCCGTTCCAAGCGTCAACCTGATAAGTGATAGATTTCCACTGTACGACAAACTCGCGGTTAGGAGCCGTTCCTATTGTCTTGTATGACACTTCAGAACCTTCGTTGAGTGCTATGTCGCTGCGGTAGAGCATACCGAGCATGTTGTCGTTGTCCGAAGATGTGAACGCCAGATATGAGCTGAATGAACCGCCGGCGCTTACCTGGTCTTTGCCAAGAAAGATAAATCCGCGCGGCGAGATAGCCACCTGGTTCATCATCTGGTCGTTGTACTTGAAGTCGAATCCGATGGCATAGCCCTGAGCCGTAAAAGCATTAGTGTTTGCCGTGTTGCCGCTTGTGAATACGACATTTTTGATGTTGTCGGCAGTCGCTACAGGAACGACAGTGCCTCCCGTAATCTCATTGTAGCCCGGTGTACTGGTTTCCAGCAGGTAGCCAGCCATAGGCTGAGCCTGCATGCCCAATACTGCTAGCACTGCGCTGAGCAACATAAATAATCTTTTTCTCATAGTTTGTTGTTATTAGTTATTGTTTGTTTTTTTTATTTCAACAGTGGCATCTGCACATTTTCATGCAGATGCCTGTTGTATTGTCAGTGCAGATTATTTCACTGCGATTTTCTTTCCGTTCTGAATGTAGATGCCGTTGTTTGGCACAGTGTTGAGACGGTTTCCGTCGATAGAGTAGATGCTGTTGTCGCCCTTTTCAGGCTTAGCAACAGTTTCGCTTATGATTTTTGTAACAGTGCCGTCTACGTTAACCCACTGTAGGAACACATTCTCCCTTTCACTGCCCAAGTCTTCGTTCCAGCTAACAATCCAGTGATCGTTGTTTATGAGTGGAGAAACGCACAGTCCGTTCTTTGTCTCGCCGTTGTCGGTAACGTCGATTGGTTCGGTCATATTGCCGTCCTCATCAACAATAACAAGGTTGGTCAACACCTTGCCGCTATAGCCGTGTCCAGCCATTTCCTGATAGAAAACAGCCATCTTGCCGTCAGGTGCATTGGAAATAACTGGTCTCAGAATCTGATTGGCATTCTGTATTTCTACGACAGCCTTGCCGTCAGGGCCCCAGAGGAGCTCGCCCTCTTCAGACATCTTCTGTGCATAGATTCCGACATAGCTTTGATATGCCTGGTTGTAAACACGATATGTGCAATAGAAAGCCTTAGCCGTTTCATCCCAGTAGAAGGCAGGATACTGGCGTGAGTTGTTGTTGTCGTTGCTTATAGTCGTTCCGCCTTCGCCGTCAGAGAAAGCAAACGAGCCGTCGTCCTTAGTCATGTAGCACAGACGGTTTACGAAGTTGCCGTAGCCAGATTCTGTCTGAAGTGCAAAAGCAGCGCCTTCCGGACCTTTGCCTACATTAAATTGCACGTGTAAAGGTGTACCGCCAAAACCTTCGCGATAGCATACGATGTCTTCGCCCCAAGCGTTAGAGCCGTCCATGTCGAGAAGACGTGCCTTAATGATATAGCCGGCACCTTCAGCATAGAACAGGAATGCCTGATTCTCGCCTGCATCAACAAGATATGGATAAGAGTAAGAAGTCATGCCTTCCGGATCAAGAAGCTGCTCTGTCCAAACGGTGTTTCCGTCTTTGTCGAGTTTCTCGATGTTGACACCGTTCTCAGCTCCGATATACATGTATGCAAATATTGCTCCTCCGTCGCTTGTAGGGCAGATGCTCATGCCTGCCAAAGAACCATAAAAGCCCTTGCCACCGTTCAGAGTCTTGTTGCCCCAGATGAGCTTGCCGTCAGGACCTACCTTATAGATGGTATAGATCTCGGTTTTCTTGTCGCCCTCTTGTCCGATAGAAGTGCTGCGCTGGTCAAGAACAGAAACTATGGCGTTGCCGTTAACATCGATAGTAAGGTCCTGTCCAACTACTGTCCACGACTTGTTAGGTTCGTTTGAGAGAAGCAGACCCTCCTCATCTGTAAGAATGTTACCATCCTTGTCAACAACGTAGAGAACCATAGGATAGGTGCCTTTAAGAACCTTGTGGAAGAAGGCGTAAGTAACGCCATCGTTGTTTGTTTTAACGGTGTAACCATAGTTTACGGAATTGTTACCGTCCCAAACCTGAACTCCGTCGTTCGTAAACTGAGCTGATGCCGTCAGACACATCGTAAGGGCAACAGCCACTGTAAGTAATAATTTTTTCATAATCTAATGTTTTATTTATTAATGTATATGTTTTTGTCTTTTTGTCGTTTGTACTGAGGCTCAGGAACAGCATCTGTAAGCTAAAGAGTCCTGATAACCTCAGTAAAACGAATACCGAAACCTATATATATAGTTAATGAATTTTCTACCTCTGATGATTCACGATGAAATCGCTATTTTATGATGATTTTCTTCCCGTTTTCAATATACACGCCTCGTTGCGGAGAGCCGTTGACACGTCGTCCGTCGAGGGTATAAATTGTGGAGTTGGTGGTTTCGGTTTTATAATAAGGCTGGCTTATGCCTGTAGAGTTGTCTACGATAAAGAACGAGCGTACACCCCAGCCGTTGATATTGTAGAACTGATCGATAAGTGTACCGTTAGACCCCTTTACAATAAGTCCGCCCTTGCCTCCGGCAGACATGCCGTCGCCATTGATGTCGGTAACTTCTATGCAATAGGTCTTGCCATCCTCAACGGTAATTTGTTCCTGGTATGTTGCAGCCTTGCCGTCCTCATAAGGACCAAATTCCTTTATCATATTGCCGTCGGCATCGCGCAAATAGAAATGGTTTTGAGCAGCGCAGATATCGGTCATAATCTGTATGTTGATGGTAGCATCAGATACTTTCGGCTTCTGGAACGTTCCGTTATATCTTGCTTCCTCAACAGGTATTCCGTTCAGTTCTTTCAGACATATAGAGAAAGGTGTCTTGCCCTTGTCGGCATATGCAATGACAGCAGGAACGCGCACTTCCTCAGTGTCAAACTGACCAACTTCACACTCAATTATCTGCTCTGTGGTCTCGCCGTTGACAGTAACTTCAAATTTTGCAGATGTCAGTAGCTGGGCACTCTTGTTGCGCAGCTTGACATCGAAGAAATTGTAGCCCCATTTTGTACCAATGTCGAATGTAGGTGCCAGAAGTTCTGCTTTTGGAGTAAGACCATAATTGACGTATTCCGGCTTGCAGCCTTCTACGTTCTGTATTTCTTCCTGACCGTTTGTAACAAACGATATTATAGTCAGGTCTTCAGGCAGAACGTTGACATTGCCAATCTTCTCTGGTAATATATAAGTATATTCGCGCGCGAAGAATTTGCCTTTCGCAGGAGATTCCAGTACATCGCCGAAAGCCGGTGTAAGCATTGCACGCAGGACATGGTTGTGCTCATAGTCGCCGCCACCACCGTTCTGGTAGGCAATGATATGGTCTTGCGTAATCATTACCGACAGTCTTTGGTCGGCAGCCTGCTGCTCTGCAGTGAAATATCCCTCAACCCTTATGCTCAGCGTATTGGTATTGCCGTCGTAAACAGCTTTCTGATAAAGATTTACAGGAGCATCGGTGTTTATTTGCTGTTCTGCATAGTCAATCCAAAGAGAGCGACTGTAAATATATGTTCCGTCGCCTATAAAGTCGTGGCGGTTAACCATTCCGCTTGGGAAGCCATGTTTGTCGCAATCGAAATAATTGCCTATAGCATCGCCTTCTTCAGTACGGAAATCTATGCCGTAGTAACTTCCGGCGTAGCCTCCTGTATGTATAGACACTGCGTATGTCTTGTTGCCATGTTTTGAAATCATCTGCGAGGCAACGGCATGTCCCTCGCGACACCAGTAGCAACCCTGCCCTGTGTATTCCTCAAGCAGTGCTTTCTTTTTCTCTACAGATGTAGAAACTGAGTATTCAGTCTGGGCATATGAGCCGATGCTGAACAACAAAGTTGCGAATAATAGTAATTTCTTTCTCATACTAATGATTTTTTTATGTTTTGTTTTTATTATTATTACGTGAGTATTTCTGTTATTTTGTAATTATTTCAGTCGCAAAGATAAAAATTTAATATAAAATAATAGATAAAAATAACACATAGATGCTTTACAATTCTTGAAATGTAAAAAATAATTATTGTTTTTTGAATATTGGTTGTATATTTATCGAAAAATAGTTAACTTTGCATGCGTGAAATGAGACATATAAGAATAATTATATTGACACTGTTCTTAGCCCAGACGTTAATGCTGTCGGCAATGGAACGTAAGCAGACCGAAGCGCAGGTGCTGCAGCAGATTGCTGATTCCCTGTTCTATGCAGAGCAGTATCCGCGTGCTTTGGAATATTTCATTAAAGGATTGGAGGCTGCAGAGCGCGATGGAGACGATGAAACCTATCTAAATTGCACAGGATACATTAGTAATATATATGATGCATTCGGAGACTATAAAAGTGCAGTTAACTATTTGCATAAAGGTTATGAAATAGCTAAGAAAAACAAAAAGCAGAACATGCAGGCAAATTATGTAATTAACCTTGTCATGGCCTATTGTAGGATGGGAGATGTCGAAAACGGCAAAAAATACTATGAATTGCAGAAGAAAACACCGACAAGAAACAATAAAGAGTATTGGGAATATTATAATCGCTATAACTGGGCTAATATTTTAAAGGCAGAGGGACGCTATGAAGAAGCAATAAAAGCTCATAAACAAGCACTCGAATATGCAAAAAACACACATTTCAACGGGAGTCCTAACCGGAAAAAGTTGTTTGTTTTGTATCAGGAAAGCGAGATTGGAAACTTGTTAATTAAGCTCGGGAAGTCAAACGAGGCAAAAACTTATGGATATAAATGTGCCGCACATTCAAAAAACATAGAAAGCAATGAACTGTTGGCTAATGCCTATAAGATGCTTGCCGATGCGTTCAGAATAGAAGGAGAGGCTGACTCTACAGACAAGTATATGAGTCTTTACGTTTCTGTATCGGATTCCGTTTACGATACAAAATCCTTTTACACTGCCCAAAGCAAACTGGCGGAGTATGAAGATAAGGTGCGCAGGGCGCATATTGAAAAACTATGGTATATAATAGGTATTGTTGGCGGTGTGTTGTTGCTTGTTGGCATACTGTTGTTTTTGGTCTTCCTTAATAATAAACGACTGCATGCTGCACAAAGGATGTTGCTTTCTAAAAACAATGAACTTGAGAAACAGGATGAAGAAAATCAGCGTTTGCTGAATAGATACCTGCAAGAACTGAAAGACAAAAAGAATGAAGAAATATTAGAGAAAAAGGACGAAGATGACAAGGAAAGGTCCGATGAAACCTTAGAAAATTTAAATTTAACAGAAAGGTCAGATATTTTGTCGCAAGTACAGAAAGACCAACTTCTGCAGCAAATCATTGACGTGATGAAGAAACATGAGAATATTGCCAATTCTGACTTCAACCTGAATATGTTAGCCGAGATGACGCAGTCGAACACAAAATATGTTTCGTTGGTAATAAATGAAACATACGGCAAGAATTTCAAGACTTTGCTGAACGAATATCGTTGTCGCGAGGCTTCACGTCTCTTGCTTGATAAGGAGAAATATGGCAACTATACGATGCAGGCAATATATGAAGCTGTGGGATATACAAATGCCACCTCGTTCATACGCGCATTCAAGGCAATGTATGGAATGACGCCATCAACATATCAAAAGTTATCACTCGCGCGTGTACATTAATATATGATAGATAGAAAACAAATATTATTTATTGGAGTTGGAGAACTTGGGAGTAAAGTTTCTGACAATCTTAATAAAGAAGGGTATAGTAGTTTGGCAATACATGCTGACTACAATTTAGAGAGTAAAATCCAATGTCCGCAAATTAATTTAATGGATAGACATTGGAGACCGGATGAATATGCCGGTTTTACAGAAAACAAAGACAACATAGAGGAGTTGTTAGAAGAAAACAAAAGTTACATTAAAAACGTCATTAAACAATTTATGGAATTATAGTTATTTATAAAGTTAGAAACAACTATAATGTTTGTAGGATTTCAAATGAACGTATATTCGGGAAGGATGGCATGTGCAGACGATAGTAGGTGATGATGATTTCTGCTATGCGGTTGCGTTCTGATCGTGAAAGAGGCAACAAGTGCATAGTCTGGTAGTTGATGCGCATCAGAGTTTTGATGATTTTAGAGTCAGTGGGAGCAAGAAAATCCGGGTGAGTTGGTAACATTGAAGTGAATGTTGCTTCGCGAAGGTCGAAGAAACTGTCAGTGTCGTTCTCATCAGTGTTCGGGTAGAATCCAACAAACCGTGTAAGTCGCAGCATGAATACAATATGGAAATTAGCATAATGTTCCTGCACGTTGTCAAGAAACATGATGCTGTTGCTTATGAAAGAGAACATATTACTGTTAGGTTGCTCGTTTCGAGTGGCATAAGTTAGAAACTCAGAAAGGAAAAGAGCAATAGACAGTTTCGTTGGAGAATTAGTAATTGAAGAAAATGCCGTTGCCAGTTGCACATCACGCAAATGCTGCATGCTGGCATTCTGTCTGTAGTCAAATTCAATGCTCAGTAAAGTCAGTTGTTGGAAGAATTGTTTTTTCAGTTTGCCACGCTGTGTCTTGGGTATGCGTACTATGAATGTCAGCCTGCCCAACACTTCAGTCAGCATGTCAACAACTAACTTGTTGTCACCATATTTTATAGTATGCAAAACGATGGCATGCGACGAATATAACATATCAGAAATCGAGCGAAATTTGTTATTTTCAATGCAAAAGTATTAAAAAATAATGAATAACGGAAAATTTTTGCAATAAAATTTGGTGGAATAAAAAAAAGTACATACCTTTGCATCCGCAATTAAAAGCGATGGTCCCTTCGTCTATCGGCTAGGACGAGAGATTTTCATTCTCTAAAGAGGAGTTCGACTCTCCTAGGGACTACAATAAAAACGAAAAGAAGTAGAATAAAGAAAAGATGGCAAATCACAAATCATCAATCAAGCGTATACGTCAGACAAAGACAAGAACGCTTCATAACAAATACTACGCTAAGACAATGCGTAACGCAGTGCGCAAGTTGCGTGCTATGACGGAAAGAGCAGAGGCAGAGAAATTGTATCCGGCAGTACAGGAAATGCTGGACAAGTTGGCAAAAAGAAATATTATTCATAAGAATAAGGCTGCAAACTTGAAGTCAAGCCTTGCGATGCATGTTAATAAATTAGGCTAAAAGGCTATAGCAAAATAATGAAATATTAAAGGTTGCGATACTGATACAGGTCGCAACCTTTTCGTTGTATGACAAATTTGAAGGCAACATGTGCTGATTTCTTTAATTTTATTGAGTTTTTTGAAGTAAAATGTGCTAGCATTTCAAACTTTTTTCGTAAATTTGCAGTCTGAAACATAAAATGTTTCAAGGAAAATACTTTGGTAGTTTTCTTAAAGCAAAAGCATAAAAACAAAATATTAGAATATAAAGGAAATGGCAGACATTCAAAACGCACAGAACAATTATTCAGCCAGTAATATTCAGGTCCTTGAAGGATTAGAGGCAGTACGCAAAAGACCAGCCATGTATATTGGCGACATCAGCGAGAAAGGTCTTCATCACCTTGTCAACGAGACCGTTGACAACTCTATTGATGAGGCTATGGCGGGATATTGCTCAAACATTGAAGTAACGATTAACGAAGATAATTCCATTACGGTACAGGACGATGGTCGTGGTATTCCTGTTGACGAGCATGAGAAGTTGCATAAGTCAGCCCTTGAGGTTGTAATGACGGTGCTTCATGCCGGTGGTAAGTTCGACAAAGGGTCTTACAAGGTGTCAGGAGGTTTGCACGGAGTAGGTGTCAGCTGTGTTAATGCTTTGTCTACGCACATGCTCTCACAAGTATTCCGTAATGGCAAGATATATCAGCAGGAATATGAGAAGGGAAAACCATTG
The DNA here is from genome assembly GCA_900315545.1 of uncultured Prevotella sp. Taxonomy (GTDB): domain Bacteria; phylum Bacteroidota; class Bacteroidia; order Bacteroidales; family Bacteroidaceae; genus Prevotella. The sequence goes on from OMZM01000021.1 coordinate 18,525, forward strand.
TATTCTGTCAAGGTCGTTGGCGAAACTACTCTTCGTGGAACGCGTCAGCAGTTCTGGCCAGATCCAACAATATTCACGACGACAGTCTATCAGTGGGATGTCATAGCCCGCAGAATGAGAGAACTTGCCTTCCTCAATGCCGGAATAACCATAAAGCTTGTTGACCTTCGTCCGGATGAGGAAGGGAAGACACGCGAGGAGACCTTCCATGCCAGCGAGGGACTGAAAGAATTTGTCAAATATGTAGACAGACACCGTACACACCTCTTCGACGATGTAATCTATCTCAAGACGGAGAAGAACAATATTCCAATAGAAGTGGCTGTAATGTACAATACGGACTATTCAGAGAATATCCATTCTTATGTCAACAACATCAATACGATAGAAGGTGGTACACATCTTGTAGGTTTCAGAATGGCACTGACCCGCACGCTGAAGAAGTATGCCGATGCAGATCCTGTCATTTCAAAGCAAATAGAAAAGGCAAAGATAGAGATTGCAGGTGAAGACTTCCGTGAAGGACTGACGGCTGTTATCTCCATAAAGGTTGCCGAGCCACAGTTTGAAGGTCAGACAAAGACAAAGCTTGGCAACAGTGAGGTGGCTGGTGCCGTCCAGCAGGCAGTAGGCGAGGCGCTGACGTATTATCTTGAGGAGCATCCGAAAGAAGCAAAGATGATATGCGAGAAGGTTGTGCTTGCCGCAACTGCGCGTATTGCTGCACGCAAGGCACGCGAAAGTGTACAGCGCAAGAACGTGATGAGCGGTGGCGGACTGCCCGGCAAGCTTGCCGACTGTTCCAACCGCGACCCAAAGAAATGTGAGATATTCCTCGTCGAGGGAGACTCTGCCGGTGGCTCTGCAAAGCAGGGTCGCGACCGACACACACAGGCAATCTTGCCTCTGAAGGGAAAGATTCTTAACGTAGAGAAGGTACAGTGGCATCACGTCTTTGAAGCAGAGTCTGTAATGAATATCATCCAGTCTATCGGTGTACGTTTTGGCGTAGACGGTGAGGCTGACAGAGAAGCAAACATAGAGAAGTTGCGCTATGACAAGATAATCATCATGACCGATGCCGACGTCGATGGCGCACACATCGACACACTTCTGATGACTCTGTTCTATCGCTTCATGCCACGCATTATAGAGGAAGGACACCTGTATATAGCAAATCCGCCTCTCTATCTATGTACATACAAGAACATAAGGGAGTATTGCTACAGCGACCAGCAAAGACAGGCTTTCCTCGACAAGTATGGCAACGGTACTGAAGACGGAAAAAACATACACACTCAGCGGTTTAAAGGTCTTGGAGAGATGAATCCAGAGCAGCTCTGGAGCACAACAATGAATCCTGAAACCCGACTGTTGAAGCAGGTTACTGTAGAGAATGCAGCACAGGCTGACGAGATATTCTCTATGCTCATGGGCTCCGACGTTGAGCCGCGCAGAGAGTTTATAGAGAATAATGCCACTTATGCGAACATTGACGCGTAATAAATCCGTTAGTTAATAAACATCATACCATAAGTAATGTTCCGCGAATTGCACGAAATTACAATTTCTCACACAAAGAACATTGTAAATACGCCAAGTTCTATTGACGATGATCTCTTGCTTTTCGATAAGTTTGAGGATGTACCATTGCCTACGGAGCCAAAGCGCATGCAATGTCTTTTCGTGGCATTGTGCATAGACGGACAGGCGCAGTACACGGTAGATACAAACGAATATAAAGTAGTAAAGGGAGACCTTATCATCATCACAGACGGACAGGTGGTAGGAAACTACCTGCTCAGTCCTAACTGCAAGGGTGTTGCCATCATGGCAAGCGACGATTTTTTTCATGAGATTCTGAAAGAAGTGCATGAAATATCACAGTTGTTTCTCCTGACGCACACCAATCCCGTCCTGCACCTCAACAAGGAAACGATGGACAAGTTCTGCGTCAGTTTCGGCAACATCAAGAAGAGTGTTGACAACAAGGAACACCATTTCAGACGCGAGGTAGTCCTTTCCATGCTGAAAACACTTATATACGAACTGGGCAACGAGATATGGAACGTACAGCGTATAAACGAAAAGAAAAACACCCGTGCCGAGTCTATTTTTGCCAACTTCATCGGTCTTGTCGAGAAAAATTTCAGAGTGGAACGCAGGGTCGGGTGGTATGCAGAGAAACTGTGCATCACTCCCAAGTACCTGTCGGAAACAGTGAAGCTGGTGTCGAAGAAGACACCCAACGACTGGATAGACAGCTATGTAACGCTTGAGATAAGAGTCTTGCTGAAGAATTCTTCAAAGAGCATCAAGGAAATAGCCAGCGACCTTAACTTCCCCACGCAGTCTTTCCTGGGCAAATACTTCAAGGAACATGTCGGCTTGTCGCCCTCGCAATACAGGAAAAAGTAATCTAATTCATTCGCATATAAACAAACGAAAATGCTCTTGTTCTCTATTTGGAAACAAGAGCATTTTCTGACTTGTGTTAGTATGTTATGAAAAATTTGAGAGAAATAAAGCTTCACAGCTTTAGTGTTTTATAAACAATTATGATTATTTTTATTATATAGCATTTAGAATGATTCTTACTTTATGAGTTGCACTGTTGGCTGTATGTGTTTGAGCGTGTCTATTATGATGGTGTCGCCCTGTGCCATTGATGCACCTTCCTTTATGTTGTTTATATCGTTTGCCATTCCGTTCTGCATTGCTTTGTCTTCGTTGTCGAACGTAGCTTGCAGTGCGTTGCCCAGTGTCAGTATTATTGCGACGATGGCAGCTGCCTTGAACAGTGGTCTGAGTCGTTGTGTCAGTCTTAGTGTTCTTGCTTTCACGGGTGCGGTCTCTCCGATTATGATCTTCAAACGCTTGTCGAAGTCGTCGCCGAGTTTGTCCTCGTGGCGTTCGCTGTGTTCATACGTGAACAAGTCTTTGTATGGCAGCAGCATTGCCGGGACATCTTTTTGGCTGAAGAAGGTACGCAGTATCTCTTCTTCTTCCAGCGTTGTCTCGCATTGCCAGTAGCGTTCCAAGAGTTGTTCTATGTATTTATAGTCCATATTTGTCTATCGTTTGAAGTTTTTCTTTTAATTTTTGTCGTGCCCTGAAGATGTTTATTTTCACTTGTTCCTCAGTGATTGACATTATTTCTGCTATTTCCTTGTAGCTTTTGGCTTCTATGTCGCGCAGCTGCAGGCAGCTTTTTTGTTTTTCGGGCAGGGCATCCATAATGTTTCTTATTATGTTTATCCTGTCGTTTTGTTGGAGTTGCTCGTATGGGTTGGGCTCGTTGTCGGCGTGTGTGTCGGCTATGTTGTTTGTGTCAGCCTCGTTTTGCCGGCTGTTTTGCCGTTGTCGGTCGATGGAGAGGTTTCGGCAGATTGTCATGGCGTAAGCCTCTATCGACTTTATGTCGCTCCATGCGAGCCTGTTGTTCCATATTTTAATGAGCGTTTCCTGAACGATGTCTTCAGCTTCTTCGCGGTTCAGCGTAATGCGCAGTGCCAGTCGAAAGAGCTGATCTTTCATCGGCAATATGTCATTACTGAAGTTTATCTGTTTCATCGTCGTTCTATTATTAAGACGTAATAAGCGGTCTGTAAGTTACAAACCGCTTATTGCTTTTAATATATTTTAACTTTGTGTATGTGATACATGTTATTTCAGTGTGTGGAAGTTAGCCGTTGTAACGTCGGTAGTTACTCCGCCGTCGTATCCGCATACCATTATTATGTAGTCGGTGTCTTCGAGTGAGCATCCGCATTCTATGCGTTGTTCGCCGGTGTAGATCATGTCCTCGAAGTCGGGGTTATAGGTTGCCTGTACGTTTATCACTTCCTGAGCTATCTCTCGCATGGTCTTGCCTGCTGCCAGGCGGTCGTTCACCATTTTTGCGTTCTGTGCTGAGGCGAAATATCTGTCGTTGTTTGTCGGTGTAACGTTAAATGATACGCTTCCGTAAGACACTTCTATGTCTGATATTGTGAATGTGTTAGCCGATTCGCCTGGCTTGGGAGTAGTAAATTTCTTTGTGCCTATTTCGGTAGTCATGTTGCCGTTGTCGTCTATACCATAGTAATATATGACATAGTTTGTCTGTGGCTCAAGCGACCTGATGATTTCTTCCGACTGGAAAGTCTTTGTTCCGTAGACCATCTGCATGTGCATGACGTCTTCCCATGTTGCGTTTTCGTAGTATTTCGACAGTTCGGTCCACCATGCCTGGTCGTGGTTTTGCAGGTTGCCGTACTGTTCTATCATGGCGTTGTATGTTGATTCCGACATCAGGAACTGGTAGTATGCGTCGTTGCTCTGGTTGGCGTGTATGGTGTAGGTTGCGTGCGACGGTGTCAGCTCGTCTATTGTGCAGGTCAGCGACAGTTTGCCGTCGTCGGCAGGAGTCCTGAATGTTATGCTGTCGAGTTCCGACAGGCTGATTACCGTTTCTGTCTTGTCCTTCATGTGCAGCACCAGTTGTGTTGTTTCCTGTGCGAAGATGCTTGTTGACGATATCAACAGCATGGCTGATAATAAGAATTTTTTCATAAGATGGTTTGTAATTGTTGTTTTAAATTATTTATTATGTTATTCTTCTATTTCCATTGCGAACGATTGTTGCTTCAGTCTTTTCGGCAGTTTTACCACTGTCTTGTTGCCTTTCTGCCTTGTGCTGAGTTTCTTTCCGTTGCCCAGCAGGGTGGCTTTAGTGCCTTGCTTGGGCTGGTGTCCGCTCCAGCTTATTTCGGCAGGCAGCTTTGTGTTTTCGTCAAGCATGTAGATGACGTAGGTCTTGCTGTTGTCTTTCGATTTCGTAAACCATACGTTTCCGTCCTGATATTGTTCTGTCGGTACGGTGTTGTAGATGGCTTTTCCGTTCTCGTTGAGCCATTGTCCTATTTTTTTCAGTCGTTCTGTGGCTTCCGGCTGTATCAGTCCTTCGGGTGTCGGTCCTACTCCGAGCACGAGGTTGCCGCCTTTGGCAACTATCTCGATGAGTGTGTTTATTACTTTCTCGGGTGTTTTCCATCGTGGTCGCGGTACCCATCCCCAGTCGTCGCTAAGCGGTATGCAGCTTTCCCATGGGTAGTTGAGTTGTGTTTCGGGTATCGTGCGTTCCGGTGTCTGATAGTTTTCATATTCGCCGTGTATGGTTCTGTCCACCATTATCAGTCCCGGCTGTTGTCGGCGAGCCATCTGTGCTATGCGTGGCATGTCGATGTCCTGTCCGTTCTGCTTGCACACCCATCCGCCGTCCATCCAGAGGATGTCTACCTTGCCGTAGCGCGACAGTATTTCCTCCATCTGGTTGTAGGTGTACTGCTTGAACTGTTCCCAGCGCCATGCGTGTTTCTTTATCGGATAGTTCACGTTTCTGCCCTTCTTGGGATAGACGTCCCACCAGTAGTATTGCGAGTGCCAGTCGGGTTTCGAGAAGTATGTGCCTGTCATGAAGCCCTTTTCGCGGAAGGCGTCGAGCACGTGGCGCAGCACGTCACGCTTGGGATTGTCCTTGAAGGCATGTCGCGCTATGGTGTAGTCGGTGTATCGGCTGTCGAACATGCAGAAGCCGTCGTGGTGCTTGGTGGTGAAAATCATGTATTTCATGCCTGCCTGAGCCATCACGTCAGCCCATTGTGCGGGGTCGAACTTCGTGGGGTTGAACTTGTCTGCCAGTCCGAAGTACCAGTCCTGATATTGCTGGAAGGTCTGTGTAGTGTCGCGCGTAATCCAGTCTTCGTCTACTATCGACCACGACTCTACGATGCCGGGCACCGAGTAGACGCCCCAGTGCATCAGTACGCCGAACTTCAGGTCTTGCCAATGGTGCAGCTTGTCTATCACTTTCTTGTCGCTGGGCCATTCATAGGTCTTCGAGCGCTCATAAACGTCGCCCTGAGCAAGGACGCAGAGCGTTGTGGCTGTCAGTGCCAACAGTAAAAACAATTTCTTCATGCTTTAATCTTAATTTGTCTGACAAAACAACGCGACAAAGATAAGCAATTTCTTTTAAAATATCAGCATAGCGACGGCAGAATTTGCAAAAAAAACTGCCGATTATGCTAATTTTGCAGCAGTTCGTTTACGGTTTCTGAATTTTATTCGTACATTTGCATTGCGCAATGCTGACGACGGCAAGTCATAACAGCCTGAAAGAATGATGCTTAAGACATCGGCGACGTGGCTTGTGGCGTCTGTAATGAAATTACAGGATTTTTACAGCCAGTCTGTAATCCGGTTACAGATATGCTGTAAAGATGTTACAGACTATCTGTAACGCCATTACGGAGTATCTGTAACGCCATTACAAGCCATCTGTGTTCCGATGAAATTCGTCGCGTCGTAAACCGTTGGAATACAGATGGTTATGAAAATAGTTGAATTTGGGAAGTAAAACAATTAACTCACATACCATTATGAAGACAAAAAGATTTTTACTTGCATTAGTGTCGGTACTGACAGCAGCTGTGTCATTTGCTGCCGACAACGACAACGAACAGGAACTGACGCTCACCTTGTGGCAGTCGCCCGACAAGCCTGCTGTTCTCACGGCACCATCGCACCGCATACCAGCCTTAGTGCGCTGTGGCGACGGCTCGCTGCTCGCAGTGGCTGACTACCGTCTGCACCTGAGCGACATAGGAGGACAGGGCGGCGGCATGACAAGCCAGATAGAACTGCGCTACCGCAGAAGCAACGACGGCGGACTGACGTGGACAGAGCAGGCTACGGTGTGCGAGCGCAACACTTCGTCGAAGAGCAGCTGGAAGTGGGCTATGGGCGATGCGTCGCTCGTGGCTGACCGCGAGAGTGGAAACGTGCTGATGATGTGCGCCGCAGGCTCGGTGGGCATGGGTGCATCTACGGCGGCAAACCCGATAAAGATAGGCTGCTTCCGCAGTACAGACTACGGACAGACGTGGGACGAAGGAACAGAGATAACAAGCCAGATATACGGACTCTACGAGGGCGATGCTACGGCTATATTCATCACGTCGGGCTCGCTGTGCCAGAGCAAGCAGATAAAGATAGGCGACTACTACCGCATATACGCTGCCTATCCCGTCAGGACAAAGACTAACGGCAACGGCACGGGCGTCATCTACAGCGACGACTTCGGACAGACATGGACCATTCTCGGCGACAAGACATTTGCCGAAGGACTCGTCTACGAAGAAGGAAAGGTGGCAGAACTGCCCGACGGCTCAGTGGCACTGATGGTGCGCGACGACTCTGGTGCTCCGTCGGTGGAAAAAGGCAAAAAGAACTTCTGCCGATATATATATAATAATGTGGAAACAGGCGAGGGACAGTGGACAACGGCTGTGTCGGGCATAACAGGCATGGCTAACGCATGCAACAACACGCTGCTCATCGTACCCGCAATGAGAACGGCAGACAACAAGGAAGTAAGCCTGGCACTGGTGGCACTGCCGTTCCATACGAACAACGCACGCGATGCCGTAAACAACTACGGACGCAAGGACGTGGGATTTGTCTACAAGGAAATAGACGGCGAAGACGACTATGCCGACGGACAGGCACTGGCACAGAACTGGAAGAAGGGAATGCAGGTAACCGACAAGTTCTCGGCATACACCGACCTCCTGGCAATGGAAAACCAGCAGGTGGCCCTGCTGGCTGAAGACAACGGCAAGCAGGGACGCAGTCTCGACGGAAACAACGAATGCGAGGCTTACGACATTATCTTCCGAACACTCAACCTGTCGACAATAACCAACGGTGAATACACAGCCATACCGGCGGAAGAACCCGACGGAATATCGGAAGCGGAACAGCCAGACACAGCCATCGCCACCTCGACATGCTACGACATCAGCGGCCGCATGGCAACCTCTAACACTTGCATCCTCATCTCCAACGGCAAGAAAACCATACGCAAATAGCGCAATACGCACACTTTAACAGTAAGATTTATCCCTGTTCAGTTGGCTAAAATTAACTGAACAGGGATTTTTCAATAAATGCGTTGCATTGTAAAAAGCGGCAAACTTATTCATGTCAGCCATGTAGCCACAACTAAACCCTTAAAGTTAAAAATGTTATGGAGAAAAATATTTTCTTTATCAGAATTACTTTCATAAAAAAATAATTCGTACCTTTGCAACCGTGAACACAAAACCAAAGAGACATATCGCCGCTTGGGTGCTATTGGCAGTGATTGTGCCAATGCTTGTACTGTCATCGGTTCATGTTCACGGAGATTCCAATTATTATAATTCTTTGGCAGATGAGTGTGTACAGCATCATTGCCACGGCCATCTGGGTCAGCAGACAGTCTCGCTGCATGAGTGTGTGCTCTGTCAGTTCCTGTCCTTACCCCTGCTGTTCGTAGCCATTGCCACGCTCATCAAATATAATAAGGTTAGCAAGATACAGTTTGCCCAGCGTCAGAGTATTGTCCTCCTTGATGCTTGCGGCATCCCCACACTTCGTGCTCCTCCCACTGTTTGAACAGGGTTCAAGCCCTTGCTTTTGCCGTCTCTATCGCGGGACATAAATGTAGTATATTCAAACAGACAATCAGTATGATAACATTATTACTGGCTGCCACACTATTTGCTGTGGAACCAGCTGATACGACCATCACGCTGGATGCTGTCACAGTTACTGGACAACAGCGCCGCGACTACCAGATGCGTTCGTCGCAGACTACTGTGCACGTAAATCGCGAGTACTTGAAACAGAACTTTGCGGGCAGTCTGATGCAGACGCTGGAAGGCATCCCTGGCGTGAAAGCTATGGCTATCGGCTCCGGGCAGTCGAAGCCCGTCATTCGTGGTCTGGGTTTCAACCGCCTGGCTGTAGTGGAGGATGGAATTAAGCACGAAGGACAGCAGTGGGGCGACGATCACGGACTGGAGATAGACCAGTTTGCCGTCGACCGTGCCGAAATTATCAAGGGACCGGCAGCCCTGCTATACGGCAGCGACGCCATCGGCGGTGTGCTTAGTCTTCACACTAACCATGTACCTACGGAGCCGCTCAGCGGCAGCGTGCAGTTGTTCGGACGCTCGAATAACGAACAGCTTGGGCTATCTGCACGGATTGGCGGACGTAAGGGAAAGTTCTTCTTCCGTGCCAATGCCACGCTCATAGACTATGCCGACTTCCGCGTACCCACTGACAGCATTCAGTATTATTCATATTGGATAAAACTGAAGGACCAACGCTTGCGCAACACGGCAGGCTGTGAGCGTGACGGCAGTGTGATGCTGGGCTATCAGGATTATAACTTCCACACCGACGTAAGAGTTAGCGACAGTTACCATAAGAGTGGTTTCTTTGCCAATGCGCACGGCTTGGAAGTGCGACTTTCAGACATCGACTACGACAGGTCGCGACGCGACATTGACTTACCCTACCAGTGGGTAAATCATCTGAAAGTGCTCAGCCATACCACATGGCGTACCGATGGAGTATCGGCAGAGTTGAATCTGGCATATCAGAAAAACGTGCGCGAAGAACTGTCTGAGCCTGTAAGCCACGGCTATATGCCAAAGCCCGACGACACATTGGAACGCCGTTTCGAAAAAGATACCTATACGGCAGGACTGTCGCTGCGCTGCGAATACGGTAAGCATGTCCTGAAAGGCGGACTGAACGGCGAATATCAGCATAACCGTCGCGATGGCTGGGGATTTATCATTCCCGACTTCGAGACAGGCAGCATAGGCGGCTATGTGATGGATCGCTACACTCTCCGTGATAACCTGATACTGAATGCCGGACTGCGCCTTGACTATGCACGGACCCACATACACAGCTATCAGGATTGGTTCACAACACCCGTGAATGGTACCCCCGTCTATCAGCAACGGTCTACGGAACAGCGTCGACACTTTACGAGCTTCACCTGGTCGGCAGGCGTGAACTACAGTCTGGGGCAATGGGTTATGAAGGCAAACGCGGGAAAGTCGTTCCGTGTACCTATTCCTAAGGAACTGGGTGCCGACGGCATCAACTATCATATCTTCCGCTATGAACGTGGCAATGCCAGTCTCGACGCAGAAGAGAGTTATCAGATAGATGCCTCAGTGAGTTGGGCTGACGATAGGTGGGAGATAGAAGTGGAACCCTACTTGAATTATTTCCCAAACTACATCTACCTGAGCCCCACGGCGCAGTATGTAGAAGGTTTGCAGCTCTACAACTACACCCAGACACGCGTACTGCGCTATGGTGTGGAGGCTCAAGCCACATGTCGCATCACGCAGCATTGGCATGCCCATGTACAGGGTGAATACCTCTATGCCCGCCAGAAGTCTGGCGAGAAGAAGGGATACGCCCTGCCGTTCTCCACGCCGTGGACGGTAGATGCTGGTATGAAGTACATCTTCGACTGGTATGGCGAAGGATTCGTGGGGCTGAATGCACATGTTGTTGGCAGACAAGATGAGATTGTACCACCAGAGAAGCCTACTGACGGCTATTGGACGCTGAACCTTTCTGCAGGAAAAAACTTCCGTCTGAAAGGTAGCACGACGTTTAGCGTGGTGATACATGCAGACAATCTGCTTGACCGCCGCTACTACGATCACACCAGTTATTACCGCCTCATTGACGTGCCTGAACCCGGGCGAAACGTCGCAGTGAAGGCGGAACTGGAGTTCTAACATCCAAATATTAACAAACAAATATAATTATAAGACAATGAAAAATCTGAAATACATGAGCCTTCTATTGGCTCTCGTGAGTGTAATGACTGTTAGTTTCACTTCTTGTGGCAACGACGATGAAGATACGCCTGCGCCAATTATTAAGTTGGAAGATGCTAACATAGAAGGTGATGAACTTTGCGTAGAGGCTGACATAGTAGCTCAGGGACGCACGGCATCCATACTGATCAATGTATGCGATGCTACTGGCAAAACCATCAAGGTAGCCCAACCCGTTACAAATAGTAAGTATATCGGTGTGCTCAACGTCGATGGCTTCCACATGCATGTAGACATTGCCGGCAAGAAAGTTGTGGTGGATGACTTGCTGAAACTTACTGTCATCGATGCCAATGGCTGTTCAACAACTGCTCAGAAGGCTATTACTGAAATAAAGGATGAAAACGAAGGACATGACCATGACAAATAATTATTTAAACATGAAGAAAAAAATTTTATTGCTTTCACTGCTGTGCGAACTATGTGCGTGCAGCAGTTCAGATGACAACGAATCACGTGATATGTCGCAACCCGTCATCTCTGAACAAGGTATTATAGCCAATCCCGTTGAGTGCCAGCAGTACCATCCCGGCGACGTAATCCCCTTCCAGTATGTCTTCACTGACGATGTGGAACTGGGCAACTATAACATTGAGGTACACAACAACTTCGACCATCACACACATTCAGGTTCCGCCGTAGATTGTGAGTTTGAACCAAAGAGAGAGGCTGGACCCAAGGCATGGGTGTTCAACCAGAACTACACGATTCCGGCAGGTCTGCAAACCTATAAGGCGCGAGTTGACATTCAGATACCTGCCGATGCCGAAACGGGCGACTACCACTTCATGATTCGCCTTACCGACCGTGCCGGCTGGCAACAGTTAAAAGCTGTAGCCATAAAGGTTAAGTAAACTCTATGTAATGGGAAATCTGCAAAAGTTAACTTAGCAGGTTGAATTTAAATCATCGCTACATTATAAATAATAAAAATCCCGTAAGTCTTTGGCTTACGGGATTTTTTTATTTGCGCTTCAGGATGGGCTTGAACCTGAATGTATGAAACCAACAGAAATTATTAGAAATTATAAGAAACTAAATACCAATAAGTTACATAAAAGGATTGAAAGGTAATAGGATGTATAAAATTCGTTAAATAACAAAAATTGGGTGCAAATTGGGTGCAACTTTCGAAGAATTATTGTACCTTTGCACCCAGTTAAACGAATAATTATATGGCACAGTTTTTTCTAAGAT
>OMZM01000019.1 GCA_900315545.1 uncultured Prevotella sp.
TTGTGTTTGGTCTGGAAATTAACAGATTTTTGCTATTTCAGGGGCTGTAAAATTTCTATTTGGAGAGTTTTTGTCTGTCAAAAGTTTTCATAAAATCGGAGGGATAGGGAGAAAGCGCGAACAGTTTGGCACGGTTTTTGCAGGGTGGAGATTTTATGGGAGGAAATATAGGAAATTAGAGGGTATAGATAATCTAGATGGTTTAGATGGACTAGATTATATAGTGAGTATGGAAAACTTAGGTGTTTTGGGAAATCCTAAGTGCTTAAGGAGAGCTGTGTTAAGATAATGGTTATGGTTATGGTTATGGTTTTCGTTGTCGTTGCTGTTATACCGTCAGCGACAGTATGGCTGCTCCTGCGGCTGCTCCTGCGAGGACTCTCCATGTTATGTTGCGCAGATACCATGAGAATGTTACGCGTTCCATCTTGAGGTATGCGAGCCCACTCATGGAGCCGAGTCCGAAGATGTTTCCTCCTACTGCAACGGCATAGGCTATGACAATCCAGTATGTTCCGTCTTGCGCGTACATATTATTAATATATTGCTGTGCTTCTGCCGATGTGCAGACGTCGTTGAAAGAGAAGAATGTTATGGCTGTGGCGAAATTGTCGACGACGGTGCTCATGAGGGCTGCTGCCGTTCCCATTACCCAAGCGCTGTCGACATAGTCGGTAAGCCTTACGGAGAGCCATGTTACTACTCCTGTCTCTTTTACTACTCCGAGTGCGAGCATTATGCCCATGACGAAGAGCATCATCTGTATGACTCCGTACTGCAATACTCTCGGCATGCGCCGCTGTATCATCTTGTCTACGTTCATGAGCTTGCGGTTGAATATCTCGTTGACAATCCACAGCACTGACAGTACGCAGAGTGCGCCGAGGAACGGGCTCAGCTTGGTTATGTTGTGGAAGGTAGGTATGAACCATAGTCCTCCTATTCCGACTATGAGCATAATGATGCGCTGTATGTTGTTGAGGTTTGTATCGTCTCCGCGATAGATTATTTCCCTTTCGTAGAGGTCGATGCGCTCCGGCAGCATTCCCGACAGCAGCAGCATGGTAGTCGCCCATGCCGCCAGACATGGCAGAACTAAAGCCAGGAACAGTCCTGAAGCCGTAACAGCCTCCATGTTCCATAGCACGAGCCCTGTCGGGTCTCCGATGACCGTCATTGCTCCTCCGTAGTTGGCAGACAGTACGATGGCAGCTCCGTAGACGAGCCGTTGCCTGTGCTGCCTGACATTCTTTATCATTATGACAAGCATCATGATGGTTGTCGTGAGACTGTCGAGGTTAGCCGACAGCAGCAGCGTAATGATGGCAGTAAGCCAGAGGAACTTCTTGCTGTTGCGCGTGCGTGTCCAGATGGAGAAATAGTCGAAACATCCGTTGTTGTTCAGTATTTCCACAATCGTCATTGTAGACAGTAGGAACAGCAGAATTTCAGACGAGCGTCCTACATATCTGAGGAAAATGTTTTCTGCTATATATTGCTTCACAGCCGTGCTTGTGGCTATTGCTCCGTTGAGCCAGTCGACGTATTCGCCCTGATGCTGGCTCATGACATAGTCGGTACCCCAGCAGATGTAAAGCACCCATCCCACCGTGCCTGCAAATATGGCTACGGCAGCCTTGTTGACGTTTGTGATTCGTTCCGTGGCAATGAGAATATAAGCCAAAAACAGTATTGCAATGATGATGAGTGTCATGGGTGTATCGCTTTATGTTTACGGCACAAAGGTAGTAAAAGTTTTTTATTTATATTGTAACAAGAAGATTTTTTTGTTTTGTTTTTATTTGCATAATATCGGAAATAATGCGTATCTTTGTCAGATGAATAATTATTTTATGAGAAAGATAACATTGTTTCTGTTTCTGCTGCTGTGTGCCAACGGCATGTGTCAACGGCATGAGGTGCTTGACGAAAGCATAGCCAGCCTGCAGGTGGTAGCCGACGACAACTGGCTCTCCCTGCCCATGATAGAGCTGCGCTCGCACCAGCATATCAACATAGGCTTCGACGACCTGTCGCATACCTACCGCCGCTTTGCCTACAAGATAGAGCACTGTGAGTCGGACTGGACTGTGTCAGACCAACTGTTTCAGAGTGATTTCATAGACGGCTTTGCTACGGGCAACCTTATAGAAGACATAGAAGAGTCGATAAACACTACCGTGCTCTACACTCACTATTCGTTCAGCATTCCCAACCGACAGTGCCGGCTGAAGATGAGCGGCAACTACCGCGTAACAATATATGACGACAACGACGACGCGCGCCCCGTAGCCACTGCCTGCTTCATGGTGGTAGACCGACAGATGGGCGTGCAGCTTGACGTTACGACGAATACCGACATAGACGTAAACAACCGGCATCAGCAAGTGGTCATGCAGCTGAACTACGGCAACGTGAACGTAGTCAATCCGTCGGCACAGATAAAGACCGTAGTCGTGCAGAACCAGCAATGGAACGATGCACGCATAAACGCCAAACCGCAGTATGTGATGAACAACGGGCTGCGTTGGGAACACTGTCGCGACTATATCTTCGACGGCGGCAATGAGTATCATAAGTTTGAAGTTCTCGACCCTACGCATCCGACGATGGGCGTCGACCGTATAGACTGGGACGGGGAGAGCTATCAGGTGTATGTCTTCCCAGACATGCCGGTATCGAACTATATCTACGACGAGGATGCCAACGGATGCTTCTATATCCGCAACAGCGACAACTATGAGAACGACAGGACATCGGATTATGTGTTTGTGAACTTTGAACTGCACGTGCCCTACAGATACAACGGCGACGTGTATGTGAACGGTGTATGGACAAACAACCGCTTCATGCCCGAAAACAAGATGGCATACGACCATGAGAGCCGTTGCTATCGTGCCAGCATACTGCTGAAACAAGGCTACTACTCGTATAACTATCTTCTACATTCGGCAGACGGCACTGTGGGACTCGTACCAAGTGAGGGCAATTTCTTCCAGACCGAAAACAGCTATACGGCACTTGTCTACTATCGTGAGCCTGGCGGTCGCAGCGATTTGCTGATAGGTGAGGGGCATATCGGCGGACGCCGCACACGTTAATCTCTGTTAAGTGGGAGAAATTTTTTCGGCAAGGCTTTTGCAGTAATAGAAATAATTTATACTTTTGCATCCGCATTTCGGGAAGGTTGGCAGAGTGATCGATCGCGCTGGACTCGAAATCCGGTATACCCTTTTCGGGTATCGGGGGTTTGAATCCCTCACCTTCCGCTACAGCGAGGGGAGAAACTTATCTCTGTTTCTCCCCTCGCTTTTGTATTCCTGCACCGATATTCATCTGATAAAACCGTAGATTACAGAATGGAGAGGCAACCTCCGAAAATGAAGAAAGCCAGTCGTAATGACTGGCTTTATAGTTGCGGAGGCAGGACTCGTTCTTCATCGAGCGTCGTCGCGACGTCGGCATTGCCGGTGGCGACACATGGACGCGAGGTAACTGCGACCGGAGTGTTGCATGGAGAGGCAACCTCCGAAAATGAAGAAAGCCAGTCTCGAAAGACTGGCTTTATAGTTGCGGAGGCAGGACTCGAACATGCGACCTCCAGGTTATGAGCCTGGCGAGCTACCAACTGCTCCACTCCGCGATGTTATTTGTTTTGTGGCTGCAAAGGTATTACTTTCTTTTTAATTGTGCAAATATTTGCGGTTATATTTTTGAATTTAGCCTAATTTTGTTCATCACTTCGATTTTTCTTTGGCAGTTTATGGCATTATGATTACTTTTGCAGCATAAAACAAAAACAAATAAACAAGTTATCAGTAAATATGAAACCAACATTATTATTATTGGCAGCCGGAATGGGTAGTCGTTACGGCGGACTGAAACAGCTTGACGGTGTTGGACCAAATGGAGAGACGATAATGGACTATTCCATATACGACGCCATCCAGTCGGGTTTTGGAAAGATAGTATTTGTTATCCGCAAGGATTTCGAACAAGAATTTCGCGATAAAGTGCTGAGCAAATATGAAGGGCACATACCAACCGAGCTTGTTTTCCAGAGTATAGATGCACTACCTGAGGGCTTCACCTGTCCCGAAGGACGCGAGAAGCCATGGGGCACAAACCATGCTGTGCTGATGGCTAAGGATGTCATAAATGAGCCATTCCTTGCAATCAACTGCGATGACTTCTACGGTCGTGATGCCTTCAACGTAATGGGACGTTTCCTGTCTGGACTTGCAGACGGCAACGAAAACAGCTATGCCATGGTTGGTTTCCGCGTAGGAAACACGCTGTCGGAAAACGGCACCGTATCGCGCGGAGTATGTACAACCAATGCCGAAGGACATCTGACAACAGTCGTTGAGCGTACCAAGATAGCCCGCGTAGACGGCAAGGTAAGCTATAAGGATGAAAACGACGAGTGGGTCGTGATAGATGACAATACGCCAGTATCAATGAACATGTGGGGTTTCACTCCCGACTATTTCCGCTATAGCGAGAATTATTTCCGCGAATTTCTGTCGGACGAAAAGAACATGACAAACCTGAAGTCGGAATACTTCATTCCGCTGATGGTGAACAAACTCATAACAGACGGTACTGCATCGGTAAGTGTACTCGACACAACGAGCAAGTGGTTTGGCGTTACTTATCCGGAGGACCGTCCGGAAACTGTTGCACGAATAAAGAAACTGGTTGAGGAAGGAGTTTACCCAAACAAACTGTTCTGAAATCAAGTGCTGACAGAATAAGAAAAAGCAATACAACGCATCTTGTCGTTGTATTGCTTTTTGCTATATGTTGACAATTATTTCAGTATTCCAGCATCTCTTTACCTGTGAAAATCAAGTTCTTGGGTATCTTCAGCCACTTCTTTTCCTTTGAAAACTTTATCGCGCTTCCCTTTAACTGTTTCAGCGTATATTTTCCTTCGCTGTCAACCTTCAGCAATGCCGTAAGGTCTTCGCTGCCGTAATCGTTGACGACAGTCAGTTCGGCAGTGCTTTCGTCTGTAATGTCAGCATCTACAATAATCCATTTCCTGTAGTCGTAATCGGCGAAAATATATCCAGCGACGCAGCCAAGCAATTCCTGTCCTTCGACAACGACATCCTTGTCGTAGAAGTTTATAACCATTCCAACACCTTCCTCGCTGCTTGTCAGTTTAGCCTTAAAGACGTTGTTCTCCTGTGCTTTCAGTTCAGAAACAAAAGCAAGAGTAATTACAAAAATAAGTATAATCTTTCTCATGTTATAAATTTTAGTAAAAGCAAAAGTAGTAAATATAAATCAAATTCGTTTAGTTTTTAACTAAAAATATACATTATAAATGCAAAAATATTCTTTTTTTTATTTACATTTGCATTCGTTATTACAATTCCTTTCATTTCTATAGGTGTTTAAAGTAATACTAATTTTTATATGGATAAATCATTTTTACCCAATTATATTATAGAATCGAGTTGGGAAGTTTGCAATAAAGTAGGTGGCATATATACCGTACTGTCCAGTCGTGCGAGAATGATGCAGTTGTTTAAGCATGACAAGGTAATATTCATAGGTCCTGATTTTGGCGATAAAGTACCGTCAGACATTTTTGAGCCAGACTATCGAATATTCCCTAACTGGCAGGTAGCAGCAGCCGAAGAAGGCTTGCACATCCGTGTAGGCAGATGGCTCATACCTGGAAACCCAATAGCTGTATTGGTGGAATATGAACAATATTACAGCAACAAGAACTATATATACTCAAAACTGTGGAGCGATTTCAGTGTCGACAGCCTGCATTCCTATGGCGACTACGATGAGGCGTCGATGTTCTCATATGCTTCGGCAAAGGTGGTAGAGAGCTTCTGTTCTCATGTTGCCAACATGAATGACAACATAGTTTTTCATGGTAACGAATGGATGTCAGGTCTCGGACTCTTGTATGTACGCAAATTCCTCCCACATGTGGCAACTGTGTTTACAACTCATGCCACGAGTATCGGGCGCAGCATAGCCGGCAACGGCAAGCCTTTGTACGATTATTTCACAGGATATAACGGCGACCAGATGGCATTTGAGCTGAACATGCAGAGTAAGCATTCCATTGAGAAGCAGACTGCTCACAATGTTGACTGCTTCACGACCGTGAGTTCTATCACTGCACGTGAATGTGAACAATTGCTTGAGAAAGCACCCGACATAGTTACTCCAAACGGTTTCAATGATGATTTTGTACCCTACGGAACAGGTTATACCCGCCGCAGGTATGAGAGTCGCAGGAAACTTTTCAAAATAGCCAATGCCCTTACAGGCAAGCGCTTCTCTGAAACGACAACCATTATTTCGATAAGTGGTCGCAATGAGTTCCGCAATAAAGGTATAGACATATTCATTCGTGCCGTAAAGAACCTGAAAAACTACGAGAACAAAAAACGCAGCATATTGGCTCTGGTGTGTGTGCCATGTTGGACGAGCGGTGCAAGGGAGGATTTAACAGAGCGCTTATCGGTTAAGACGAAGTATGACACGCCACTGCCAAACAGTTTTACAACCCATGAACTGCACGACATGGAACATGATACCATAGCGCAGCAGTTAAAATCATTTGACAATACAGATAAGTCGTGCGATGTTACAATCCTTATGGTGCCAGTCTATCTTGACGGTAAGGATGGAATAGTAAATATGTCGTACTATGATACGCTGATAGCCAACGACCTTTGTATCTATCCGTCGTATTATGAGCCATGGGGATATACACCGTTGGAGTCAATAGCATTTCATATACCATGTATAACGACATCGCTTGCCGGTTTTGGTCAGTGGGTTCTTCAGGAGTTTAAGGGAAAGGAAACATCGCTTAATCGCGGCGTACTTGTAGTGGAACGCAACGACCACAACGAAGACGAGGTTGTTGGAAAAATAACAGATGCGATACTGAATTATGTATCAAACGACGGCGATACAACAAAGCGTGCTCACGAACATGCACGTCGCCTGTCGCTGAAAGCGTTATGGACGAACTTTTTTGATAATTATATAGAGGCTTATGACATAGCATTCAAAAAAGCATTTGAAAGAAGAAAAAACAGTTAAGAGAAATTAGTAATGAAAATTAAAGCAGACAATGTTAACGAGCCGCAGTGGAAAGAACTGACGGTAAAATCGACTTTGCCCCCAGAATTGAGATGTCTCGACGAACTTTCGCACAATATGTGGTGGGCATGGAATTATGAGGCACGCGACATGTGGAAAAGTCTTGACGAACAACTGTATGAAGAAGTAAACCATAATCCGGTCTTATTGTTGGAAAGACTCAGTTATGAACGTAAGGAAACAATAGTCAAGGACGACATTATAATGTCAAAGGTCAGGAACGTATGCAATATGTTCTACGACTACATGAACGTTACGCCGGACACTACTCGACCTTCAGT
Organism: uncultured Prevotella sp.; assembly: GCA_900315545.1. Taxonomy (GTDB): domain Bacteria; phylum Bacteroidota; class Bacteroidia; order Bacteroidales; family Bacteroidaceae; genus Prevotella. The sequence continues at coordinate 7,431 of OMZM01000019.1, forward strand.
AGCATACTTCAGCATGGAGTATGGACTTAACCAAGTATTGAAAATATATTCCGGTGGTCTCGGCATGCTTGCCGGCGACTATTTGAAAGAGGCATCCGACAGCAATGTTGACATGTGTGCTGTTGGCTTTCTCTATCGTTTCGGCTATTTCCGTCAGTCGTTGAACATGGACGGAGAGCAGATTGCAAACTATGAAGCGCAGAACTTTAACTCACTGCCTGTTGTCCGCCAGCTTGACTGCGACGGCACTCCTATGGTTGTTGACATACCATATATGAACTATAACGTACATGCTTATGTGTGGAGAGTGAACGTAGGACGTATTTCGTTGTATCTGCTTGATACAGACAACGATATGAACTCGGAATATGACAGACCGATAACACACACACTGTATGGTGGCGACTGGGAAAACAGACTCAAGCAGGAGATTCTTCTTGGTATTGGCGGTATGCTTATGCTGAAGAAACTTGGCATTGAGAAAGACATATATCATTGCAACGAAGGACATGCTGCGCTGTGCAACTTGCAGCGTCTGTGCGACTACATAAAGCAGGGACTGACATTCAATCAGTCGCTGGAACTCGTCAGAGCATCAAGTCTCTACACGTGCCACACGCCTGTTCCGGCAGGACACGACTATTTTGATGAAACACTGTTTGGCAAGTATATGGGTGGCTATCCTGCCTTGCTTGGTATCACATGGGATGAGTTTATCGGCATGGGACGTCATAATCCGGACGACCATACAGAGCGTTTCAGCATGTCTACATTCGCATGCAATACATGTCAGGAGGTAAACGGAGTTAGCAAACTGCATGGTTGGGTAAGTCAAAAGATGTTTGCACCTATTTGGAAGGGATATTATCCAGAAGAAAATCATGTGGGCTACGTTACCAATGGCGTACATTTCCCATCGTGGGCAGCAACGGAATGGCGCAAGCTGTATGCTAAATATTTCGATTCAACATTCATTGGCGACCAGAGCAACGAAAAGATTTGGCATGCCATATACCAGGTGCCAGACAACGAGATATGGGAAACACGCATGGCGTTGAAGAAAAAACTCGTGAAATACATAAGAGACAAGTTCCGCGAGACATGGCTCAAGAATCAGGGCGACCCTTCACGCGTGGTTTCACTCCTCGAAAAGATAAATCCGGATGCGCTGATGATAGGATTCTGCCGTCGTTTTGCGACATACAAGCGTGCACATCTGCTGTTTACAGATCTTGAAAGACTTTCAAGGATAGTCAACAATCCAGACCATCCAGTGCAGTTTATCTTCTCGGGAAAGGCACATCCAGCTGATGGAGCAGGGCAGGGACTTATCAAGCGTATATTTGAGATAAGCCAGCAGCCGGAATTCTTGGGAAAGATAATATTCCTCGAAGACTACGATTTCCAGCTTGCGCGACGCTTGGTTTCGGGCGTAGATATCTGGATGAATACACCGACGCGTCCGCTTGAGGCATCGGGAACATCGGGCGAAAAAGCTGAGATGAACGGTGTTGTCAACCTTTCCGTTCTCGACGGATGGTGGCTCGAAGGCTACCGCGAGGGTGCAGGATGGGCTCTGACAGAGAAGCGCACATACGACAATCAGGCATATCAGGACCAGCTCGATGCTGCAACGATATACGGTTTGTTGGAAAACGAGATTATACCTCTTTATTATAATAAGAACAATCAGGGCTATAGTGAGGACTGGATAAAGGTAATCAAGAACAGTATTGCTACCATTGCGCCACACTATACCATGAAACGCCAGTTGGACGACTACTTCTCTAAGTTCTACAACAAGGAGGCAAAGCGTTTCAAAATGCTCTCTGCCAACGGCTGTCAGTTGGCTAAGGACATTGCAGCATGGAAGGAAACTGTTGCTGAGCGATGGGACTCAATACATGTAGTGAGCAAGACGACAGATATTACCGACAGTGGAATAGAAACCGGAAAGGAATATGTATTGAGGTACGTCATTGATGCTCAGGGACTTGATAACGCCATCGGGCTGGAGTTTGTTACGTTGCATGCTGACGAAAACGGCGAAGAAAGGATTTATCAGGTTATTCCGTTCTCTGCAGAGAGCAACGACGGCAACCTGTATACGTTTACATGCAAGGTTGTCATAGATGATGCGGGCACGTTCCATTCATGTGTGCGTATGTATCCAAACGACGACCGTCTGCCGCACCGACAGGATTTCTGCTATGTGAAGTGGTTAGATTAGAATACAAAAAAGAGATGTCTTCATTCAGACATCTCTTTTTCTTTCTTCTTGTTTATTATTTCTTTTCGTGTCTTTTTGTCCAATATATCTTCCGGCATTGAGGTAATAATATAATCGCCAAGTTTATTGTCGAGGTTGTCGTATGCAAACTGTCTTACGCAAAGCGAACATTCTCTGATAATTTTCTCAAGTTTTCTTGCCACTTCTTTGCCGTCTTCTGTCATTCGGCTGCTGTTCTCCATAGTGGAATTTATCATCATGGCATAGTGGAACACGGAGTCGTTAAACCGTTGCCACTCATTGTTCAGTGTCGTTCCCTTTACCCTTGATTTCAGTGGCGTTGTGCTTAGGTCTATGTCTATGTTGCCGTTCTCAAGGAAGAATACGGCGTTCTGCTCAGGGTATTTGGCGCGGTAGATCATTGCCATTCTTGCAGAGTCGGCATGTCCATGCAGCCTGAATTCCTTTCCCTTTACGATTATCGTGTCGGCAGGTGTTCCCTGTTTCAGGTCGTAAGACAATATCAGAGTGTCCTTGTCCTTGATGTTTTTCGCTTTACCTTTTATATAGTAAGAGTCAGACTGGCATGCTGCAAATGTCATGCAGGATAGTGCCAGTCCGAATAATGTGGCATATTTCATATACCTTATACTTATAAAAGATATTGTGAGCTTATGCTTTCGTTGTTTTCAACTCTGCGTATGGTTTCAGCAAACATTTCTGCAACGGACAGCTGTTTTACCTTGCTGCATCCGTTGTTGTAAGGAATGGAGTTTGTGAAAACTATTTCTTTCAGTGCCGATGCTTCTACTCTTTCGTTAGCCGGTCCGCTCATGACGCAGTGCGAAGCGCATGCCCTGACGCTCTTTGCACCTGCTTCCATCATTACGTCGGCAGCCTTAGTGATTGTTCCTGCTGTGTCTACCATGTCGTCGACGATGACGACATTCTTGCCTTTTACGTCGCCGATAATCTGTATTGTGTCTACCACGTTGGCCTTTGCTCTTGTCTTGTTGCACAGTACGATCGGACATCCCAGATATTTTGCGTAAGTGTTGGCGCGTTTCGAGCCGCCCATGTCTGGCGAGGCAATGACGAGGTCTTCAAGGTTGAGGCTCTGCAGGTATGGCAGAATAACTCCCGAAGCGTAGAGGTGGTCTACCGGAACATTGAAGAATCCCTGTATCTGGTCTGCGTGCAGGTCCATAGTTATCAGTCGGTCGATGCCTGCTACCATCAGTAAATCAGCAACGAGCTTGGCTCCTATGCTTACTCTTGGCTTGTCCTTGCGGTCCTGGCGTGCCCATCCGAAATATGGAATTACAGCGTTTATAGTCCTTGCAGAAGCACGCTTGGCTGCGTCAATCATCAGAAGAAGCTCCATCAGGTTGTCAGAGTTAGGAAATGTGCTCTGTACGAGGAAGACATCCTTTCCTCTGATAGATTCTTCGTAATAAACTGCAAATTCTCCATCCGAGAAGCGTGTTGTCAGCAGGTTTCCTAATGGACAATTCAAACTTTCGCAGATTTTTTCTGCAAGATATCTCGTCTGCGTACCCGAGAAAACTAAGAAAGAGTTGTTGCTCATTTTTGATTTAAGAATTATAATTGGTTATACATGAATTCGGCTTGTTCATAAAATCACTTGCAAAGTTAACATTATGACCAAACATTTCAAAATAAAATCATAATTATTTTTCCTTATTTTGAAATTACCAACTCGTAGCCGTTTTGTATTCTCCTGCAAAAACCGTGCCAAACTCGTCTGGATTTTCTTCAGAGACGAAAAAGTATGAAAATTTTTGACAGACAAAAACTCTCCAAATAGAATTGCAACAGCTGCTGAAAGTGCAAATTTGTGTTAATTTCCGAGCCGGATGTAATTGTTAAAAATGTCAAAGAGTATCTTTGAGGCTCCTATTTTGCATATTTGGGCTTGTTAGGCATAATGTTTAAGACCCTCAAACACTATGTCTGACCTCCTCAAACACACTGTTTGACAATCTCAAACATACTCTTTGACAATTTTAACACTTGTATTTCCTGTGTGAAAGACGTATATTTTGTGATAATAAGCTGACTGTCAGACGAATACAGAGATGCGCGAAAAACGGGCATATTTTGCCCCTGCAATTTTCAAAACGACTTTCGTTGGCATTCTCGCGACAGTAAATGTGCAAAAAATGATTAACATCTGAAAGATGCAGCAGGACGAAAAATGTATGATAACGCTGTCTTGCCAACTTCTCAACAAGACTTAAATCTTGAAAATAATTAGTTATAATAATATAAATAGGTATAGAAATCATTTCAAATTGTTTATCTTTGCAGATAATATTACAAAACGCAATAAATGAAAGATATATACACATCGCTGACGAAACCTTGCTACGTCGTAGAGGAACGACTGCTGCGCCGCAACCTGCAACTTATCTCGTCGGTAGCCAAACGCGCTGATATAGAGATAATTCTGGCGTTCAAGGCATTTGCTCTATGGAAGACTTTTCCCATTTTTCTCGACTATATAGACTCGTCTACGGCAAGTTCTCTCGGCGAGGCAATGCTCTCGCACGAGTATTTCAGGCATACTCACACGTATTCGCCTGCATATACCGACTACGAGATAGACCAGATGGCGGCAGTTTCGAGCCATCTGACGTTCAACTCGATGTCGCAGTACGAATGCTATTCGGAACGCGCCAGAGGCGTCAATCCCGACATCTCTTTCGGCATACGCGTAAATCCGGAATACTCGGAAGTGGAAACCGAACTCTACAACCCATGTGCCAGAGGCTCTCGCTTCGGCGTGCTCGACAGTCAACTGCCCGACCAACTGCCATCTGACATAGACGGATTTCATTGCCATTGCCACTGCGAGAGTGGGGCAGACGTATTCAGCCGCACGCTCGTGCACATAGAGAAACACTTCTCAAAATGGTTCGGGCAGATAAAGTGGATCAACTTCGGAGGAGGTCATCTGATGACTCGCAGCGACTACGACATTGACCTTCTGATTGCCACGCTCAACGACTTTCATGTCCGTTATCCACATCTTAAACTGATAATGGAACCCGGAAGTGCATTCGCTTGGCAGACAGGAGTTTTGGTATCGAAGGTTGTAGACATTGTTGAGAATGGCGGAATAAAGACGGCGATACTCAATGTCAGTTTCACTTGCCACATGCCCGACTGCTTGGAGATGCCATATTTCCCAGTCGTGAGAGGAGCCGAACACGTCGGGTCGCTGACCGAAGACGATGGAAAAACATACCGTCTCGGCGGATGCAGTTGCCTGTCGGGCGACTATCTCGGCTACTGGAAATTTGACAAGCCATTGAACGTAGGCGACACGATAGTCTTTGAAGACATGATACACTATACAACCGTGAAAACAAACATGTTCAACGGCATCAGCCACCCGTCAGTCGCAATGCTCACCGCAGACGACAGACTCGTCATGCTGCGCGAATACGGAAGCGAAGACTATAAGTCCAGAATGGACTGACACTGCCAGCGGAAACACCAAACCCACACGTCGGCTCGTTCGACAGCAACAAGACGGCAGGCAGAGTTTTTGTTTTAGTTATCTTTTTTAATATTATTTAGACCCGAATCTTCTTTAAATACCTATTATAATTGTACTTTTGCACGAAATAAGAATTAAGTAAATAACAGAAAAACAACAGTTATGTCAGAAACAATAAACATAAGCGAACTAAGCGGCATCATAGAGGAAAAACATACATTTGTAGCAAACGTAACAAATGCCATGCAGACCGTAATCGTCGGTCAGAAGCATCTTGTCGACTCATTGCTTATTGGTTTGCTCAGCGACGGTCACATTCTGCTCGAAGGTGTGCCCGGTCTCGCCAAGACACTTGCCATAAAGACACTGTCGCAGGTGGTCGACTGCAAGTTCTCGAGAATACAGTTCACTCCCGACCTTCTGCCTGCCGATGTCGTGGGAACGATGGTCTATTCGCAGAGAGATGAGAAATTCAACATAAAGAAAGGTCCTATATTTGCCAACTTCATTCTTGCCGACGAAATCAACCGTGCTCCGGCAAAGGTGCAGAGTGCGCTGCTCGAGGCAATGGAGGAAAGGCAAGTAACCATAGGCGACGAGACATTCCGTCTGCCAGACCCGTTCCTTGTGCTCGCAACCCAAAACCCGATAGAGCAGGAGGGTACATATCAGTTGCCCGAAGCACAGACCGACCGATTCATGCTTAAAGTAGTCATAGACTATCCGACGCTCGACGAGGAGAAACTCATCATCCGCGAAAACCTGACAGGCAGCATGCCTACAGTCAAGGCAGTAACATCGGAAGAGGAAGTAACCGAAATACGCAAGGTCGTAAGACAGGTTTACATCGACGAGAAGATAGAACAATATATAGCCGATATAGTCTTTGCTACGCGTTATCCAGACCGCTACGGCTTGCCGGAACTGAAAGACATGATAACATTTGGCGGCAGCCCGCGTGCAAGCATCAATCTTGCAAAGGCATCGCGAGCATTCGCTTTTCTTAAACATCGTGCCTATGTAGTGCCGGAAGACGTGAGGGCAGTGGTCTACGACGTGCTGCGCCACAGAATAGGACTGTCTTATGAGGCAGAGGCTAACGCTATTGCAACCGAAGAGATAATAAGCAGGATAGTTAACAAAGTAGAGGTTCCATAATGTCGATGGAAAGTCTAATAAGCAGAGTAAGACATATTGAGATAAAGACACGCCGTCTGAGTCAGAACTTTTTTGCAGGACAATACCATTCTGCATTCAAGGGTCGTGGCATGGCATTTGCCGAAGTGCGCGAATATCAGTATGGCGACGATGTCAGAGATATAGACTGGAACGTAACGGCACGCTTCAATAAGCCTTATATAAAGGTGTTTGAGGAAGAACGCGAACTGACCGTCATGCTGCTTATCGACGTCAGTGGCTCGACAGATTTCGGTACGTCGAAGATGACAAAGCGCGACATGGTAGCCGAAATAGCAGCCACGCTTGCTTTCAGCGCCATACAGAACAACGACAAGATAGGCGTAGTGTTCTTTTCAGACAAGATAGAAAAATATATTCCGCCTAAGAAAGGACGTCGCCATATACTGTATATCATTCGCGAACTGCTCACCCTCAAGCCGACAAGCAAACTGACAAACATAAACAATGCCATTGAGTTTCTGAACGGAGTTGTTAAGCGCAGCTGCACCGTTTTCCTCATAAGCGATTTCTATACGTCTGACAGTTATGAGCATTCGCTGACGATGTGCAACAGGAAGAACGACGTCGTAGCCATTCAGGTTTACGACCGACTGGCAAAAGAACTACCTAACGTCGGATTGCTGACAATAGCCGATGCTGAGACGGGCAATGAGATGATAATCGACACATCGTCGCACAGGGTGCGCGCGGCACATTCTATGGCATGGATAGACAAGAAACATGAGTTGCACGATATATTTGTCAGAAGCAAGATAGACAACGTGGCAATAGCAACTCACGAAGACTATGTCAGCAAACTGATGAATCTGTTTAAAATGAGAGCATAGGAAAATGAAAAGAATATATAGAAACATATTATTCCTTACGTTTCTTCTATTGGCAACAGTCAGTGTCAAGGCACAGGTAACGGTCAAGGCTGAACTCGATTCAGTGCAGATGCAGATAGGCGCACAGGTGCACATGACTATAAGCGCCATGCTGCCGGAAGACGGACAGGTTGTGTTTCCGTCGCTAAAGGCAGGAGAGGAGATAACAGAAGGTGTAGAGATTGTAAGTTTGGGCGATGTAAAAGAAAAGGGAGAATCTGACGGAATGAAGACCGTTTCGAGGATATACACCCTAACATCGTTTGCAGATACGACATACAATATACCTTCGCAGACCGTCAGGATTAACGGAAAAGAATATACTACCAATGCGTTGAGTCTGAAAGTGCTTACAATTGAAACGGATTCGCTGAAGGAAGGAGAGTTCTATCCGGAAAAAGACATACAGAAAAATCCTTTCATGCTGAAAGAATGGGCATGGCTTCTGGCATTCGTGTTGTTGCTGGCCGTTCTATGCTTCGTATTTGTTTATATATACGGAAAACGTAAAAACAATTCACCAATAGTACGCGTGAAGAAAAGCAAGACGCTGAAACCTCACGAAAAAGCCTTGCTGGAAATAAGCAAAATAAAGGCAGAATATGGAAAAGACGAATATGGCGACCAGAAGAAATATTATACTCAACTGACGGACATACTGCGTATATATATGCAAGAACGCTTCGGCTTCAACGCTATGGAGATGACAAGCAGTGAGATAATCGACATTTTGGAAAAAGAACAGGATGAAACAAAACTGAAAGAACTGAGAACTGTATTTGCTACGGCTGATCTCGTGAAGTTTGCAAAGCATACTACATACTCTGCTGAGAACGAAAACAATATGGAAAGTGTCGTTAACTTCATAAACGCAACAAAAAAGGCGGACGAAGAATACAGCGACAAGGAGGTTGCCGTGCCAGTGGAAGACATAAGGAAAAACACAAGACGAAACATACAAACTTTTGTTCTTGTCGTGCTTGCAATGATAATGACAGCCATTATTATATTCATAATTTGGCGCGTATTCTCTTTAATAGAGTAAAACTGTTGAGTTTAGAAGAAAGAGTTAACTATGGAGTTTATAGATAAAGGATATTTTTTGTTGCTGCTTCTGCTCATACCCTACATCGTATGGTATGTGAAGAAAGGTAGGCACACAATGCCTTCGTTGCGCTTCAGCAATACCTCTACTTACAACAAGTTGCCAAAAACCATCAGGCAACGACTTGTTTGGTTACCAGACCTGCTGCGAGTGATAGCATTTGTAGCTATGGTATGCATTCTTGCGCGTCCGCAGTCGCATAACACATGGGGCAAGCGGACAACAGAAGGAATAGACATCATGCTGGCAATGGATGTATCTACAAGTATGCTGGCTAAGGACTTGTCTCCAAACAGAATAGAGGCAGCCAAGAATGTGGCAACAGAATTTATTTCCGGTCGTCCTGACGACAACATAGGACTGACGATATTTGCAGGAGAGTCATTCACACAGTGCCCTATGACCACAGACCACCAGACACTTATCAACATGCTGCAGAACGTAAGGACAGATATAGCCGCTCGCGGACTGATAGAAGACGGAACGGCTGTCGGCATGGGACTGGCAAATGCAGTCGGACGTCTGGAGAAAAGCAAGACTAAGAGCAAGATAGTGATATTATTGACGGACGGCAGCAACAATAGGGGCGACATATCGCCGATAACGGCAGCCGACATAGCAAAAAGTCTTGGTATAAGAGTTTACACCATTGGCGTCGGAACAAATGATATAGCTTACTATCCAATGACTGTTGGCGGAATTGTCCAGGATGTGAAAGTGCCGGTGGAGATAGACGAGGAAACGCTGAAGAAAATAGCAGAAACAACAGACGGACACTATTACAGGGCTACGAATACGAAAGAACTGAAACAGATATATAAAGATATAGACAAACTGGAGAAAACAAAACTTGAAGCAAAGAAATACAGAAAGTTCTACGATGCTTATCTTCCTTTTGCAATAGTTGCCTTCTGCATGTTGATGTTGGAGTTGATACTCAGAACAACAGTATTGAAACGTGAACCATAATGAATGAAATATAATTATGTTTAGATTTGAAAATCCCCAATGCCTCTGGTTGTTAGTATTGCTGCCAATATTGATAATCGCAAGGCTGATGGCTTCCAAACGTCATTCTGACAATATGAAACGACTGGGAGACGAAACGCTTATCAGGCAGATGACTAATGGGGCTTCAAAATATAGGACAACGATAAAGTTCATGCTGATGTTGCTGACACTGGCTGCCATGATTCTTGTCATGTCGCGACCTCAGTTCGGCATAAAATCGAAAAAAGTAGAGAGAGTAGGTATAGAAGCCATTATTGCAATGGATATAAGCAACTCTATGCTTGCAGAGGATGTTGCACCGTCAAGACTGGAGAAAAGCAAACTATTGGTAGAGCATATTGCCGACAATCTTGTCAATGATAAGCTCGGACTCATAGTCTATGCTGGTGATGCTTTCGTTCAGTTGCCGATAACATCCGACTTTGTATCAGCAAGGATGTTTACAGAGTCAATCAATCCGTCAATGATATCATCACAAGGAACAGACATAGCCTCTGCCGTAAGTCTGGCAATGCAGTCGTTTACACAAAACGAAACAGGAAAGGCAATCATTCTTATAACAGACGGCGAAGACCATGAAGGCAACGTAAAAGAGGCGGTAAACGAAGCATACAGAAAAGGAGTGAAACTATTTGTTCTTGGTGTTGGTACGCAACAGGGTGCACCAATAGAGACAGAAGACGGAAACTATATGAAAAATGAGAGTGGGGAAACTGTCATTACGCGCCTTAATATTGATATGTGTAAGGAAATAGCAGAAGCAGGTCATGGAAAATTCATATATGTAGACAATACAACAAATGCTCAGAAGCTGTTGGAACAGGAAATAGGCAAGATGCAGAAAGGAGAAGCGCAGTCATACGTTTTTGATGACTATAATGAGCAATTTCAGGCATTTACAATAATAGCACTATTGCTGCTAATAATAGATACACTGATACTTAACAGGGCAAACAACCGTAGAAGTGTGATAAATATGTTTACAAAAAGAGTAATTGTTGTAGTTTTCCTGCTTGGTTTAAGTACCTTCGCAATGGCACAGACCGACAGGGACTATGTAAGGAAAGGAAACAAAGCATATAGGAAAGGAGATTATATAAATGCAGAGATAGCTTACAGAAAAGCTCTTGCTAAGAATAACACTAATCCGCAGGCATTATATAACATGGGATGTGTATATTCCAAAAAGAAAAACAAGGACATAAAGCAAAATCAAGATACAGCAGTCAGCTACTATAAGATGGCTGCACGGCACGAAACAGACGCAAAACGCCGTTCTCTTTCGTACCACAACATGGGGGTAATTGCGCAGGCAAACAAGGATTATGACAAGGCAATAAGTGCCTATAAAGATGCACTCAGAAATAATCCTGGCGACAATGAAAGCAGATATAACCTTATTCAGTGCATGAAACAGCAGAAGAATAAGCAGCAACAAAACGATAAAAACAATCGGCAGAACAACAACGATAAGAATAAAGATAAAAACAAGAATAAGAATAAAGACAAGGATAAAAACAATAATAATAGTAATAAAGACAATAAAAAAGACAAGCAGCAACCGCAGATGAGCAAAGACAATGCGCAACAGTTGCTCAGGGCGGCTCAACGAGAGGAGGAAGAAACGCAGAAACGTTTGCAGAAAGCATTGCAGAATCCTTCTAAGCGCAGTCTGAAGAAAAACTGGTAATAAAAGCAAGTAAGTATGGTAAGGAAATATCTATATATAATATGTTTATTGATGGCATTTATTGGCATTCATGCGCAGAAAATCTCTGTGCATGTTCCGCAAACTGTGTCGTCGGGAGAAACATTTAGATTGGAATATACTATAAACTCCGTTAACTTAAATGCAAATATAAAGTTGGGAAACATGCCTGAAGAATTGGATGTCGTATATGGTCCCAGCATATCGGAGCAACAAAGCTACAGCATGGTCAACGGACATACCAGCAGCTCATCGTCTACGACGTATACATATATGCTGATAGGTAAAAGGAATGGAACGTTTGTAATTCCTCCAGCCCATATCACAATGAATGGAAAGACTATAGCCTCAAAGGCAATAAAGGTAAATGTTGTAGGCAATAAAAAAGGAAATAATGTTTTTGATGACGACAACTCATCGACACGTCAGCATGAAAGAAAAGTTACATCAACTGGAAATGATTTGTTTATAAGGGTAACAGCAAGCAAGTATCATGTGCATGAGCAGGAACCTGTCGTTCTTACTTATAAAGTATATACATTGGTAGACTTGACTCAATTGGAAGGAAAGATGCCACAGCTGGACGGATTTCATTCACAGGAAGTCCCATTGCCACAGCAGAAAACATTCTATACGGAGACTATAAACGGAAAGACTTACAGATGTGTTACATGGAGCCAGTATATTGTATATCCACAAATGACCGGTGTCCTAGAAATACCGAGTATCACATTTAAGGGAATTGTTGTTCATGAGAAAAAGAATATAGACCCATTCGAAGCATTCTTTAATGGAGGCTCAAGTTATGTAGAAACAAAGAGAGAAATAAAAGCACCAAGCGTTAAGATTAAGGTAGAGGCTCTGCCTGAAAAACCTAATAATTTCTCTGGAGGAGTAGGACTGTTTAACATTAAATCATATTTTGACAAGAAAACAGCTAAGACAGGCGAAGCGCTTACGTTGAAAGTGGAAGTAAACGGAATAGGTAATTTAAAGTTGATGAAAGAACCAACTGTTGAGTTTCCTAAGGATTTCGAACACTATAATGCAAAAATCAAAGACAAAACAAGACTTACGTCAAAGGGGGTAGAAGGAAGTATTATATATGAATACTTGACAATACCTCAAAATGAAGGAACATACGTTATTCCCGAAGTATCTTTAGTGTATTTTGATACGTTGTCTAAACATTATAAGACAATCAAGACGCAATCGATAAAGATAAATGTAGGCAAAGGAGACAATAATAATACGAATATAGAGGGAACGGTAAAAGAACAGGACATAAGAGATATAAAGCGTGGTGCAGAAAACACAATGGGCAACACTTTATTCTATAATAAAGTATGGTATTGGGCAGGCATACTGTTACCGTTGATATTGTTCTTCATAATTGCTAATATTTTGAAGAGTCGCGTGGAAGAACGCAAAGACATAGCAGGAACAAGAGGAAAGAAAGCGAACAAGGTTGCGACAAGAAGACTAAAGAAAGCAAAGGAGTTGATGGAGAGGGGAGAAAAGTCTCTTTTCTATGAAGAGTTGTTGCATACGATGTGGGGATACTTCTCCGACAAGATGAATGTTCCAAACGAAATGCTTTCGCGTGATAAGATAATTACTCTATTAAGGGAGAAGTCTATTGATGACTTAACAATAGATTCATTTATCAATGCTATTGACGAGTGTGAGAAGGAGAGGTATGCTCCAAACGAATCAAATTCGAATATGAACAAGACATACAGTAATGCAATGGGTGCAATCATAAATATTGAAGACACACTAAAGGAAAAAGATGCAAAGAACAGCAAAACAGTTGTTACCATTATTTTGCTGCTGTTGTGTATATCGTTTACATCAAATGCAAAAAGCACAAATATAGGTGATGTTGCTTATGACAGAGGCAATTATAAGGAGGCGGTAGAAAGATATGAGGAAATATTGAATACCAACGAAGATGCAGTTACTTATTATAATTTAGGCAATGCCTACTATCGATTAGGTGAACTCTCGAAGGCATTGGTTTATTATAACAGGGCATTAGTTCTGTCGCCGAATGATGATGATATAAAAGCAAACATTGATTTTGTTAACAGTAAGACAAGCGACGATATTGACCCAAAGGCGGAAATGTTTTTCGTAACGTGGTACAAAAACATATTGAACACTTATTCAGCAAACGAATGGGCAGTAGTAACAGTCATAACACTATTGGTTATATTGACCCTAATGCTTATATTGAGATTCTGCGAAAATATTTCTATTAGAAAAATATCATTTTGCAGTTTGATGGTATTTGCTTTGTTTTTTATAATGAGCATAGTATTTTCAGTTCAACATGTAATTAGAAATAAATTTAGAAACACAGCAGTTCTTACGTCAACAATGACAGTAGTAAGGAATACTCCTTCTGACAGTGGACGCGAATTATATAAAATTAAAGAGGGGGCTTTCTTGAAAATACTCGACAAATCGCTGAAAGGTTGGTATGAGATAGAAACCTTAGATGGACGTACAGGATGGATAGAAGATAAAAAGGCAGAAATAATATGAGTTTTGACTATTTATTATCGTTAGATCAGTCTTTACTGCTTGCACTAAATGGCAGTGATTCATTATATCTTGACGGATTGATGCTTACATATACGTCTGGTTTTACATGGATTCCTTTGTATGTAGGCTTGCTTTATCTTGTTATAAAGAATAATGAAACAATGTTGCAGATATTGTGGGCTGTTTTGTGTTTTGCTATTTGTATTTTCATATCCGACCTATTAGCTGACGGAATAGTTAAGCCACTTGTTCATAGATACAGACCATGTTCAGACCCGTCAATAAAGTATATTGTTGATATTGCAAATGGTTATCGCAGTTCTGATTTCAGTTTTTATTCTGCACATGCGTCAAATACTATGAGTATAGCAATGCTGTCTCTATTGATTGTAAGGAATAGGCTGTTTACAGTGTTTATGATATCTTGGTCTTTGCTAAATTGCTATACACGTTTGTATTTGGGAATGCATTATCCATTGGATATTATTGTAGGTCTGGCACTTGGAATGGTAGTAGGATACTTAACATACTTGCTATATCGTGTTGTTTTTGTAAAAATATCGCAAAATCCTAATTACATATCAACTTACTACTCGAAGACAGGCTATGCTCTTTCTGATATTAATGTTGTATTATTATTGATAGTAATATGTTTATTATATGGAATAATTAAAGCACTATACATTTGTTAATGACTTCTTGAAAATATGATAGATACACGACACATAAAGATAGATGATTACGACTATAATCTTCCAGAGGATAGAATTGCCAAGTATCCGTTGAAGGAACGTGATTTGTCAAAGATTCTTATATATAATCATGGCAAGATAGTAGACGATACGTTCAGAAATTTAACAGACTATATACCGTCAGGCAGTTTAATGGTATTCAATAATACGAAAGTCATACAGGCACGAATGCATTTCCGAAAAGAAACGGGTGCATTGATTGAGATTTTCTTATTGGAACCATATAAGCCAAATGACTATGAACAGATTTTCCAGTCGCGCAAGGAGTGTGAATGGATATGTATGATTGGTAATTTAAAGAAATGGAAAACAGGAATACTTACAAAAACAGTAAATGTAGGTAATATAGAACTCACTCTGACGGCAGAACGAATTGCAGAAACAGGCAATAGTCATGTTGTTAAATTTACTTGGGACAATGACAGTTTGAGCCTATCAGAAATAATAGAGATAGTAGGAGAGTTGCCTATTCCGCCATATTTAAACAGGCAGACAGAGGAAAGCGATAAGCAAACATATCAAACAGTATATTCAAAAATACAAGGAAGCGTTGCTGCACCAACGGCAGGGTTACACTTCACAAAGAACGTATTGTCTGAACTTGAGAAAAAGAATATTAGTAAGTCAGAGCTAACTTTGCATGTCGGAGCAGGAACATTCAAACCTGTTAAATCTGAGGAAATAGACGACCACGAGATGCATACAGAATATATTTCTGTTCCAAGAAAAGTAATAGAAGACCTAATAGAACATGATGGAGTGGCAGTTGCTGTCGGAACAACATCAGTGAGAACACTTGAAAGCCTTTATTATATAGGTGTAAAATTAAATGGCAATAAGGATTTGAATGAATCACAGCTTCATGTCTCTCAGTGGGAACCGTATGAAGCTGTATCGTCAATTACTCCGTTAGAAGCACTTAACAATGTACTGGATTATATGTTGCTTCATAATCTTTCCGTTCTAAATAGCAGCACCCAGATAATAATAGCACCTGGATATGAATATAAGTATGTAAAGATGCTTATTACAAATTTTCATCAACCGAAGAGTACGCTGCTTTTGTTAGTAAGCGCATTTGTTCGTGGAGATTGGAAAACTATATACGCTCATGCCTTGAACAACGATTATCGTTTTCTAAGTTATGGGGACAGTTCATTATTAATACCTTAATGTCATGTAGAATTATGAAAATAGGAGATAAAGTAAGGTTTCTCAGTGAAACAGGAGAGGGACGCATAACAGGATTTAAGGACAAGAAAATTGTTATGGTTGAAGATGCAGATGGTTTTGAAATACCATTTGCAATAAATGAAGTTGTAGTAATTGATAATGACAACTATGACAAGAAAAACGAAATAAACAATACAGCACAGCAGGTACAAAATGTAGCAAAGGAAAAGGAAGCAGTAAAAGTCGACAATCATATAAACTACAATTATCCAGTCGAAGAAAGAGACGGGGGAGAAAAACTGTCTGTTTATTTTGCCTTTGTGCCGGTTGACATTAAGGAGGTTACAAAAACAAGATTTGAAACATATATTATAAACGATTGCAATTATTATATAAGATACAATTATCTAACTGCGGAAAACAACAACTGGCACTTGCGCTCAACAGGTGAGGTGGAGCCAAATACAAAATTATATATAGAGGAGTTTGGAAAAGAGGAACTTAATGATTACGGTCGTGTCTGTGTTCAGATTATGGCATATAAAAAAGAAAAGTCATTTGCTCTGAAACCAACATGTGAGGCACAGTTCCGTATTGACACTGTAAAGTTTTACAAACTGCATACATTTAAAGAAAATGACTTCTTCGAAACACCTGCAATGGTTTACACTGTGATTGAAAACGACAAGGTAAGCAATCCATTGGTTGTTGATGCGAAACAAATTAAAGATAAAATATATAATAATGTCAGCATAGAAGCTGATGATAATTATGTTCGACGCTATGAAAACAAGGGAAAGCATGGAAACCCTTTCAGACCAAAACATAAGGAGGATTTGTTGGTGATAGATCTTCATGCCAATGAAATTCTTGAAACTACAGCAGGTATGAGCAATAGTGATATACTGAATTATCAGTTGGATTTATTCCGAAAGACGTTAGAAGAAAACAAGAATATAAAAGGTAAGAAAATAGTCTTTATTCACGGTAAGGGCGAAGGTGTATTAAGGCAAGCTATAATACATGAATTGAATTATCGATACAAGAAATATTCTTATCAGGATGCTTCGTTCCAGGAATATGGATATGGAGCGACTCAAGTAACTATTCACTAAAACAATGGAGGATGGAATATGAAATATGGATTTTCGCGTGTTGCCTCAGCAATACCATCTGTTAAGGTTGCTGACATAAACTATAACATATCAGAAATACTGCTTAAAATAAAAGAAGCTGCAGAAAAGAATGTTGAGGCTATTGTTTTCCCTGAATTGTCGGTAACAGGATATACCTGTCAGGACTTGTTCAATCAGTCTTCGTTGTTGAACGAAACAGAAAAAGCTGTGGCGTTTCTTTTGGAGGAAACAAAGTCGTCAGACATTATTTCCATAATAGGTTTGCCTCTATATGTGTCTTCAAAACTATATAATGCCGCTGCAATAATACAATCTGGTAAAATATTGGGCTTTGTTTCAAAAACTTACCTGCCAAACTATGGCGAGTTCTATGAGCAACGCTGGTTTACATCTTCTCAAAACAGAGAAAACGAAGATATAGAATATGCTGGATGCAAAACGATGCTGTATAACCAACCAGTTGTATTTAGAACAAAATCAGGAATGTCATTTGGAGTTGAGATATGTGAAGACCTTTGGGCTACGATTCCTCCAAGCACAACTCTTGCACAGAGTGGGGCAGAAGTTATCTTCAATTTGTCGGCGACAGATGAACTTATTGGTAAGCACAGTTATCTCTGCTCCTTAATAAAACAGCAGAGTGCAAGACTATTTTGTGCTTATTTATACAGCAGTTGCGGGTTTGGCGAAAGTACTCAGGATGTAGTTTATGGTGGGAATGCCATAATATCTGAGAATGGTAACATATTATCAAGTTCACGACGTTTTTCTTTCATGCCACAACTTGTAATAGCAGATATAGACTATGGAATGCTGAGGAGTGAAAGACAATATAATTCAACTTTCAGGAATATAGATGTTAATAAGTCGGTTACCTATGTGGAATGTGAACCTAATAAGGAATGGAATGAAAAAACGTTGTATAGAATGTTAAACCCAACACCGTTCATTCCTTCTGACAACAACATGAAGGAGTCGTGTGAAGAGATTTTCAATATTCAGGTTGCAGGTCTTGCAAAACGTCTTATACATACAAACAGTAAAACTGTTATTCTTGGCATAAGTGGAGGACTTGACTCTACACTTGCTTTATTGGTATGTGTAAAGACTTTCGACAAACTAAAACTTGACAAAAAAGGAATAACAGGTGTTACAATGCCTGGATTCGGCACGACCGACAGAACTTATAACAATGCGGTAATGCTGATGAATAAGCTCAACATCAATATGATAGAGATCAGTATTAAAGACGCTGTTCTGCAGCATTTCAGAGATATAGACCATAATCCCGACAACCACGATGTAACCTATGAGAACTCTCAGGCTCGTGAGCGGACCCAGATTCTTATGGATTTGGCAAACAAGTGCAACGGTATGGTCATAGGAACTGGCGACATGAGTGAGTTGGCATTAGGATGGGCAACATATAATGGCGACCACATGTCGATGTATGGTGTAAATGCAGGCGTTCCAAAGACACTTATTAGATATTTAGTTCGCTATGTAGCAGAAAACGAAGTAGACAACGAAACCAGCAATACGCTGCTTGACATAATAGATACGCCAATATCTCCAGAGCTGACGCCGGCAAACACGGATGGTACTATTCAGCAAAAAACGGAAGATTTAGTAGGTCCATACGAACTGCATGATTTTTATTTGTATTATGTCATGCGTTATGGTTTTACACCTTCAAAGATATTCTATTTGGCAACAATCGCTTTTGCAGACAAATATGACAAGGAAACAATACTCAAATGGCTCAAGACTTTTTACAGACGCTTCTTCTCTCAGCAGTTCAAGCGTTCGTGCCTTCCAGACGGTCCAAAGGTCGGTAGCGTAAGCCTGTCTCCGCGAGGCGATTGGCGAATGCCCTCAGATGCATCCTCTGCCGTATGGCAAAAAGAATGCGAAAGCCTCACGATATAGAGTACAGTATAGTAATATGACTCTGTAAATATATAATAAAATTCTTTGTTGTGTAAAAAAACAGCGAAAAATTTGGCAGTATAAAAATAATCATGTACCTTTGCACCGCAATTCAGAGGAAATGCTACGGTTGATACCGTTAAGGAAGTTTGGGTGAGTGGCTGAAACCAGCAGTTTGCTAAACTGCCGTGCGGGTTACCGTACCGGGGGTTCGAATCCCCCAGCTTCCGCGTTGTTATTACAACGTCAGAACACAAATGGTCGATTCATCTAATGGTTAGGATACAAGATTCTCAATCTTGGCATAGGGGTTCGATTCCCCTATCGACTACAAAGGGAGTTTTTTGAACTCCCTTTTTTTATTTATTTTTTGAAGAAATAATGAAAAAACATGCAGGAAATATATAAATAATAGATAACCTTTACACATTAAAAATACTAATCAATTTTCGTTAGTTTACTGTTGCGAGAATGCCCGCGAAAGTCGTTTTGAAAATTAGAGGGGTAAAATACGCCTGTATTTTACCCTTTGTTGTAAGTTTTTGACAGTCAATCTGTTAACTCTGAATATAAGGCTTATGCATATAAATTGTATATGTTAAAATTGTCAAAGAGTATATTTGAGATTGTCAAACAGTGTGTTTGAGGATGTCAAACATAGTGTTTGCTACTTTCAGACGTAACATTTATCATGCCCAAATATACAAAATAGCCGCCTCAAACATACTCTTTGACATTTTTAACACTTATATTTGGTCTGGGAATTAACATAACTTTACACTTTCAGCGCTTGTTCCGCATCTATTTTGCAACTTTTTCCCTGTCAAAATTTTTCATCATTTTTCTCTCTCAAACAAAAATCCGTTCACTTTGGTACAGTTTTTGCTACAATTTATGGTGTGCTGACAAAGATGACCGCACAAAAACGTGTACATTAACTGTTTATGGCAAGTATGAGACACAACTAATTATTTACAAGTATAAGGAAGCCGATTCGTTTGACGCTGAGTGGAATAATGTTGACAGGAACTGTAATTTTTTCATAAGCCATTTGTCGTGTATGCTCAAAAAATAATTCAACATTTATTTTTATATAAGAAAGAAAAACATTCTTTTTGCAAACAGTATTAACACATAAATCATCGCATAGCCTATGGAATAAGAAAGAAACTAAAGACACAATGAAATAAAAAGCGTTTACTTTATTTTGTATCGGATTATTTTATGAAAAGAAGCATAAATATAAGCGAAATGCTTACGTTTTTATGCTGTGGGCTTTTGCTTGTTTATTGTAGCAATTTTGTTTAGTGATTTCTCCGAAACTTAGAAGAAGTTTTTGGTCCACGTTTTTTATTTTGTCTTCACCACCGACAACTGGACTGCTACGGGAGGAAGCCCAGTCGCCCTAAAGGATAAAGGCATTTGAAATTTTTATTAAACTTATGAAAAGGATGAAGAAACTATTACCAGTGCTCCTCATGAGCATCATGTCCGTATCCGCCTTCGCAGAAGATGCAGTAATCGACGGAATAAAATACAGTTTGTACGACGAAACTTTAGAAGCAGAGGTTATTCAGAATGTTATTCAATATTCCGGCGACATAACATTTCCCGAGAGCATATTCTGCAATAACAAGACATACAGGGTAACAAGTATCGGCAACAAAGCCTTCTATAAATGTGATGCCTTGACATCAGTAATCATTCCCAATAGCGTAATAAGGCTTGATAATCGCGCTTTCGCCTATTGTTCTGCCTTGACATCAATAACTATTCCGAACAGCGTTACAACTATTGTTGGAAATGCCTTTTATGAGTGCACAGGCTTGTCAGAGATAACCATCCCAAGCAGCGTTACAAGCATTGGCGAAAATGCTTTCGGCTATTGCACAGGTTTAGAATCAATTATTGTAGAAGATGGTAATACTGTTTATGACTCTCGTGATAACTGTAATGCCATTATAGAAACAGAAACAAATACTCTTATAGTAGGATTTAAGAATACTGTTATTCCAGTCAGTGTAACATCTATTGCAAGAGTTGCTTTCTCTGGTTGCTCGGGCTTGTCAGAGATAACCATTCCAAACAGCGTTACAAGCATCTCAGATTTTGCTTTCCATAACTGTGAAAGCCTGACTTCTGTAATATCTTTGATAGAAGAACCTTTTGAAATAAGCAGCAATGTTTTCGAGGTAGTTGATTTTACAACATTCACAACCAATTTTACCTCTGCCACTCTTCTAGTACCTGCCGGTACAAAGTCGAAGTATGAAAGCACATCGGCATGGAACAAGTTTACAAACATTGTGGAAATGGAGTTGAACTCAGTTAAGTCAGCTCAGACTGACGTTACTGTTGAGGAAGTGGAACGCTACAACATCAGCGGACAGAGAATCAGTGCGACGCAGAAGGGCCTGAACATTGTGAAGATGAGTGATGGCACTACAAAGAAAGTAATGTTTAAATAGAAAGTATAGACATATTTATTCTACATAATTAGTCCCGAGAGTAATTACTTTCGGGACTTTTCTATTTAAAGGGAAACTTACTCCGAATTCATGTTATTGATATAATATTCAAATACAATATGCTATCGTCTAATAGCCCTTAATAGCACACTCCTGCGTGAGTCGTTTCTCAACAGATTATGCAAAGATGCATCATCGGGCAAAGGTTTTCTTAATATTCTCTTTATAGTGTACTTGAATAGTTGCTTATATATACTTTTGAGATTGTATTCGTGAAATGTTTTGTCAATTATTGGCATTTCATGTTCTCTTGCCAATCGTTTAAGTTCTTTGTTGAGTAACAAATCGTACTGCTCTTTGTCTTGTAAATATGCACAAAGATTATTATTATGCAACTCCCGTTCTTTCCGGTAGTCAATAGAAATCGCTAAGTTACCTTCGTTTTGGGTATTTATAGTCTTATAATCTAACTTGCCGTTTTCAATAGTAATCACCACGCATAGCCCCTCATACCAGTGAGGGCGATTCCATGCGCGATAGTCATAGCCTTTTTTACTGTTAAATAAGAAATTCCCAAGGCTATAATAGATAGGTTTCCCTTTATACGACTCCCATCCCTGAGGACAGTGTGGGTGTGTTCCTATCACGGCATCGGCTCCCCAGTCAATGAAGTCACGATAGCGGGCAATGATCTCTGGTAATGGGATGTCGATGTATTCTATTCCATCATGTGGCAATACAAACAGGTAGTCTACTTGTTTCTTGGCATCCACTATAACATGATTCACTTTCTGGTCATTTATGTAGGCACATCCAAGTCCTTCATGATTGTAACAATCATCGAAAACACCTGTATAAGCTGCATAGCAGACTGCCATGAAACCTATTTTTATCCCATTTATATCAACTATCTTCACTTGATATGCCTCATCATAAGTTCCAGCTCCGAATGCTGCTTCTCCAAAAGCCTGCTTTGTTTTCTTATAACCTTCATAGCCCCAGTCAAACGTATGGTTGGTTGCAATTGAAAAAAGATTGAAACCAATTGAACGAAGAAAATTTGGAGCGTCATCATGCTGATAGAAACGTTCTTGTCTTTGCCATGGAATATTTGTATTTTCTGGCTTCAATGGAACTTCGAAATTCACAACTGAAAGATTACATGACTGAATCAATGCTTTCAATTCTTCTGAGACTGTGATTGATCGGGTTGAAGCCTTAGAACAGAAGTCTCCTGCAAATAACAAACATGTCTTATTCATAAGTAGCTATTTCTCTTAAATGATTATTCTTTAATGCGTTAGGCTGCCTATACATCCGATATTCCTTACCTTCTGCCTTGTTTATGAGAATTTTGCCTGCATTGTCTTGTTTATCAGAAGTAGTCCCTATTTGTCTGTTGCGTATTATTTCTCCTACTACGACATTTTCTTCATCCCAGTATTTTCGCCAAGCGATATAGCAGTCCCGAATCTCATTGCGCCATCCACGACGAATGAAATACTGCCCTGTTCTATCCCAAAAGTCATTTACTTCTATTACAACTGGCCCTTCATCTGTAATGGCAATATCCCATCCAGCTGCTTTGCAGTATGGGAATGCTTGTTGATATTTGATTACTTCCTCTTTAATTGATTGCCAGTTATTAATTATTATACCGTTGAGTTGGTTTCCACTGTCTGGATGGCACTCTATTTCTGTAATATTATGCCATCCATCATACTTAATGGCATATTTAATTTCACCAGTATCAACATCTACGCAAACATCTACATTACCTCCATCGCCAGCGTTGTCAACACATTTTCCTTCTCTTCCTATTTTAAATAAATGTTGCAATCACTTTGGCTGACCCATTCGGGAAAAGAGTAGTCATAAAACGTACAGTATTGACAGATGATTTATTAAATGAGGCAAACTGTTTTGTTTGTATGACAACACCTTCGAAAATTAAAGGCTCTTTTCCCAAAACAGAGGATAGTAATAATGTATTATCATCAAACCGAGTTAATACTGCATCGGTTTCTTGATAATCAATTGCTTTTATTACCCAGACATTATCCCCATGAGAACTTTCTGTAGTTTTGATAACACATGATTGTACTTTTTTTTCTTTAAGAATGCGTATAACTCCATTCAAATCGCTTACGTTCTCGTTGCTTTTAATATATTTGGCTTCGGGTTGGTAATAACAATATAGTATTGATTTCTTTATGCCTGTTTTCTCAAGCATTTTATGCGCAATATATTTGTTTCGTGCGAGTGAATAATACTTAATCGGGTTTAAATAGTCGAGGTAAAACCTCTGTTCGTTCAAACCGAGAAAGGTCTTTCTAAAGTTTTCTTTTTGTTTCCAAAACTCATAATTATCATATTCGTCTTGGGTCAGTCCTTTTTTACGATACAGTTGTAAATAGTCAAGAACAATTTTTGGTTTTTGTATAAAAGGCACTGATACCCTCTTGGTCATCAGTAGGGTTTGCTTGATAAATGATATTTTTTTTCTAATTGACATAATTCCATTATTTGGTATTATATAAGTTTTCTTATTTTTCTAACACACTTAACTGCTACGTCAAATGTTTTGTATTTCATCATATTTTTGTTCTTCCATAACTGAAATATTATTTCCTTTGGAATGTCAGAAAGACCTATTACGTTCTCTTCAGAAGAATGAATATAGCGAATAGTGGGCTTGATGGTCTTTTTATTTATTTTTAATTCTACTATACATCCATATCGTGAAATGGGATTCCATACTTGTTTTATCGGTTCTTCGATGGGATAAGGATAGCCAACAACATCCTTAACATGTTTAACTTCATCTAGTTTCTCTGGATACCAGATTGGTCTTGGGGGATACATATAAAAATCTGGGAAGAGGAAATTACCCATACTAAAACATATATAGCCTTCCCGCACTTTTATAAATGGCTGTACCTGATGCGGGTGGCTACCAAGCACTGCATCGGCACCGGCATAAATCATTCGTTTCGCCATTGTTATACATTCGGGCAATGGCTCAAAACGATATTCCCGTCCCCAATGTGGCATTACTATTACACGATCGTATTGCTTCTTTGCATGCTCAATATCATCCACTATTTTTTCAATATCCAGTGGGTTTACTCCTGCCTTTTTATCTCCAGCCAATTCAACATATCCTAACCATTTGTTGCCATACATACAATATCCTAAAATGGCTATACTCAAACCGTCTTTAATGATAACTGCAGGCTTAGAGGCTTCGTCATAATCCATACCAGCCCCCATGTACTGTATATTATTATCCCTTAAGGTTTTTATTGTATTTATTAATCCTGCTTCTCCCAAATCCCAAACATGGTTGTTTGCCAATGAGACTATGTCAAATCCCATTTCCTTTATTCGGAAAAAATCTTCATTTCTTGCATATACAATATTCTGCCTACCCTGCATTTTAACAGGATCATAAGCAAAGTTTGTTCCTACCGCAGCTTCAAGCGTTCCGATACGAAAGTCGAAACCTCTTAAATACTCAAACAATTCAGGAGTTATATATTGATTCTGGTATGGTAGCACACCACCTGGCATAATATCGCCGACAAAGCACAATCTTGTCATTTTCTAACATTTTAATTTATTTCCATTTATCGCAGCATTATATTTTAATTATCTTTATAAGAATCTAAGCCACAAAAAAGTTGTCCAGCATCTAGTCGTGTCATTTTTTCGCTTACCTTATAGCTGCAATTAAAGACAAGCTCCAAAATCATCAATTACATGGCAAAGGTACACATTTTCTTCATATCAGAAAACATTTATTCTGCTTTTTTATGTTATTATATATTATCATATGCAGGATTCACATTAATAACGCAACAACTTTATAATTGTTTTATTCTCTCCGTATTTTTGTCTGATAAACTCGACAGGCGTTTTGTAATTCAATCTCT
>OMZM01000017.1 GCA_900315545.1 uncultured Prevotella sp.
ACTTAATGTTTTGAACACCACTAAGTTACTAAAAATCAGCGATATGTGCAACTTTTTACTCATATTTATCAACTTAAATTAATTCCGCCAACGGGTTATATTAGAAACTTGCACGGAGTGAAACGCCAAATGAACGTGTTGTTACAGATGAACCGCCAATCCAGCTTTGTTCTACCCAGTTTGTTGCGTCTGTTGCTTCTGCATCGAATATCGGCATGTTCTTGTAGATGTAGAACGGGTTGCGTGCAAATGCAGATACCTGCAGCTTGGTGCAGTGGAATTTATCTGTTATGCTCTTCGGGAAGTTGTAGCCGATAACAATCTCACGTACCTTAACATAGCTGTTGTTGAAGATAGCGTGTGAGTAGTAAGTAGGATCGCCTACGCCCCAGTTGTAAGACCAGTTGTACCAGCGTGCTGCTGATATCATGATGTCGTTCTTTTCGCCGTTCTCTTTCACGCCCTTCAGTATCATACCGTCGTCGTAGAGAACCTTGCCTGCCGGAGCAACATCTGCCGGAATTACGTTTGCATCGTCGTCAAGATAGTATGTCATACCACCGTGAGCCTTGTCGCGGTAATCCATGCTTTCTACCAGTGAGCCACGTCCCATCATGTATTCGTATGGCATGTTGAATACAGCGCCACCGTGACGGAAGTCGAGTGAGAAATCAAGGAAGATGTCTTTGTATGTAACGGTTGCGCCAAGACCACCGGTGTACTTAGGCATAGCGTTGCCAACCTTTACAGGCTCTGTAGAGAGGAGGTAGTTTCCGTCATCCTGTATGATAGGGAGACCAGTCTTTGGATCTACCTGAGGAGCGTATGCGTAGAAGTCGCCGATAGAGCCGCCTACTGAAGAGTAGAGGTATGCTGCACCGTTGTCCCAGCGCTTGTGCTCGAGGATGTCGATACCTTCAGCGAGTTTCTTAACCTTGTTGCGGTTCCATGCGATGTTACCGCGAACGTCGATGCGCCAGTCCTTTGTCAGCAGTGGTGTGCCGTAAGCTGCAATTTCAAGACCCTTGTTTACAAACTTACCTACGTTCATAATCTGACCTGTTGCACCTGTTGAAGATGCGGCTGTTGCCTGCAGGATCTGGTCGTTGATAGTCTTTGTATAGAGAGCGATGTCGATGCCCAGTCGGTTGTTGAGGAACTTGCCTTCAGCACCGATTTCCCATTCGTATGTCATCTCTGGCTTCAGTGCGTTGTTGCCGAGAGACATCTTCTGCCAGTTGGCTACGTAGCCAGACATTGTTGCCTGCTCGAATGCCTTTGAAGCGAAGTATTCTTCAGGAGAAAGACCTACGACACCGTAAGATGCGCGAATCTTGCCATAGTCTAACCATGCCGGACGGTTTTCCTTCAGGAGTTCAGAGATGATGATACTTGCGTTTACTGACGGGAACCAGTATGAGTTGTTGTCCTTGAACAGTGTAGACGACTTTTCGTTACGCAGGGTTGCCTCCAGGTATGCCCAGTTGTCATAACCCAGTGTGATGTCGCCATACCATGAAGTCTTCAGCATGTGGAGCTCGTATGGAGATGTCTTAGCCTGCTTAACGCTGTTGTTCAGCGAGAACCAGTTTTCCTGGAACAAGCCACCGTCAGTCCATGAACTGAGGTTGTACTGTGATACGCGTCTGCCTGACCATCCTACGAAAGCGCTGAGGTTGAGCTTGTCTGTAAGATTCTTGTCGTACATAAGCATTACGTCGCCGTAGACGATAGAGTAGCGGTTGTTCTTCAGTTCGTAAGAGCCACTGTAAGAGCCGAATGCGTTAGCCTGCTCAGTGCGGTTCTTGTTCTCAATCTTGCTCGATGTGAAGTCTGTTGCGAGGTTACCGCGCAGAGTCAGACCAGGAATAATCTCCCAAGATGGAGCAACCTTAGCTATGATGCGGTTGTTGCGCTCTATCTGCTCTTTGCCGTAGATGTTCCAGAGATATTCGTCTACAAGACCTGAGCGGCTTGAGAAGTCATACTCGTAGCCTTCTGCCGGGTTCTCGTGTACGCTTGAGTCCCATGGGCGGTTCTTGTAGCCTGCCGTTGTAATGACGCTGTTGCGGATGTAGTTGAGGTCGTCGAATGCACCGAACATACCTGCGAAGTTACAGAGAAGGCGGTACATACGGTATGGACGGTTCTTGACGTGTTCTGTCAAGTAGTTTACGCCGTAGTCCAGCTTCAGGTTCTTCAGGATGTTGTAGCTTCCGTTCAGGTTGAAGTTGTGCTTGTCGTACTTAGAGTTGTACTGGTTTGGCAAGCTATTTAAATATGTATAAGAGAAACGGAAGTTAGACTTGTCTGTAGCGTTTGTGATGGCTACGTTGTACTGCTGGTCGAAACCTGTGCGGAACAAGTCAGAGAATGGGTTGCTGCTGATGGCATTGTACTTGCGCACTGTGCCGTCGTAGTAGAGCACGTCGCGGCCGTCGTACTTCGGTCCGAAGTATGCAGTACCTGTAACGTACTGGTGCTCAACGCCGTTGCGGTCGTTGCGTGTGTAGAAGCCGTAAGCGTCGGCAGCGCTGCCTACGCGGCTCTGTGGAGTGGCACCAGGACCGAATGTGGTCTGATATTCTGGCATGTAAGCCACCCAGTTGCCTGTCCAGCTTGCGTTGAAGTCGACGCCGATGCCCTTAGAGCCACGTCCGCTCTTTGTTGTAATCATTACGACACCGTTGGCACCTTCAGAACCGTAGAGTGCTGTTGCGGCAGCACCTTTCAGAATTGAGAGGTTCTCGATGTCCTCTGGGTTGATCTGTGCCAGACCGTTGGTGTTGACGCGCTGGTCGCTCCAGTAGTCCTTGTTGTTGGCATCGCCGTTGCGTACAGGCACACCGTCGAGGATAATCAGCGGCTGGTTTGTACCAGAGATTGACTGCAAACCACGAATGTTCATAGAGATAGAACCGGTTACGCCGCCAGGAGCTGTCTTGATAGACACACCTGCTGCCTTACCGTAGAGTGCAGAACCAAGCGAAGGAGAAGCTGTCTTGGCTATGTCGTCTGCCTTAATCTGGCTTACGGCATAACCTACCTTGCGCGCATCTTTCTTGATGCCGAGAGCAGTAACGACTACTTCGTTGAGGTTGGTTGACTCTTCGACAAGAGTAACGTTGATGTACTCCTGTCCTCTTACCGGGATGTTCTGAGTCTTGTAGCCGATGTAGCTGATCTCGAGGATTGACGCTGCATCGCACTTGATGAGGTACTCACCATCCATGTTTGTCATCGTACCAGTCTTAGAACCCTGTACCTTGACAGTCGCACCGATAACCGGCTCGCCTGTTTCGTCAGTGACAGAACCCTTTACTGTAACGTTCTGTGCCGATAATGCGACGGCAAAGAACATGAGAAGTCCTGTCAGACAGGCTCTCAATGTGAAACAATTTTCTTTCTTTTTCATTTTTTGTACATTTAAGGATTCAATGATTTTATGTTAATTAATAAGTAATTCGTATGAATAATGATTCTACGTAGAAATTATTATAGTTGATTTTTTCATATATATTCTGTTTAATGTTTTCTGTAAACTCTTGTTTTTTGTTATAGCGCCTCAAAATTATAAAAAAATTACATATAAACAAAAAAATGCAAAAGAAATATTCAAAATATTGACAAATGTCAACAAATTAGGTGCAGATTTTTACAAAATGACGAAATATCTGCACGTTTTAACACATGATATAAGCGTTTTTTTGTTCTTGGAAGCATTGTGTGTCGCAGAGTGATGCAATGCTTGCGAAAGTGTGGATGTATAATCAAATTTTGCCCGTTTACTGTCGCGAGAATGCCCGCGAAAGTCGTTCCGGACAAAAAAGGTGCGAAATATGCCCGAAATTCGCATGTTGTCGTAACTGTCTGACGGTCAGCGTGATACTGCGAAATATGGCAGAAATATGCTGGAAAAGCATGTGTTAAAATTGTCAAAGAGCATGTTTGAGATTGTCAAACACACTGTTTGAGGAGGTCAGACATAGTGTTTGAGGGTGTCGGGCACTGTGCCTGGCAGGGCAAAAAACGCGAAATAGGAGCCTCAAAGATACTCTTTGACAATTTTAACACTTATAGTTGGTGTAGGTTTTAGCATATTTTTGCAGTCGGAAAGGTTTGTTTGCATCTCTTTTGCACTTTTTCCCCTGTCAAAATTTTTCATCATTTTTCGCCCCGAAAGAAAATCCTGATGAGTTTGGCACGCTTTTTGCAGGAAGACAAGAAAGACGATTTATTCTGGCGTAGACTTGTATGTTAGATTTTTTTTGTACATTTGCAGACTGATTGACGTTACACCTTATATAATAATAAGAAGAAAGAGCATGACACTATATCCGAAACTCATAATGGATGTTCTCGCGACAGTTGTCTATCCGGGAACAAAGAAAAATCTGGTCGAGAGCGAAATGATAGCCGACAATCTGCGCATCGACGGCATGAACGTCTCGTTCTCAATAATCTTCCCGCGCGACACAGACCCGTTCATAAAGTCGACGCTGAAAGCGACGGAAGCAGCCATACACTACCGCATCTCTAAGGACGTGAACGTAGAAATAACGCCCGAATACAAGTCGCAGCAACGTCCCGAGCCCGACAAGCTGCTGCCGCAGGTGAAGAACATCATAGCCGTCAGCTCGGGCAAGGGCGGCGTGGGCAAGTCTACCGTTGCCGCCAACCTCGCCGTAGCGCTGGCAAGGCTTGGCTACAAGGTGGGACTGCTCGACACCGACATATTCGGTCCGTCGATGCCAAAGATGTTCGGGGTGGAAGACGAACGCCCGTACGCAGAGCAGATAGACGGGCGCGACCTGATAATTCCTGTCGAGAAATATGGCGTCAAGCTGCTGAGCATAGGCTTCTTCGTCAGTCCCGACACGGCTACGCTGTGGCGCGGAGGCATGGCGTCGAACGCGCTGAAACAGCTTATAGCCGATGCCGACTGGGGCGAACTCGACTACTTCATCCTCGACACGCCTCCCGGAACAAGCGACATACACCTGACGCTGCTACAGACGCTTGCCATCACGGGCGCCGTCATCGTCAGCACACCGCAGCAGGTGGCTCTGGCTGATGCGCGCAAGGGAATAGACATGTACAGAAACGACAAGGTCAACGTGCCGATACTTGGACTGGTGGAGAACATGGCATGGTTTACGCCGGAAGAACTGCCCGACAACCGCTACTACATCTTCGGCAAGGAAGGCTGCAAGCAGCTCGCCGAAGAAATGCAGGTGCCGCTGCTGGCACAGATACCGATAGTGCAGGGCATACGCGAGGCAGGCGACGAAGGCACTCCGGCAGCACTCAACATAGAGTCGGCGGTGGGACAGTCATACCTCTCGCTTGCCCAGGCAGTCGTTACGGTAACGCGACGCAGAAACGCCGAACAGCCTAAGACGGAACGAATACACGTGAAATAATGTAGCAAGTCCTGCTTCCGCAGGATGCAAAAAAAACATTCAGCAACGTGCTACGGCGTTGCTGAATGTTTTATTCTCATATTTATATAGTCGCGACACTCCTCCATGAGCCACTTGGGAGTGGACGTCGCACCGCATATTCCAACGGTGTCTACGCCGTCGAGCCAACTCATGTCTATCTCTTCGGCACGCTCTATATGGTAGCTACGTGCATTCTTGCTCAGACTCTGGGCAAACAGCACGCGCCCGTTGCTGCTCTTTCTGCCGCTGACAAACAGCACCACGTCGTGGCGCGACGCAAAGTCGGCAATGTTGGGCATGCGGTTGGCAACCTGTCGGCAGATGGTGTCGAAGCTCTCGAAATGGGCGTCCGCAGAGATATGCTCCCTGATGTAGCTGATGATTTGGCGGAACTCGTCGAGCGACTTCGTGGTCTGCGAATAGAGATAGATGTCCTTGTTGAAGTCGAGTTGCATCACGTCGTCGATGTTTTCCACGACAATGGCTTTGCTGTTGGTCTGTCCTACAAGACCGAGCACCTCCGCGTGTCCGTTCTTTCCGAAGATAACAATCTGCGCATTTGGATTGGCAGCAAACTGCTTTTTTATTCTTTTCTGCAACTGAAGCACAACGGGGCAGGTGGCATCTATAATCTCTATGCCGTTCTGCCTTGCCGTCTCGTAAGTATGCGGCGGCTCGCCGTGAGCGCGAAGCAGCACTTTGGCGTTGTGAAGCCTGTTCATCTCGTCGTGATTTATAGTCTCAAGCCCCATGCTTTTCAGGCGCTCACACTCCATGCCGTTGTGTACTATGTCGCCGAGACAATACAGTTGCTGCTTGTTTGTCAGCTCCTCCTCAGCCTTCTTGATGGCTGTCGTTACGCCGAAGCAGAACCCGCTGCCATCGTCAATCTCTATCCTCATAACTTGAAAACTTAATCGTCAGACAATCAGTGTTATAGCCTCACAGGCTTAAACCTTACGGTCAATATCCTTCTTTCCTTATTCTCAGTCCCTTCAGGTCGTCGAAATAGGTGTCGAGCAGTATCTGTGCAGCCGTGAACGATGTCATCTCGCCGCGCAAGACACGCTCTTCGGCTTTCGACATGCGCTCCTGTATGATGTCGTTGTTGTAGAAACTGTTGCGCAGCTGCTCGTTGATGCTTTCATACATCCAGTATTTAGCCTGCTCGTTGCGCCTTATGTCGAAGTAGCCGTTAGCCTTTACGAAGTCGATATACTGGAAAATCATGTCCCACACTTCCTTTATTCCGTTTCCGAAGAACCCGCTGTAGCAGAGCACCTTAGGCGTCCATCCGCTTGCCGGCATGGGGAAGAAGTGCAGAGCGTTGCGCAGGCTGGTGGCAGCCATCTGGCACTTGTCCACATTGTTGCCGTCGCACTTGTTTATGGCAATACCGTCGCTTATTTCCATTATGCCTCGCTTGATGCCCTGCAGCTCGTCGCCCTGTCCGGAAAGCTGTATGAGCAGGAAGAAGTCGACCATAGAGTGGCATGCCGTCTCGCTCTGTCCGACACCCACAGTCTCAACGAAAATCTTGTCGTAGCCTGCTGCCTCGCAGAGAATTATCGTCTCCCTCGTCTTGCGGGCAACGCCTCCCAGCGAGCCAGCCGTTGGCGAAGGGCGGATGAAAGCCCCATCTCTCTGAGTCAGTTTCTCCATGCGCGTCTTGTCGCCGAGAATGCTTCCCTTGCTCCGTTCGGAACTCGGGTCGATGGCAAGTACAGCCAGCTTGCCGCCCGTACGGTCGAGAACGTGGCAGCCGAACTGGTCTATAGACGTACTCTTGCCTGCTCCCGGCACGCCGCTGATGCCTATGCGCACCGACTTGCCGCTGTATGGCAGGCACTTGTTGATAACCTCCTGAGCCTTGGCATAGTGGTCGGGATTGATGCTTTCAACGAGCGTTACGGCTTGAGAAAGTATCGTTACGTCGCCCTTGAGGATGCCTTCGACCATCTCGTCGACAGTGTATTCGTGGCGGCGGTAGCGTCCGCGTTTCAGATAAGGGTTTATGATTGAAGGTTGCTGCACGCCTTCGTTAACTTGCAGCCCCTTGTATTCCTCGTTGTTTTCAGGATGTTCCATGATTCAGTTGTATGTTTATGTTTTTTATTTTTAATTCTTTTCTATGTGAGTTTTGTCTTTCTTCTACATGCGCGTTTTGCCTGCGTCGTTACTGCACGTTTACCTTGATGATGCGCTTCGGATGCTTAGGGTCGTTGGTAATCATCAGTATTCGTGGTTTCGAGCGTGCCGCTTTCAGTTCTTTCTTGTCGGCAGTAATCTTCATTTTTGCCTCTTCTCCTGGAGCAATATGGGTGTCGCTGAGCGATACTTTCAGCCCGGTGGTGAACATCTGCATGCTGTTGATGTCAAGCATGGATGCTCCTGTGTTCTTGAGCGTTATCGTTGCGGTCATGCGTTTCTTCTTGCCGAAAGTCAGCATAAGTTCCTCTTCCGACAGTTCGAGGCGCGGAGCCTGTGCCAGCAGCGAAGCCGTCATCTCCTCGAAGTTGGGGAGAATGATGGTCGACACGCTGATTTCCTTGTCCTGACTGACCTTGTCGCCTGGATTGTTGCCTAAGAAAATGTTTGTCTGAACGAGTCCGTAGGTGTTCAGTTTTTCGGAGTCGAGCGTGATGCGTGCCACTCCTGAGCGTCCCGGCGATATCGTCGTCGGCGACACTTCGGCTTTCAGGTATGGCGGCAGGTGCATGACGACAGGCGACAGGCGCTTGTCGGAGTTGTTTTTTATGTGTATCTCCTGGAACGGACGGTCGCCTATGTTGACGTCGTCGAACTCGATGTCTCGCTTGTCGATGCTCAGTTCGCCGATGGAGTAGGGGTACTGACCTGCGAAATCGTGAATCTCGTCAACGACAACGCCTTTCAGCGTGAGCAGCACGGGCGGCTCGTCGTTGTCAAGATAGAGACCAACCTGCTTCTCAAAGTGTCCCATCTGCTTTGAATCGTATGTGGCTGCAACCTTGAACGACTGACCGGCAGCAATGCCGTTTCGGGGATAGTCGACTGTCGTACATCCGCATGAGGTCTTCACGTTCTCAATGTTCAGTGTCGTGCCTGACGTGTTCTGCAACTCAAACTCTGCCGTAACAGGCATTCTGTAGATAACTTGTCCGAGATTTATCGTACTGCTCTTTGTCTCCACCGGTTGTGCGTGCAGCTGGAATGCAGCCGCTATGGCAAATGCAGTTATGATTGTTTTTCTGCTCATCATATTATGTTTGTTTTCTTGTTTACAGTGTCTTATTCCTTTTTTCGTTGTTCCAATGACAATCACGCGAAAGCGTCTTGTCTTATTCTACATGCATTGTCTGTGCCTTGTCGCGCCCCATGAAGGCTGGCGAATATGCACATTGCGCCGTTGCAGTGCCTGAACGATAATCGCCTTTGCGGTCGATGTAGTATTCCATCTCTACGGTATGCGTGCCTTTTGCCATCTTGTCGAAATAGAAATGCGTGGTATAGTCTTGCGGAGCAACATAGCAACCGTAGTGATAGCCGCTCAGTTGGTTTGTTGGCTCAAGGCATGCTGCACGCTTGTCAACAACCTCTACGAAGTCGAAGTCGCGCTCAGCCTTTATCGTAATGCGCACTTTTATGCGGTCGCCGACACTCATTTGCTTTCTGTCGGTTATGATTTCCCGCTTCACGGTCAGTCCCTCGCTTGCCGACCTGATGTCTTCTACGGGCTGCATGAACTGTGCATAGACAGCTCCCCACGATGTTCCGTCGCTTGATTTGTCGACGGTGAAGGTCTGTCGGTTGTCTCTTTCCACTGTCGTCTTTACATATCCGAGACCTGAAATCGTTTCTGGCACAGGGAGCAGCCTGCCGTCAGTCATGAGGGTTGCTGGCTTGCCAGTGTTAAGACTTTGCATGTTGCCATCCAGGAAAGCATAGATGGCATCTACTGCGTTGACAGGTGTGTTCCAGGATGTGGTGCGTTTTTCCTGCAACAGCCATCTCTGCATTTCCTCGACGGTAGCCTTGTCGTCTGGTTTGAGCATCTTCAGTGCTTCGATGGCAGCCACCTGTGTCGGTATCTTGTAGTCAAACCATGAGTAGTAGGCACGCGGCGAGTCGTAGTAGCGACCCATTTCCGGCGTGCAGACACTGTATTCCTCCATGCTCTTGAGATATTCTGATGCACGCTTGTCGTAGCCGTTCTTCATAAGAATGACAGCCGAGCAAGCCTTGCCGTATATGGTCAGCACTGATGTTTGCTCCGACAGACGCTTTACAAAACAGTCGGCGGCAGTGCCGCTGCGTCCTTTTGGATGTCGGTCGATAAGCGAATTGATATAAAGAATGTGGAGTGCGGTTTCCGAAGGGATATATTTCCTGCGCAATGATGACTTCATTTTCATCATTTCGTTGTACTCGTCAACCAGTCGGGAGTCTAAGTACACAAATGCTTTTTCAAGCATCTTGGCTGTCGACGACTGAGTGCCTGTCAGTTTGTTGAGGCGTGCAAACATCTCGCAGATTGCCGTAGTGATATATGTAGAGCCCTGCATGCCTTGCCACCAGCTCCATGAGCCGTCGCTGTTTTGCAGTCTTTGCAGTTTCTGCAAGGCATCATTAAGGCGCATGTCCATAGTCGGTTTGTCAAAGAACTTCATAAGCTGGCGACGCTGTGCAGCCTCGTTGTTAGCCTGCATGACCCATGGCGTTTCTTCGAGAATAAGCGATTTCAGCTCCTGATTCTTCTCCAGTTCGCTCTCAAATGCTTCACGCTCGCCGTTGCTCCACTGTCTTACGGTCTCCTCGATGTCTGGCGTGGCATTCATAATGTGCTGACCTAATGTGTTGACATACAGTGAAATGGCTTGTGTAAGCGCATCGTCGCGATAGCCGTAGGCGTATGTAGGCATAGCCTGAACCATCATCCAGACAGGATTGTTGGCATATTCTACGGTAAGAAGCTCGTGGGTTGCATTTTTGTCGAACAGTGTATTGAGGTCTAAACTGAACGTTCCTGGTTCGTGTTGTGTGAATGGTCGGGTGTTTGTAACAAGCTCTTTGTCGGTCAGGATAGGCAGATAGTGTTGCTCGCCGTCGCTGAAAGTGTTGCCCTTTGCAACTATGCGGCAGATGTAAAGCATGTTGTCTTCGTCGTCGACAACAACATCGAAGTTGACATTTGTTGTCTCTCCGGCAGCAACAGAGAATGGTTGCTGTTGCTGATATAAAACTTTTTCATTCTCCGGATTTAGCAACTGTATTGTTGCAGTACCGCTCTGTGTTTCTTCAGACGTGTTGATGACTTTTGCAGCGATTACAGCCCTGTCGCCAAAACGCAGGAAACGAGGCATATTGGGTTGCACCATGATGTCTTTCTTTGCTACGGTTTCATTCTCGGTATATGCATAGTTCATGTCAGCATCATGTGTTATAGACATGAAACGCCATGTCGTTATGCTTTCCGGCACTTTGAAACGAATGCAGACATCGCCGCTTTCGTCAGTCATAAGGGTAGGGTAGAAGAATGCCGTTTCAGCCATATCTTCACGCATTTGTACGTCGTTGAAATCCTCGATGCTGCTTTCTTCATCTGTAAGGCTGGCTTCTTTCGCTCTATAGCCATAAATTTTGGTTTTATTTTCTTCATCAAGTTTGGCTGCATTCATCTTTGCCAGTGCTACAGGTGGTACCTCATAAAGCATATCAGCACTTTCCCGTTTGGCGGCTCCGCGTATCATAATTCCACTAACCATCCCACTAAACAAAGGGGAATAGAAATCGAAAAGACTTTCGTCAAAATGACTTCTGTCGATAGTATAATGTTTTGTCCAACTAATACCACGTGTCAGAAAGCAGGCAATACTAGTTGTATTCGGTTTTCCCCAGCCAGATGAGTGCAAGTAATTATTATTGAAGTTAAGTTTGAAAAACCAACTGT
This sequence comes from uncultured Prevotella sp., assembly GCA_900315545.1. Classification (GTDB taxonomy): domain Bacteria; phylum Bacteroidota; class Bacteroidia; order Bacteroidales; family Bacteroidaceae; genus Prevotella. Next base: position 11,374 of record OMZM01000017.1, read on the forward strand.
TCTTTTCTATCTGGTCAAGCGTTTTGTCGAAAAGAACGGCCATTGTCTGCGCTTGTGCAGGCGTACCGTCAGGATGTGTAACGTGCATTGTCCATTCTTCTTCCTGTCCGGGAACGAGTTGGTTACGGAATGTTGTCCATCGAGTGATAAGCCTCTTGTCTGGCAGAGGCTTCCTGATGGTTGCAGAATGACTGTACATGATGCCGTCTTTTACCCATGCGTAACTGATGAAAACAGCATCTCCATATTTATTTTCGTATTTGAAATCGCGGTTATGCAGACTGTTGCTGACAACAAAAGAGCCTTTCTCAATAATCTCGTTGCCTGTAACGATGTGGTAATAAATGCGTGTATTTGTGTCGGAAGTGCCTAATTGCAGATGAACAGGATTGCCGTCGGCGGGAAATTCATAGCCTGAAATATAAAACCAGTCGTGTGTCTGAACAATAGGACGTGTGTCTTTCAGGCTGAAAACAATAAACTCATGTTCCGCGGTATCGTTCTCGCATATTGCATTTATGGTGTGTTTGCCATACAGTAGATGACTTATCCGTTCCAGGCGGATGCTCTCGTTGCTGCTGACAGTTGTGGCTTTTTCCCCGTCAATATAAACCTTAATCTTTGTATTAATAGGCTTGCCAGCCATATTTGTATATGAAAAACTGACAGATGGAATGCTGTCGCGCAAGATTATATTGTCCATGTTGATACTAAGTGCAGTAGCGCGTGTGCCGATAGGCATACTTATTTCAGCAGCATGGGTCTCACCAGCCTGATCAGTAACTTTTGCCGTTGCCAATATATTATAGAAACGTGCGTTGTTGCGACCGTTGTTATAGTTTATGTCTTCGTCTTCAGGAAGGAGCATAGGCATTTCAACAGTGAAGCGACCATTATTGTCTGTAGTGGCAACACCCTCGTACAACAGTTCGCTGTCTGGTCTGTTGTCGTGCCACCAACGCCACCAATAAGCCTTGCGACGCATAACTTTATAACTAACCTTGCCTCCCTGAACAGGTACGCCAGCGTAGCTTTTGGCTTGACCGCTTACTTTTATCGTGTCGCCGACAGAGTATTGTTCGTTGTAGTCGTCGAAGTCGACAGTAAATGTAGGACGTTTGTATTCCTCTATAGATATGCTTTTCGATGCTGTTCTTTCGATAATCAGTTGATAAGTGCCTGTAAGTTTGTTCTCCGGAACAGTAAAGTCGGCAGCAGCCTTGCCATATTTGTCGGTAACAACACTAACGGTTTGCACTAGCTCGTAGTTGACATCACGCAGCTGTATGTCGTATTTCCTGTCGACAACAGGCGCAGTCTTGTTGTCTGGAGTACATGTATATGCAATAATAGCAGCATGAATAGTTTGTCCGGGACGGTATATCTTGCGGTCGGTAAATATCGAAGCGTAAGTTATTGTCCATTTTTGGCGATAGTAGTTGAAATATGCAGACATATTGGTAATAGGCATATATCGGTCGCTTTCCGTATAAGCCCAGACTCTATTAGGTTTTTTTGTACCGTATGCATGTATGTATTCGCCGTTGCTGTCTGTTGTAACGTTGTCTGTAACAGCAGGTTTGTACCATGAAATATTAGTATTCAGTTGCAGTTTAGCGTTGCTTATTGGTTGTCCGCTTGAAGCATTGACGACAATATACCGTATTTTATTATTGGGCAGTTCCTGGTTTATAACATATACATCTGAAACGTACAGCAAATCATATTCAGGCTCAATATCATTTGTTTCTGCAGATGTCTCAATGAGATAAACGCCTGCCGACAGCTTTGGCAGCATTATGGAGTCGTTGAAAACCTCGTATTCCTGATGACCACTGAAAGTCTTTGTTATAGTTTGTCGTGTTGACTTCAGTTGCAATTTCTTCAGTTTTTTAATGTCTTTCTCATTATATTTAGACCACTCTTTGCTTCCGTCAGTATCTACGCGTGTAATGTTGATAGTTATTTCACTTATGTTTCTTATATCTGAGATTTCCAGTTTATATTCTTTGTTGGGAAGAATGACATTGCTTTCCGTCCTTATCTTAAACATCGGATTGACCAGTTGTTCCTTGTAGTTTGCAAGTACATCGTTGTTTCTCCATCCTTTCCATTTGTCAATATTGTTGTTCAGGTAGTCGTAAAGTTGTTTCGGCTCAGTATCGTGAGCCTCTTTCATGAAGTCATATCTCGCTATTGCAATTTCGCATGCAGCATCCAAATCTCCGTATTCAGCCATCAGCGAGTCGAGTTTGCTTATGTACCTGCTGTTTTTTATATTGTAGTCAGATGGTTCTTTCTTTTGCTTTGCATCATCAAGAGCTGTAAGCAGTGCAGCCGTTCGCAGAGGTGTGTTGCGGTAATAACGATTCATGGAAGCATAGTCTCTTGCGTTATATCCAATGACGTGTAGCAGGTCGTTGTTGAAAATCTTGCTGTCGACATTCTCAACGATTAGTGGTGCGTATTCGGCAGACTTCACGCTTGCCAGCAGTTCAGGGTATAGCATCGACTTTTCAAAGTGATATTTACTGACAGAGTCGTTGTATATATCTTCGATATTTTTGTATATAGAGCCTAACACAGAGTGATAGACCGATGCCAGCACTTTGTCTTTTCCACCAGAAAGCGTCGCAGCATCCTCAAGCCTGCTAATTGCTTTTCTTAAAGAATCAGGAGTTATACTTGTCAGTTTGCTGACACGCAAGAGCTGAGCCTTAAGCAGATGTCCGTAAGCTCGTTCCCTTGTAGCCTTGTCAATAATCCTGTCGAGTATCTTTATCTCAGTTCGTGGCTGATCATTTTTTTCTGCATTCTCAACATCAGTCCACAGTGATGTGAAGTCATCAGCACGCATAAATGAAGGGACTAATGTAAGTATAGCAAACAGTAATATAGCAATTTTCCTCATTTTTTTCTGCAAATATACACTTTTATGTTGTAACAGGCAAATGATTTATGTTTTGTTAGACTTTTGGTTTGTGTTTTATGTTTTCTTTTGTTTAGTTTATTGTGTTTAATACAAGAAATCTCTGCCGACATAATCGTTTATGTTCGGCAGAGATTTATCTTGGTGCTGTAAAGTTTTTTATTCTTCAGTCTTTGCAGTGTCGTCTTTCTTTGTTGTTTTTCTTATTGCACGCTTGCGCTTTGGCTTTTCTTCCTTAGCAGCAGTCAGCTTCACTCCGGCAAGTTCTGGGTCTATCAGTATTCGTCCGCAGTATTCGCAGACGATGACTTTCTTGTGCATCTTGATGTCAAGTTGTCTCTGTGGCGGAATCTTGTTGAAGCATCCTCCGCATGCATCACGCTGAACGTAAACGATACCGAGACCGTTGCGTGCGTTCTTGCGTATGCGCTTGAAGCTGTTGAGGAGACGCGGCTCTATTTTCAGTTCATAGTCTTTTGCCTTGTCTTTCAGACGTTCTTCCTCTTCTTTTGTTTCCTGCATTATCTCGTCAAGTTCCTCGCGCTTTCCTTCAAGGTCCTGCATTCTGTCGCTGATGAGTTCCTGTGCTTTCTTTAGATCTTCTTCTCTTTCTGCAATTTTCGTAGTTGCTTCAGTGATTTTCTTATTGCACAGTTCTATTTCGAGTGTCTGATATTCTATTTCTTTGCTCAGAGTGTCGTATTCGCGGTTGTTCTTTACCTCGTTCAACTGGTTCTTGTATCGCTCCACGCTTGCCTGTGCGTTGGCAATTTCGCCTTTGCGTACAGTGATAGCATTCTTAAATTCAGCGATGTCGTTCTGTATTTTTTCCGAACGTGTGCTGAGACCGGCTATCTCGTCTTCCAAGTCTTGAACTTCGAGAGGGAGTTCTCCGCGCAGTGCTTTCTTCTCGTCGATAGACGAAAGGGTTGTTTGCAGCTGAAACAGTGTTTTCAGTTTCTCTTCTACAGAGAGGTCGGTTGGATCTTTTCTTGCCATAGTCTTAAAAGTATTTTATTGGATTTGTATTTATCTTTGTCATATATGTTCTTACCTGCGGGCATTGTTTTTCCAGAATGTCTTTGAATATTTCCGGAGTGTACTGCTCGCTTTGATAGTGTCCGATGACACATATCTGTATGTCGTCGTTATGGTCGAAGAAGTCGTGATAGTGCATTTCGCCAGTTATGAAGGCGTCTGCTCTGGCTGCTATTGCTTCTTCTAGCAGGAACGAGCCTGCTCCTCCGCAAATGGCAACGCGGCTTATCTGTCGGCTTATCAGGCTGTTTGTCTGTACGCATTCCACGTTGAAGCGCTCTTTCAGCATTCCGATGAAGTCTGTCGCAGCCATTGGTGCCGGCAGGGTGCCTATCGTTCCTGAGCCGCACTCTATGTCGCCTACCTGCTTTGTGGTGAAGAAACGCACGTCGGTCATGCCCATTTTCTCGGCTATGCGATAGTTTACTCCGTCTCGCGCATTGTCGATGTTTGTGTGCATCGACACTATTGCGATGTCGTTTTTCAGTGCTTTTATTATGCACCGCTGGACTTCGTTTGTCCCTGTTATATTGCGCAGTTTGCGGAATATGAGAGGGTGGTGCGACACGATGAGGTTGCACGCATTTTCAATGGCTTCGTCGACGATTTCTTCGGTTACGTCAAGACACAATAAAACCCCTGATACATACGTCTCTGTTAATCCTACTTGCAAGCCGGCATTGTCCCAGTCTTCCTGCAGAGGCAGTGGCGCAAAGTGTTCAAGGGCAGCAACTACTTCTTTTATTTTCACGCTGTCTTAGCTTTCTTATGTACTTTTTGTGCAGTTTTGAACTGCAAAAATAATGTTTTTATTTTAATTTTGATGTTTTTTGCAGCAGTCTTTAACTCTTTTTATGTATTTTGTTCAGTCTGTCGGCACTATGCTGATAGCGTATCCGCCACCGTTGACGGTGGTCAGCGTGAGTACGGATTTCGATGTAACGCGCTGTTTCCTTATGGTGTATCGTGCCTGATTCTGCCTGTTGTCGGCATCTTTCGCGTCGCAATATATTGTGGCTGTGTATTCCTTTCCTGGCTTCAGGAAATTCAGTTCGAGCCTGGATTTCCTGCGGTCTACTGCCGTTATTGAGCCCACGAACCATCTTTCGCCGTTCTTTTCGCGCCGTGCGACAGTGATATACTGTCCCGGCTCGGCTTCCACATAGTGCGACTGGCTCCAGTCTGCCGGTACATCTTTTATGAACTGGAAGGCATCGGCATATCGTTCGTAGCTTTCCGGAACGTCGGCAGCCATTTGCAGCGGACTATACATTATTATATATAGTGCCAGTTGGTTGCAAACGGTAGACGATATTCGGTTTTTGTTTTCCTGATTTACCTTCGACAGGTCGCTTTCCAGCAGTCCCGGCGTGAAGTCCATAGGTCCTCCCATCAGTCTGGTAAACGGCAGTATGGTTGTGTGTTGCGTGCCAAATCCGTCTGTGGCGTAAAATTCCTGTCCGCGAGCCGACTCGTTGCAGAGCAGGTTAGGGTAGGTGCGGCAGAGTCCCGTCGGCCGTACAGCCTCGTGGGCATTGACCATCAGTCGGAAGTCTGCTGCCCGTTTCACTGCGTGCAGGTAGTGGTCGACCATCCACTGGTCGAAGTGGTGTCCCCCATAGGGGAATATCGGACCTACATATCCGCTCTTTATCAGTTCGCAACCGTTGTCGGTAGCCAGTCGGTAGGCATCGTCGAGCTGTCGTTCATAGTTGAGTACGGATGCTGATGTCTCGTGGTGCATGATGATTTTCACGCCCTTTTCCTCTGCATACCTGCTGAGTTTCTTCAGGTCGTAGTCGGGATACGACTGCGTGAAACTGTAGTTGTCGAGTTTCTGCCATGAGTCTTCCCATCCCTTGTTCCATCCTTCCACGAGCACGGCATCGAATGAATTGTCTGCCGCGAAGTCTATATATCGCATCACGTTGCTGTTGTTGGCGGCGTGTCTGCCTGTTGTCGGCAGTTTTGTGTAGTCGGTTTTCTCTATGTCTATGTGCTGATAGTCGGCATAGTTCCACGTTGCTGCTCCGCTCATCATTTCCCACCATACGCCCACATATTTTATCGGATGAATCCACGACGTGTCTTCTATCTTGCACGGCTCGTTCAGGTTGAGTGTCATTCTGGATGCCAGCATGTCTCTGGCATTGTCGGTTATGATGACAGTTCGCCACGGCGTGTGTGCCGGACAGTGCATCCTTGCCATCCGTCCCTCGCTGTCGGGCGTGAGGCGCGACGTCAGTGTCAGTGTCGTGTCGTTCAGTTCGAGGTGCATGGCAGAATAGTCTGTGAGTGCCGCCTCGTGTATGTTTATGTATATTCCGTCGTCGGTCTTCATCAGCAGCGATGTCTGTACGCCGGTCGGCGAGAATGGACTCTGGCATGCGTTGGCGGTTATGGCGTCGTTCATCATTTGCCTTATCTCCGTCAGTCGGCATGTCCTGTATTCATATTCGCTGGTGTCGTAGTCGCCTGGTATCCAGTATGCCGTATGGTTTCCGCACATAGCAAACTGCGTCTGCTCCTGTTTCACCCATACGTTGTCGAGCTGTTGCTGTCGCGGCAGTTCGTATCTGAATCCCACGCCCTCGTCGTATACGCGGAAACGCACTGTTATCCGTCGGTTGGTGGTAGTCTGCCTTACCGTTGCAGCCAGTTCGTTGTAGCTGTTGAGTATTTCGTCTTCTTCGCCCCAGACAGGTCTCCACGTCTCTGAAAACGTTGATGTGCTTGTGGTGTCGGGCACGAAGTTTCCGTCGAGGTCAGCCCAGTTTATCAGTTGCAGTCCCAAATGCGAGGGTCTAACTATCTCCTTGTCTTTGTAGAATATGCGGTAGGTCATGTTGCCGTTGTCTACGTAGAACTGCAGGCGCACCTGTCTGTTGGGCGAGCATATCTCCGCGCTCCACGTCAGCGACATTGTCAGCAGCGAGAGAAATAATAGTGATAATCGTTTCATAAGATATAAAAATAACCCCGACACAGTGGTTGTATGTCGGGGGTGTGTTTATGTTTGTCAGTCGCGGCACCCGATGTTTGCCATGTAGACACCGAGAATTATCAGTCCGCATCCTATCCATGCTATGAATGTCATCTCTTCATGCAGCACTATGGCGCTGAAGATGACGGTAGAGAACGGCACCAGATAGATATAGTTGTTCGACGTTACGGCGCCGAGCTTGTTTACTACGAATGTCCAGAGCAGGAAGCATGCGAACGATGCTATCAGCGCAAGGAACAGCAGGTTGAGCATGACTTTCACGTCGAGCAGGTTTTCCAGTGGGAACTGCCATGGGTAAACAAGGAACAGCGGCATGGCGGTAAGCAGTCCGTAGATGAACATTTTTCGCGTGATGAACACCGAGTCGTACTTGTTGCCCATGAATTTCAGGAAGTAGCCGTAGACACCGAACGACACCATCGTCAGTATGGCAAGCATGTCGCCTTTCGGATGCAGCTCAACGTGTCCCTTCAGCACGACGATGGCAACGCCCGCTATGGCAACGGCAGTGCCTATGAACAGTATCTTGCGTATGGGAATGTTCTTGTAGGTCAGCAGCACCAGCGCTGTCGTAACGATGGGGGAGATGCTGGCTATGAAGCCCACATTGTTGACGTAGGTATAGTTTACCGCCATGTTTTCCGTTATGAAATAGAGCGAGCCGCCGGTAATGCCAAGCAGCACCATCATCATCTCGTCTTTCAGCGAGTCTGCCCACAGCTTGCGCGGACTGATAAACAATATTGCGATGTAGGCTATTGCTGCGCGCATGACAAATATTTCGAGTTCGCTCATGCCTGCCTGTATGAGCACCTTCGTGCTTACGAGCGTGCATCCCCAGATGAAAACAATGGCAAATGCTACGAGATGCCATACGTTGAAAATGCTTTTCTTGCTGTCTTCTCCCATGTTTATAGTTCCTGTTTTTATACTGTCGTTGTTCCAAATCAAGTGCAAAAATACTTATTTTTTTTCGTTATAACAAAAAATGTAAATCATTTCTTTCTCCTTTTATATTATTTACGCGCGCCTTATGTGTTGTTTTTGTTCGGAAAAGGCTGACTGCTGCCGTGTTCCGGCGACGTAATTTCTGCCTACAGCAAATAGCGTGCCAAACTCATCAGGATTTTCTTCCGGGACGAAAAAGTATGAAAAATTTTGACAGGGGAAAAGTCTCCAAATAGAATTTTTGTAGCCTCTAAAATTGCAAAAATCTGTTAATTTTCAGACCAAACACAACTGTTAAAATTGTCAAAGAGTACCTTTGACATACCTATTTCGTCTGTTTTGCCCTGCAAAACATAGCGTCCGACACCCCCAAACACTGTGTCTGACCTCTTCAAACAGTGTGTTTGACAATCTCAAACATGCTCTTTGACAATTTTAACACTTGTGTTTCTTGCTTAAAAGGCGTATATTTTGCGTTAATAAACTGACTGTCAGGCGATTGCAGGTGCATACGAATTTTGGGCATATTTTACCCCTGCGATTTTTGAAACGACTTTCGCGGGCATTCTCGCGACAGTAAACGGGCTAAAATTGATTATATGTTTTATAGTGCTTTTCTGCCTGCCGACATCGCAATGACACCAGATATTCCTGTCGATTTTCAGTCGTTGGCAGTCGTAAAAATGATTTTTTTGAAAAAATATCGCAAAATATTTGGTTGTTTCTGAAAATAGTTATACCTTTGCAACCGCAAAACAAGCAATGAGGCTCCTTAGCTCAACTGAATAGAGCATCTGACTACGGATCAGAAGGTTGTGGGTTTGAATCCCGCAGGAGTCACGAAAAAAGGATACTTTCACAAGAGAGTATCCTTTTTCTTTTTGTATGTCATTCCTTGCAGGCGTCTTCCGCCATTCGCAGACCTTGTCTGTAAAGTCTTACAGCTCAACGCTGCTGATGTCTACAAGATTGTTTACGATGGCATAGATAGTCAGTCCGGCAGCACTGTGTATCTGCAGTTTCTTGGCAATGTTGCGCCTGTGAGTGATGACAGTGTTTATCGAGATGCACAGATGGTCGGCTATCTCCTTGTTCGTCATTCCCTGCACGACGCTGACGATGACGTCTTTCTCCCTGTCGCTCAGCGTTTCATTGTTTGCGGAAGGACCTATCATGTTTGAAATCTTCACGGAAACGTCAGACTGTTTCATTTTTCTTTCCAGCCTTCTTATAGCCGGAATAAACAGATTATCCTCCACTTCGGCATGCAGCGACAGCCACTCCTCGTTGTTGTAGATGTCGTACAGGGTTGCCGACAGCTGGTTGTTGCGCAGTCCGTCTGAAGGCAGATACTTGATGATGATGCTCTTCAGCTCGCGCAGTTTATCGTCGGTCTTGCCGTGATGCTTTGAGAATGTCTCTATGTCGTAGCCATTTGTCGTTTTGCCCTCCAGCAGGTTGTTGACGTATGGAAACACCATTTTCTCCTCATACTGCATGTGGCTGCGTATGGAGTGTGCATATTCGTCGTACAGTTTCAGTATCAGTCTTGCCAGGTTGTCGTGCTCGTCGAGCGCACCCTGCAGCTCCTTGCGAATGAAAGGCAGCTGAAAACCAAGATAATATTCGTGGCTTGCACGCAGATACTGCATCAGCGTCGGTATCGAGAGCTTGTCAATGTCGTCGAAGTCGCGATAGCCGTTGATTGTAAAGTTTACCACCGCAAGAAATGTGTAGGTATCTACGTTCTGGTCGCTGCATACCTCGCGCACCGTCTTGTCGCCAAATCCCAAGTTTATTCCGAAACTTCCAAGACTCTGAAGCAAATTGTAGTTGTCGCGTATGAGCGATATCATCTTGTCGCTTGCTTCGTACATTTTCTGCTGTTTCATAATGCTTACAATTTTTAACCGATGCAAAATTACAAATAATAAATGAAATACCAAATAATAAAAAATAAGTATTTATCATGCGCGCGTGAGCAGCGAAATTGTCTGGAAACCAGCACTCATTTACCGACATTTGGGTATTGTGCATCTTGCCGCAACACATTACCTTTGCAACCGTAAAACTGTAAACATAAGATTCAACGATATAAGTGCAGTGAAAGATGCAACTCTTGTTACATAAAAAGGCATGCTTACCAATTCAGTTGTTATAAAAGCTAACCGCTATGACAAGACCGCAACTTGAAATCTGCACTTATTTTAAATTTAAAAGAACAATGACAGGAAAATTTATTAAAAGCATTGCATTGGCAGGCGTTTGTCTTTTCTCTCAGAATGTATTGTCTCAGGAAGTAACAGCCGACAGCGTCATGCAACACGTCAAAGGCAAAAGGTTAAGCATCGGAGGCTATGGCGAAATAGTTATGTCGCGCAATTTCTACAGCGACAATGTTTATCGCTATTCGCGTCCGAGTCAATATAAAGACGATCCGAGCCACGGTCGATTCGACATACCGCATGCCGTAATCTATCTCGGCTACGACTTCGGAAAGGGATGGACATTCGGAACAGAGATAGAATTTGAACACGGAGGTACAGGTACGGCAGTGGAGCGAGAATTCGACGAGGCTGCCGAGTGGGAACAGGAAGTGGAAAAAGGTGGCGAAGTGGAACTCGAACAGTTCTGGATACAGAAGTCCTTTGCCAGATGGGCTAACGTAAGGGTAGGACATATAGTAGTGCCGGTGGGATTGAACAATGCCTACCACGAACCGATGAACTACTTTACCGTCTACCGTCCGGAAGGAGAAAACACCATACTTCCCAGCACATGGCACGACACGGGTATCAGCTTCTGGGGACGCAGCGGCGATTTCCGCTACGAACTGCAAGTGCTGGCAGGGCTTGATGCATTCATGTTCAATCGCGACGGATGGATACACAACGGACCTAAGTCAGTGTTTGAATACAAGGTGGCAAACAAATACGGCGTTGCCATGCGACTCGACAACTACAGCCTGCCTGGTTTGCGCTTCGGACTCAGCGGATATGTTGGAAACGCAATGCACAACACATTCCCGCATGACATGGAGGGAGAAGGTAAGCGATATGACAAGATAAAAGGTAAGGTTGCCGTCGGCTCTTTCGATTTCACGTTTGACAAATACAACTGGATAGTTCGTGGAAACGTAGACTACGGATATGTTGGCGATGCAGTAACGATAAGCAACATAAAGAGAAACATAACGTCGAAAGATGCGCCATACAGCAGCACGCCAGTAGGCAAGAATGCAGTCGCAACGGGAATAGAGGCAGGATACAATATCTTCTCGCAGATACCTAAACTTGCAGATGCGCAGAAGCTGTACCTATTCGGTCGTTACGAGTATTACAACACATACATTCCCGACAAGGCACAAGCTCCATACACATATACGGAGCGAAACCGCATAGCCGCAGGTCTGAACTATCACCCAATACCACAGGTGGCTGTCAAGGCAGAATACTCTCACCGCTTCTTCAAGTCGGAATATAACAACGAACCATCGATAAACATAGGTGTCGTATACGAAGGATTATTCCTCTAAAACGACATATATAAATATGTATATATAAAGAAAACCAAACCAATTCAAATAAAAAATGACAGACATGAAAAAGATTTTTAAGTATGCACTGCTGTTTATGGCAGCATGCACCATGACAATGGGATTTACATCGTGCAGCGATGACAACGACAATGATGGCGGCAGCTCGCTGACAGAAAAGGAAGTAGCACTCCGGGCATTGACAAACAAGTATGTAAACAACGTGATTTACCCTACTTACGGCAACCTTGCAGCACAGACAGAGAAACTCTACGACTTGCTTGAAGATGCAACCGATAAGTTTAACAATAACTCCCTGACACAGAGCGATATAGATGAGATATGCAACACATTCCTCAGTGCACGTTCATATTGGGAAAAGAGTGAGGCATTCCTCTATGGTGCCGCAACAGACTTTGGTATCGACCCACACATCGACACATGGCCTCTTGATGTCAAAGTGCTTGCAAACACACTGAAGGATGCTGAGCGAATAGAGGATCTGCAGGGTGAAGACGGCATAGAATATGCAAGAGCCAACTTGGGAGAACAGCTACTGGGCTTCCACGGCATAGAGTTTATCATCTTCCGCGACGGACAAAACCGAAAACTGACCGACCTGAAGGCATATGAAAAAGACGAGAACTTTGCAGGCTCAAAGGTTAACGGACGTCAGGAACTCATCTATGCTACAGCCGTTGCAGGCGATCTGCGTGACAAGTGCTATCAAATGGAAGTGGCATGGATGGGCGAGAAAGCGCCGCAAGCACACGTCAACCGCGTGGAAGAATGCGAGTTTACGACAACCGTTAACGGTGTCGACGGACTCTACTACGGCAACAACATGCTCAACGCAGGCAATGCAGGTAGCACATACGCATCATGGTTCAACGTGGCATACACAATACTTGTGTCTGGATGTTCTAACATTGCAGTGGAAGTAGCAGACCAGAAAATGGGACAGGCTAATCGCGGTGATGATGTAAACTATATAGAATCGCCGTATAGCAAGAAGTCGTTTACTGATTTCTATGATAACATTGCAAGTATCAAAAACTCACTTTATGGCAATTACGATAAGGAAACACCAGACAATGAGTCAATAATGAGCTATCTGAGAAAATACAACAACGAGCTGGCTGCAAGATTACAGACAAACCTCGATGCAGCATTAGCCTCTCTGATTACATGTATCAACAGTGGAACAGCCTTTGTCGACAATCCTAAGGCAAGCTATGTTAGTGATGCCATGAACAAGATTGACGACCTCGACGAGGTATTGAACGAAGCTGCAACTTGGATAACACGTAATCATTAATAAAGTATCTGAAGCACGGGCATCTGCCGTCTTGACGGCTTTTGCATGTGCTGTTTTATTAAAAAACAAAACAAAGTTATAGCACATAATGAACAAGTTTTTAAGACAAACAATTTATTTGACACTCGGATTTCTGTTGTCGGCATCACTCGTTTCGTGCACTGACGACGACAACGAAGCCTTGAAAGAGATTACGACAGAGGATGTTGACTTTGTAGGCAAGGCTGTCGGCAATTTCCTTGCAGAGGAATGGTACCCGGGTGGACAGCTTGGTACAACAATGAACGTTGTTGCCGGTTGCTATGAAGATGAGACTCCAGCAGTTACGCAGCAGAATTTTACTGAGGCTTTCAATCGTGGAGAACAGTTTTTTGAGCGTAGCACAAACGAGTTTCAGGTACCTTTCAATGGCTTGGGACCAGCTGCCGTGCGCAAGGGATGTCTCGATTGCCACCCAGCATACGGACATGGAAAGCGTGTAAGCCAGTACACTGCCACATGGGGCAATGGTTATCTGCTCGTAGTATATCATCCAGTTGACGGCTTGAACAGCGATGACGGACCATACGTTTCTGAGGTTACAGGTATGCCGCAGACCATAGCCACATCGCCATTCCTTGCACCAATCGACGAGAAGCAGATACAACTTGACTGGAAAACACTTGACAAGATGGAGAGTGGCTTGGCTATGCAGTTCCCCGACGGAGAGAAATATGAGCTTATCTATCCGGAACTTTATATTCCAAAATCGGCTTTCAACACAACACCGACACCTTACGAAAGTGGCGCAGTGGCATTCCGACTTGAATCTACGATAGGCATCATAGGCACAGGTCTTATAGATGCTATTCCCGATGACTCGATAAAACTGCAATATCAGCGTGAGGCGGCAGCAGGCATAGAGCTTAATCCTGCAATGTGGGACAAAGCCAAGAACGACTGGGCGCCATCGGCGATGTATACTGCAAACGGCGTTAACCGCATAAAAAAGTTTACTTACGCATGTACTCGCGGCTCTCTGCAGGATGGTGCAGGTGCCAATGCCATCTGGAACATTACAAACGTGAGTCGCAGCGACCGTCCGTACCTTTATACTACGGATGCTTGGGCTACTCGCATGAGTGAGACTCCGTCTGTAATCAGTGCAATAAAGGCAGATCCTACTTCTCCTTACTATGCCGACGGCTCTGATGAGGGCATTAAGGCAGCCGTGAGAGGACTTCTCTCGCCAAAGACAAATCAGTTTGACAACGAGTGGCATAACTTCACACCAGAAATGTCTGATGAGAATTTCTGGGCTTTCATGGTTTGGCATCGTGGTTTGGCTATTCCACGTGCACGCAACCTTAACGACCCAGAAGTGCAGCGCGGTAAGCAGGTTTTCAATGAGATTGGTTGCGCATACTGCCACCGTCCGAAGTGGCAGACTGACAAAGACAACTATTGGTCGCCGACAATGCTCACGTCGAAGAACCTGAATCTGCCACGCTATCAGAATCAGACAATATATCCTTACACAGATATGGTGCAGCACAGACTGTATATGAAGAATGGCATACATGGTTCGTGGTGTCGCACTACACCGCTGTGGGGACGTGGACTGTCGCTTGTCAACACAGGTGCTGAGGACAGATTGCACGATTGCCGTGCACGAAACGAGATAGAAGCCATCATGTGGCATGGCTACAGCAAGAAGAGCGATGCTTATGCTTCTACCGAGAAATTCTATAATTTGCCTAAGAAAGACCGCGATGCGGTTGTTAAATTCTTACGCTCAATTTAGTCAATAGATATCAGAAGCTAATGGTACTTATGTGCTATTGGCTTCTTTTTTATTTCAGATATGAAGAAGTTTTTATACGCAGTTTACATATTAATAGTAGTAAGTCTTGCCGTAGCAACAATAGTTGAAAACAGTTTCGGAACGGAATTTGCAGGCAGGCATATCTACGGAGCATGGTGGTTTACGTCATTATGGACGGCACTGGTCGTTCTGGGATGCGCCTGGATTGTGCATAGGAAGATGCGCCGCTGGTCGCTGCTGTTGCTGCACGGCTCATTCGTCATTATACTTGTCGGTGCCGCAATAACCCATTTCACGGCAAAGCGCGGTATGATACACTTACGAACAGGCGAACAGACATCTTCATACATCATATCTGACGGAAACAAAGGCATGGACACGGCAGAACTGCCATACACGTTGAGGCTCGATACTTTTGCTGTCTCATATCATGAAGGCACAGATGCGGCTGCCGACTTTGTTTCTTTCCTGACTGTCAGCGACGGCAATGGTGTGCAGAAAGCAAGAGTTTCGATGAACAACATCTTTTCATATAAGGGAATAAGACTCTATCAGAACTCCTATGACGATGATGGTGGGGGAACGGTGCTGACAGTTAAGAGCGACCCCGCTGGTATTGCAGTAACATACTGTGGATATGCCTTGCTGTTCTTTTCACTGCTTTTCATGCTTGTCGACCCTAAGGGAGCATTCCGCCGACTTTTGCGCGACGATCGGCTGAACAAAGGTTTTCTGGTGTTTGCAGCATTGGTATGTTGCTCGCTTTTATTCAGTACGGCTTCTAATGCGGCACCAACCCTGCCGAAAGAACAGGCAGAGCGTTTTGGCAGACTCAACATATTATACAATAACCGTATATGTCCGTTACAGACATTTGCCATCGATTTTACAAAGAAGATATACGGAAAGGACACCTACAACGGCTTGACGGCTGAACAGGTAGTCGCTGGTCTTGTGTTCTATGGCAACGAATGGAATGACGAGCCGTTTATTCGTCTAAAGAAAAAGGAGTTGCGCAATGCGCTAAACCTGCCAAAATATGTATCGATGAATCGCCTTTTCGAGGGTGGGAGATATCTGCTGGGACCTTATTACGACGAATATCTTCGCGGCAACGACGACAAGCTGCACAAGCAGGTAGCCGACATCGACGAGAAACTGCAACTTGTAATGGATTTGCGCAGAGGAATACTGCTGAAAGTATTCCCATACAACAACGGCAAGACAGTTGTATGGTATTCCCCGACAGAGCAGCATCTGCCGCAGGACATGGATTCTGTACAGGCAAAATACATCAATACATCGTTCAATATCCTTTATCAGAATGTGCTTTCAGAACGCTACGACAACGTTGACAATATGCTGCTGAAGATGCGCAAATACCAGCAGGTAAACGGAGGCGCATCGCTGCCCACACCCATACAGCGCAAAGCCGAGTTTGCATACAACGCAATATCATTTGCCAAGATATTGTTCATGGCATGTCTTGCTGTGGGAATGTTGTCGCTGATAGTCGTCATGGTGCGCATGACAGATAACCGACAGGAACGTAAAGGCATGGGCAAGCGTGCCTTGCTGACCATGTATGCGATAATGCTGCTGTGCTTTGGCGTGCTCACATGGTGTCTCGCATTGCGATGGATAATAGGTGGCACGGTGCCAATGTCGAACGGTTACGAAACGATGCTGTTGCTCGCATGGATAATAATGCTTGTATCCATTGCGGTAGGCAGGCGTTTCCCCATAATGCTGACGTTTGGTTTCCTCTTGTCGGGATTCTTCCTCCTCGTGGCATACATAAGCAATATGGACCCGAAGATAACACATATCATGCCCGTCCTGCAGTCGCCCTTGCTGAGTATACACGTAGGAGTCATAATGATGTCATACGCCCTGCTTGCACTTACGTTCTTGTGCAGTCTTACGGCGACACTGCTATATATAGCTAAGCGTGATAGGAGCCGCGAGCAAGTCATGTCGCTGGCATTGCTGAGCAGATTGCTTTTGTTTCCGTCAATCACTGCACTCGGCTTGGGAATATTCATAGGAGCGATATGGGCAAACATAAGTTGGGGCGACTATTGGAGCTGGGACCCAAAAGAAACGTGGGCGCTGATAACCATGCTCGTATATGCCGTGCCGCTGCATACGGCAACCGTGCCAAGCATCAGCAAGCCAATGGCATATCATTTCTATATGATGTTTGCATTCCTGACCCTGCTCATGACATATTTCGGAGTGAACTATCTTCTCGGGGGAATGCACTCCTATGCATAGAAACAACTCCGATTTGGAAATAAAGAGCCCCTATCTGCACAAAAAACACTAATCAATTTTCGCCCGTTAACCCTCGCGAGAATGCCCTCGAAAGCCGTTTCTGAAATCACATGGGCAAAAAACGCCCGTATTTCGTGTGCATCTGCAATCGTCTGACAGTCAAGATGATAGCGCGGAATACACTACTTTTACGCACGAAATCTATATGTTAAAATTGTCAAAGAGTATGTTTGAGATTGTCAAACACACTGTTTGAGGATGCCAAACATAGTGTTTGGGACTCTCAGAGACAATGTTTTGCAAGACAAAATACGCAAATAGCCGCCTCAAACATACTCTTTGACATTTTTAACAATTATAATTGGTCTGAAAATTAACATAGTTTCACGCTTCCAGCGCCTGTTCCGCATCTATTTTGCAACTTTTTCCCTGTCAAAATTTTTCATCATTTTCCGCCCTCAAACAAAATTCCGTTCACTTTGGCACACTTTTTGTAGGGAGGTCGTTAATGGCAGACTTTGTCTTAATAGATAACTAAGCATCGGCAGTTGCAAACGCATTGGGAGCGTTAGATTTAAGGTTATGGTTGAGGTTTTGTCTTGCTTGTTCGGGTTTTAGCGGACAGCAATAATTATGAAAACATGATGTCCTTGTTTTGTTTTGCCTCTAAGGTAAGGTTTACAGGAATGGCGCGAGCAGGTGTGCGAACCATCCTCTGAAGCGTTGCCAGCGTGTGCGGAAGGTTTTCCAGTTGTCTTTCGTCAGCTTAAAGCTTTTCTGCTTGTCGTTCTGGAACATGCTGATAAGCTGTTGCGTAGTGCATTTGTCGACGATTATGGCATTGTCTTCCATGTCGAAACGCAGACTTCTGGAGTTGAGGTTGGCACTTCCAACGGTGCAAAATCTGCCGTCGACGGTTATAATCTTCGTGTGATGAAATCCAGGTTCGTAGATCCAGACATCTACACCGTGCTTCATCAGCCTGTGGACATTATAGAACACGCAGTCTGGCGTGAGTGGAATATCGCTTTTGGCAGACACCATTACTTCCACTTTCACCCCTCGCCTGACGGCGCGTCGCAGTGCTTTCTTCAGCCGATGGTTGAGTGTAAGGTATGGGTTTACGAGCATTATGCTGTCTTGTGCGGCATCGATGGCTTCGACGTAGAAGTCTCTTATAATGCTGCTCGACGTGCGAGGCTCTCGGTTAATGATGCCTACGGTTTTGCTGTGGGCTGTGTCGCAAGTGTCCTGCTTCAGGTTGCGGAAGGTTCGGTTGTGCAGGTGTCCCTGATAGTATTTGGCGCCTTTCAGGTCTTGATGCGTAACCTTGTTCCATAAGCTGATGAATATCTTTTGCAGCGTGTTTACCTCTTGTCCTTCTATCCGGCAGTGCATGTCGCGCCATTCGCCGACGACATCGGTGCCGTTTATATAGTAGTCGGCTACGTTCATGCCTCCCGTATAGGCTATTTTCCCGTCGATGACCACTATTTTCCTGTGGTCTCTGCACAAAACATGGTTGACCCATGGGAAACGTACAGGGTCGAATTCGTAGATTTCGATACCTTTGTCTCTTATTGTTTCCAGATGTTTTTTCTTCAGTGGCTTGTTGTTTGAGTCGTTGCCGAAGCCGTCGAAGAGCGCCCTTACTTCCACTCCTTGTCTTGCCTTGTCGCCGAGCAGGTCGAAAAGCAGTGTTGCGATGGAGTCGTTGCGGAAGTTGAAGTATTCGAGATGTATGCTGCTTTCTGCCTGCCGTATGGCTGCGAACATGTCGTCAAACTTCTCTTGCCCGTTCATCAGCAGTGTAACTGAGTTGTCGTGGCTGAACGTTACGCCCTGCGAACGCATCTTTTCGACTATTATGGAGTCGGAGGTAAGAGAGTTGTCCTGTGCTGATATGTGGCAGAACGGCAGTATGAAAAATACGAAAACAGTTATGATATAGTATCTCAATATCTTCATTATGTGTGTCGTCTGTGGCTGCAGATGTTTGTTTATGAGTTGTCTGATGTATTCATTTATGTCTGTTCTCTTACACACCGCAGCTGTAGCTGTCGACGATGCCAAGCAGATGTCTGTCTGAATCGGTAACAAGCACGGAGTGTATCTTGTGCTTGTGCATAAGCTCCTGTATCTCGGTTATCTTCATCGTAGTAGGTATGCACTTCGGGGTTGGCGTCATTATGTCGCTGACGGTCTTGTCGAAGAATTCAGCCTGCCATTTCTCCATAGCGCGACGTATGTCTCCGTCGGTTATCAGTCCTGCTATTTTACCGTCCTCCATAGCCACTCCCATGCCGAGTTTGCCTTTCGATACAAGTATGATAGCTTCTCCGAGATGCATCTGCGGAGTAATCAGCGGCAGATGTTCCTTGTGCATTACGTCGGCAGCCGTTGTCAGCAGGCGTCTGCCAAGTGAGCCGCCGGGATGGAACTGTGCAAAGTCTCGCTGCTCGAATCCACGTACTTCCATCAGTGCAATGGCAAGTGCGTCGCCCATAGCGAGTGCAGCCGTCGTGCTGCTTGTCGGTGCAAGATTGAGTGGGCAAGCCTCTTTCTTAACGTAGACGGTAATGTGTGCGTCAGAATATTTTGCCAGTAATGATTCGGCATTGCCAGTCATCGATATGATAGGTATGTTCTTTTGTTGCAGCATAGGTATGAAACGCAGCAGTTCGTCGGTCTGTCCTGAGTTGCTGAGTGCCAGAACTACGTCGTCGACGGTCATTACGCCCAAGTCTCCGTGAAACACGTCGAGAGGGTTGATGAAGAACGATGGCGTGCCCGTACTCGACAGTGTGGCAGCTATTTTCGCTCCGATGTGCCCGCTTTTGCCGACACCGGTAACTATAACCTTGCCCTTGCAGTTGAATATCATTTCTACGGCACGCTCGAAGTTGTCGTCTAATTGTGGAATAAGTTCAATAAGTGCGTCTGCCTCATCGCGCAGACAGCGTTCAGCATACTCCTTGGCACGACGAATGCCGTTTATGTTTGTGTTGCTCATATTTATTCCTTAATGTCAATATTGTTATCGTATCAGATTCATGATGCCTATTCGCTACGGCTTCAGTATGCTTGCGAGAGTATCTTCCAGCTTGTCGAGCTCCAGCATGTTTGCCGCATCGCTCAGCCCCTTGTCTGGGTCGGGATGCACCTCAAAGAAATATCCCGTTGCCCCGAATGCCTTAGCTGCCATAGCCATAGCAGGCACAAAGCGTCGGTCGCCGCCTGTAATGCCGTTAGCACTGGTAGGGCGTTGCACGCTGTGAGTGCAGTCCATGATGACTCGCGGCACAATTTCAAGCATGTCGGGAATATTGCGGAAATCCACTACAAGATTGTTATAGCCGAAGCAGTTGCCTCTTTCTGTCAGCCAAACGTCGCTGGCTCCGCTCTCACGTGCTTTCTCTACGGGGTAGCGCATGTCGCGTCCGCTAAGGAATTGTGCCTTCTTTATGTTCACAATGCGCTGTGTTTTGGCTGCCGCGACAAGCAAGTCTGTCTGTCGGCACAGGAATGCGGGAATCTGAAGCACGTCGGCAACTTCTGCCGCTGCTGCTGCCTGCCAGCTCTCGTGAATGTCTGTCAGTATTCGGAGTCCATACTTCTGCTTTATGTCGCCAAGCATCTGCATGCCCTTTTCAATTCCTGGTCCGCGAAAAGAACGCAGGGACGTGCGGTTGGCTTTATCGAACGAAGCCTTGAATATAATCTCAACGTCAAGTCGATTGCTTATTTCTACAAGTCGGCATGCTACGACATCGAGCAGTTCTGCTGACTCTATGACGCAGGGACCGGCAATAAATATAGGTTTGTCCATTTCCTTATGGTTAATTTTTTGCAAAAGTACGACAATTATCACAAACACCCAAAACAATGTAAAACATTTTTCGGCATACTGCACGTTGCATGTTGGTGTTGTCGGATTTTGCTTACATTTGTGTGTTTATAATTCTCAGGTCGCGTTGTGGGAATGGTATTTGAATGTCGTTTGCGTTAAGTGTGTTGTATACACATTCCAGTATTTCGCAGTCGGCAGCATACTGTGTCTGCACGGGAACCCATACTACGACTTTCAGACATACCGAACTGTCGCCAAATTCGCGCAGTACAACCTTCACTCCCTTGCGTTTGTTGATGACATCGAGCTTTCCTATTTCTTCGATAAGCAGTTTCCGTGTTTGCTCTATGTCTGTTCCGTAAGCCACGCCAACGTCTAACGTGTGCATCTCGTAGCCGTGATTGCGTGTCATGTTCTTGTAGTTTTTCGTGAAAAGCTGACTGTTCTGGAACGCCATTGTAGAGCCGTCTACCGTCTCAAACATAGTGCTGGTGTAGCTTATAGAGCTTACGCGTCCTCTTATTCCGTCGCAGATAATCCAGTCGCCGACTTTTATTCTTCCCGCCATGAGCGATATTCCGTAGTAGACATTCTCGATGATGTCTTTCATGGCGAAACCGATACCGGTGGAGAGACCACCTGAAACGACAACAAGCCATGTGTTGCTGACGTGGCATATTGCCAGCGCAATGAGCAGCCATGTGCCCCAGACAACTACCTGAAGAATGTTTCTCGCCATTACCATGCGCGACTCTGCTGTTGTGGGGTCGTGCTCCAGGAAGTAGTGGTGCATCAGTTCCTTGACAGTCTGGCTGATGTATGAGAAGCAGAAATACAGGATTATCACCATCGTGATGTTCAATATGCTGAGCGAGAAGTTAGGCGAGTTGATAAATTTATATGAGAATATGCTCCATGTCAGGTCGCTGAGGTTGAAGACGTCGGCAGCCCAGTAGATTGCCAGAATGACAGAGCCGACGCCCATGATGGGCAGCAGCACGCTGTAAAGAAGGCGGAATGACCATGTCTTCGTTATGGGCTGCTTCTCTATGTTGTGCTTTGTTCCATATCGTTTAATCCACTGGCGGATGCAGGTTATGGTCAGTATGCACGTCAGCTGCATTATCCACCAGATGAGCATCTGCACCGACAGCAGCGTATATCCCGACCACGAGCATATCAGCGACGCTACGAATACTGCCAGCGAGATGTATGTGTAGAATACGTCGCTGCGCGGAATGTTGTCGTTGTGTCTGCGTATGACGCTCCACTGCCACAGCGTGCAGACGAGCAGTATTGGCGGGAATACGAGGTTTACGAGGTCGTTGGGGATAAGTATGATGCGGAACGAGATGACGATGAATCCTATTACTATCAGCGGACTGTATATCCTGAATGTGCTTTTTATCTGTTCGCCGTTCACGCGCAGCAGCAATGATATCAGAATTACGCCCAGCAGCCATGCGTATTCCACGAGCAGGTTGCTTGCCATGATGATGAAGTTCTGCTGCCACGTCAGCCTGACGATGCCGAGAATGAGTGCAAACGTGATGACCGTCGTAGTCATGGTGATGCAAGTGCGCTTGGCAATGAATCCCTCAGAACGGAAGCGTTTGGGCAGCAGCACGCGCAATACGAGCAGGTTGAGCAGTGCTGCGATGATGCCGTAGATGACGATTATGACGAAAAGACCTATTATCACGCGGCTGTCCCAGTCGGAACGGGTTTTATTCGACGACTGGTATTTGTCACTGATAGTTTCGGTTGTCTGCGAGACATTTGTCTGTAGCCGCGATAAAATCTTGAAATAGCTGTCGCCACCGTTTATAAATATGTTGCTCTGTATTTCAGAATAGCGTTTCTGGGCATAGTCGTTCAGCATTTTCAGCTCCTTCTCGGTGTGTTCGTAGTAGCCGATGTAGTCGTTCAGCTGTGTGCGCATTTCCTCCATAGTGCGCTTTATGTGTACGGCGAGCGTAAGGCACACGTTCCTGTCGGTCTTGCCTTTCTCGCTGAGAATGACGACGGGCATCTCGCTCAGGCTTACCACGAGGCTGTCGTAGCGTGCCGTTTCGATGTCTATCTTGTCGACGATGGTGCGGAACGGCATTATCTGGTGCTGGAAATTGCGGTACATCTCGGTAGCCTCATGGCATGCATAGGTAAGGTCGAAGACGTAGCCCGACTTCTGCGAATAAAGCATAAGCGAGTTCTGCTTGCTG
Organism: uncultured Prevotella sp.; assembly: GCA_900315545.1. Classification (GTDB taxonomy): domain Bacteria; phylum Bacteroidota; class Bacteroidia; order Bacteroidales; family Bacteroidaceae; genus Prevotella. The sequence goes on from OMZM01000017.1 coordinate 34,299, forward strand.
TGTTTCATTATGTCGAACATCCTGTCGCGCACCTGTTCCTTTATCCGCTTGCCGAACTTTGCCTGCTTCTGTTGCTCGAGATACTGTTTCGTAAGCTCGCTGCGGAGTATTGCCAGCGTGCTCTCCAGGTCTTTTTCCTTCAGCACTGCATGCGATGTCAGGCTGAATGCAAATGCCATTAAAAGTATGATGTACAGTCGTTTCATCTGAATGTTGTTGTTGCTAAGAATGTAAAATGTTTGTTTGTCGCGCAACGCGTGTTGCACATGCAAAAGTAAGTATTTTTGTCATATTATCAACAAAACATCGTGCTTTTTTGTCATTTCTGCAATTCTTTTTGTGCATGAAGAGTTGTTTTGAGCGAAAAATGCTTACTTTTGCAAATAAAAACGAAAACAATGAACCTTATCGTAGACAGTGGCAGCACTAAGGCAGACTGGTGCATAACCGACGGGGGACTTCTCGTTTCGCAGACAAAGACCGATGGCATCAATCCAGTGTTTCAGAGCGACGGAGAGATAATGGGCCTGCTGGAGGAGGCTTTGGAAAAAATGGGCAATGCGAAGAGCATCGACAGAGTGTATTTCTATGGTGCAGGAGTGCGAGAAAATACCGTCGAGAAACTATATTTGGACATAGAGTATGTGTTTATTACTAACAATCTGAATACCAATACGTTGAAGATATGCGTTGAAGGAGACCTTATGGGTGCTGCGAGGGCATTGCTGAAAGACTCCGAAGGCATTGCCTGCATACTCGGAACGGGAGCAAATTCGTGCCTTTACGACGGCAAGAAAATAGTCGACAATGTTCCGCCGATGGGATACATCCTCGGCGACGAGGGTAGTGGGGCTGTGCTCGGAAAAACTCTGCTCAACGCAATGTACAAACGCAGGCTGCCGAAAGAAATTCTTGATGGTTTCGAGGCAAAATATGAAATGTCGCTGAACGACATAATAGACAAGGTCTACCGTGAGCCGAAAGCCAACCGCTTCCTGGCGTCGCTCTCGCCGTTTGTCAAGTCAAACATAGCCGACGGAGCCGTAGAACAGATGGTCGTAGAGCATTTTGAGTCCTTTTTCAGAAACAATGTGGCAAGCTATGGTCGCCGCGACCTGCCAGTCTGTTTCGTCGGCAGCATAGCATACTATTTCGAGAAGCAGCTGAAAGAGGCTGCAAGGCATGAGGGATTTACTGTCGGAACAATCGTGAAATCGCCTCTGTACGGGCTTGTTGACTATCATTCGGCTATGTCCTGACACATCAGACGGCAAGGCTGACGGATATGTTAAACAGTTTAACACATTAGTGTCCCGTTAAAATCGGGATCAGTTAAATATTAATCAAATAACCCCGGAAAGAGGGGACAATCGAGTTCTTTGACATTATTGAAATCAGTCCT
>OMZM01000011.1 GCA_900315545.1 uncultured Prevotella sp.
CAAAGATTCCATGACCGTCAATATAGCTTATCATGCTAACGACCCAAGTGCAGGACTGGCATCACACATCAACCGCGACCAATTCAAATTGTTTTGCGGCGATACTGGGTTGTTTGTCACTCTCGCTTTCTGGGACGATAAATTTACAGAGAATGTCATCTACCAGAAATTGCTCAGCGACAAGTTGATGGCTGATGTGGGCTATGTCTATGAGAACGTGGTGTCGCAGATAATGACATCTACTGGAAATAAGTTGTATTACCACACATGGCCGACCCCATCGGGCAAACATAATTACGAGATAGATTTCCTGCTGTCTCGTAAAGCTAAAATCTGCCCGATAGAAGTTAAGTCGTCGACATCTAATCTTCATGTTTCCATAGATGAATTCCAGAAAAAGTACTCGGCTCGCATCCTGCAACGATACCTCCTTCACTCGAAAGACATTCGTAAAGAGCAGGACCTGATATTGCTACCAATGTATATGTCAATGTTTCTTTAGATGTTAATCACCCTATATGACAACTTACAATATTGTATAAGTTGTTTCCGGCGAACATAGGGTTCGTGGGGCTAACTTACCTTTGCATCGAAAATCAAAATAGCAGGATATATGGCAAAGAAAGTATCTATTCACCCATACAAAGGTTATTTGAACACGGAGTTCCAAATATACTCACATGAGCAAACTCCTGTGGAGTATGTCGTTTACTCCAAGGACAACGGTACAGAAGCACTCCAAGAAAAAAAGAAAGGTGTTGTTGAATCCAATAAGCCTCATACTTTTAGATTGTCCTCACCGGGCACTTTCGTTGTACAATTCAGTAACGAAACTTCAAGTGAAATAATAGTTGAGGATGCTTATAAATTCGGAGGAAACAAACATAAGAAGTCATTCGTCTTCGACAAATGCCCTTGGGCTTTTATCGTAATGCACGATAGGACTTATTTTTACAACCATGAGTCTAAAGAATCCTTTGTGGAAGCAATCTCACCTGACGATATTTCAGAAATCTCAAAGGATTATGTGATGCTTAAAAATGTAGACCAAAACGATCTTACTCTATTCTCATTGCAGGAACAGGCTCCCGTGCTGTGTGTAGATAACGTGATATTCTCTAATGATTATCTATTTGTCTGGAAAGAAGAAGGAGTAGATGATATGCTTTCGATAATGAAAGTATATTCTCTTATAGATAGTAAAATACTCATTGAGGTGCCTTTTTTCCGTTATTCCTTGGATGTCACCAAAGGATGTATCTACTTGGCAAAGAATAATGACATCAGAAAGCTCTCACTCGCAGAAACAGCTTCATTATCTGAACCATTGTCTTTCAATGGCCAATTTGTGACTTTTGCACAATCCCATTATGCTATTTGCTGTGAGTCTGCGAAGATAAAAGTTTGGGACATAGTAACGAAAGAAGAACAAGCAGAGATAATACCATCGGGCAATTTGGCTCGTATTAACGATGTCACGTTTATAGATGTAGTCAGTAGGCGAAAAGCAATATCAACATTTGATATTCGTAGCTCGGAGTTTCCTGAAGCGGAAATTAGTGCCAAATATAGCGAATATGATATTTATCCATGTCCATGGAGAGTATTTTATTTCCAAAAGGAAATATTGTTGTCGAGCGTACAAAAGAATAATGTAACGACTCGATTCATTTGTGATAACAAGAAAAACTTACATCAAGAGGTTCAGAATGACGATGGAAATGTAGTCTTTGCTGGGGATGCGTTCTGTTGGTATAAGAACGACGAGTCATACGTCGCTTGCCGTGTGTATGATCATACAAGTTATCACACAGATTCAAAAGTCTATACTTTTATTAATAGACCCTATTTGTGTAATGCGAAGAATATAAGAGCTCTTAGTTATAATGGCTTCTGGGATGGTTGCTGGAAGACAGAAGGAGAATTCGTTTATGATGATTTTGAATCTTACGGAATAATATATGACAAGGTCGCCAAGATATATTATAACCGTTATAGGAAAGAACTTTGTGGTCAAAAAGGTTGGAGGAAAGACTGCTTAGAGATAGGAGAATATCTTTATAACAAGTGGGGGAGAAGTATTCATAAGAAAGATTGCCCTCAGTTGATTTCCGCAGGGCTGAATTATGGTTTAACTGTAAGCACTGATGGTGTTAAGTTCTTCGAGTATAAAAATAGGAATTTTGAATCTGAGGCTATTTTAGAGGGAACTTATGATTACTCTACTTACTCAAATGTGCTTTTGAGTGACAACGGTCATCAGATTATGTATAGAGAGAAGGACGTTTCTACCATTCTTGATATAGAGTCTGGAAAGAGGACAGAGTTTGAAAATCTTTCATACATCAACCATATCAATGGCATCCGCCCATTATTCATAACAGAAAGCGAATGTACCCAAGCACGTTTGATTAATCCTTTGGATGGCCAACCCATAAATGTTGACATGTTGACCCTATATCAGTTTGTGAGTCCTGACGGTTCGCTGTACGCTGACAAAGAGCTTCGCAAGTACATTGAATATCGCAACAAGATAACCGACAAAACCTTATCGAAAGAAGATTATCAGGACTTAGTCAAGAAGCTTGATGTGCCTGACGATAAATGGAGCAAGTGGATTCTTTCCTCTAAGAAAGAAGAAATGAAAGAAGAAATGAAAGAAGAAATGGAAGAGATATTCAAATTGCGAGAAAAATTTGTCGAAGAGCATATTGGATACTTTTCTGAGTTGGCTAAAGACGCAAGAAGTACTAAAGTGTATCTTCATAATATTGCCCGTCATCAGAAATTTACTGATTTGTTTATAAAAATAGTAGGTATTGCTATTATCAGGAGAATGGAGAATGGATAATGGAAAAGTCGTAGAGAAGATAGAACTAGGCTCCCCTTTGGCTTATCTTAATTACGTGTCTTTCTCTTATGACAACATATATGTTGCGATAGCAGGGTGCTATCCTTGGGGAGTTAGCACAGGAGGTCTTTTCCTTCTATATGACCTCGAAAAGCATATGACAATATACCGGAACGGGGTGTCTAAAGCTGTATGGACAACAGCATTTTCTAAAGATGGAACAGTTGCTGCCTATACAAGTTCGCCGACTACATTTATTGGTAAGTGCGATAGAGAGGCCGTCAAAGAAAACGAGAAAGAAATCAATTTGTCTGTTATAGGTGGATATAATTTTTTAACGTATAGCCCAGATGGAGCCTACTTTGCTTGCTCTCAGCAAGGATATATTGCTTATCGGAATGGTGCAGGCGATATTAATCCCAATTGGGGACATCAGCCTTCGTCTCTTGTGGACATAAGGAGGGCAAGTGCCCCTAACAATGAATTGATACGTTTCAACGACCTCTCAGAGATGGGTATCGCAGATACATTCCGGAGGCAATCTGTTTCTTCGGTGTCTTTTTCTAATGACAACAAGAAACTATTGATGGTAGGAAATGACGGAGTTATAATAGTTAGAAATCTACATTTAGAAAAATATGCCAGCGAATAAGAATGCGATGACCAGATATAAAATACTGGATGACTTACTGAGCAACCGGTATCACAACTACTCCTTAGATGACCTGACGGAGGAAGTAAATTTTCGTCTTTCCGAAATGTACCCTGATACCAATGGTGTTGTCAGAAGAACAATAGAGAAGGATATCTTTTATTTGGAGTACGAAGGTCCATTTCTGATTGATATAGAACGGTACACTGTTGATGCATACAGCAAAGAAAAGCAAAAAACTTATGCAAAACAATGTCTCCGATATGCAAACCCTGCATTCTCTATATTTAAGAAACAAATGTCGGCAGACGAAGAGTACCTTCTTTCAGAAGCATTAACCTTGCTCGGCCAGTTCGATGGACTTCCTAACCTAGGTGACCTTGAAGCACTTAGATTGGGGCTGGGAGTAAAAAAAACAAAACACCAAATTATATCGTTATCAAAGAATCCACTGGAATCGTCCAACATTTTGGGTGAACTTTTCACGGCTATTTCTCAACGACAAACAATCAACCTACACTATCATACCTTCAAAAACAAGGATGTTCAGCTTACTGTCACCTTGTTTCCTTATATGCTAAAAGAGTACAACCGCAGATGGTTCCTTGTTGCCGCAGCAGAATCGGACGGCAAACTGTTGACATTCGGTTTGGACAGAATAGATGACGTGGAGAATCTACCATCTCATAAATATGTAGATTATGATGGTGATCTGAATGATTTGTATGAAGATATTATCGGTGTAACCTACAAAGAAGAGAGTCCAGTCTATAAGATTGTACTTTGGGTAAGTGATAATTCCAAGGATTACGTGGTAACAAAACCTCTACATGAGTCTCAACGAAGTGTTAGTGGAACGAAAGCACAAGAGCTATATAGTCAGTTCCCAACGCTAAGTGGCGGTCAGTTTTTTATCATAGAATGCAAAGAGAACTATGAACTCATCCGCGAGCTGACCTCATTTGGAAAAGACTTGGTAGTCCTATCTCCTAAACCAATTACAGACCTCGTTGAGAGGCGAGTTTCAGAAATGTTTGAGATTTATTCAAAGCTCCGAACATAGAATTCGCAATATAGTTGTACCTTTGCACCAGAAAATGATAAAAGTATGGATTATAAGAGTTATAAGGAATACGGAAATGTTATCGTCGCACAGCGTTCGGACTACCTTTGGGGAGTTCTCGACCATAAAGGTAACGAGATTGTCCCATTTGGCAAGTATGGTTGGATTGACGGGTTCGACCAAGGATTAGCGAGAGTGCGCACTCAGGGAAACTCTGGAAGGGTTGCCAACACTATTGCCATCATTGATTTAGAATCTGATAAGTCTAAAATGGTTGAAGGTCGTGGGAATCTTGAAGATTTCATCAGACAGGACAGAGCCAAACATCCTGAGACCTATGCCAAGTGGGGAATAATTAACGAACAGGGAGAAGAAGTTCTCCCCGTAGAATACGATGATGTTTGGAACTTCCTTGGTAAGAAACGCTTCTCAACCAAGGTTGTCCTGAATGGAGAGTCACATGAAGTATCCTTCCATGACCTTAATCCTTCTTTGCCTTTGAGAGGACAGCGAAGCTCCAGTCGAAGCTACGATGATGATTATGACTACAATGACAATTGGGGTAACGACGATGGTATAGATTATGAGGAAGAAACCTGGTATGCTCTTACTGATGGACAATATGGTGATTACCCAGGTCCAGGTGTTGACTACGATTGTCTTGGTTTTTAAGATGACAAACAATAAAATAGTGAAGGAAAACGTTTTTTATTAAAACAACGAACATAGAGTACGTGCATTGTCTGTAACTTTGCACCGACAAAAAAAAGCGGTCTTTGACATTCTTCCGATTCTGGAACTACATTTTGAACTTTGTCCTGCGTATTCGCAAGATGTCTCACTGCCCTCTGAGGCTCTGAGATAAACAATGTCATCATGTTAACGTGTACACTATACATACATAGTATGTTTTTATTGTAGATGTTATGATGTTATTATCTTAGATTCTATGTTATACTTACATAAAGAAAATCGTTTCAGATAGGAACTTGTCAAGACCGCTTTATTTATACCACTTGAATGACGTTAAGTAAATGGATAAGGAACAAATAAAACATATAGCACTCCAAATGGAGTCTCGTGAAGACCTTCTCAGCCTTCTCAACCGCATCAAACGTGATGAGATGGAAGAGTTGGGCTATGCCGACAAGTTCCATCCGTTTACGATAAGGCATATGAACTACTACTGTAATCCGAAGAATGCCTTCCATCGTTATCGCCAGTTCAAGATTAAGAAAAAGGCTGGTGGCTTTCGCCAGATTACCGCACCAAGGAACAGAAGCTTTATGTTTCTACTCGATTGTCTGAACGAGGTGTTGAAGGCTGTTTACACACCATCTCAATACGCAATGGGCTTTACTGAAGGGCGTTCAGTTGTCACTAATGCCTGTAAACACAAAGGGGCAAACTATGTTTTCAATATAGACCTCAAAGACTTTTTCCCAAGCATAGAGCAACCCCGTGTATGGAAGAGACTGCAGCTTCAGCCGTTCAACTTCCCTGTATCAGTGGCAAATGCTATTGCGGGCTTATGTTGCATGAGGGAAACCCGAATAACGTCGGATGGCATTAAGAAAGACTATTATATATTACCACAAGGGGCACCAACTTCACCAATCATCACCAACATGATTTGCGACAAGTTAGACCATCGACTTGGCGGTCTTGCACACCGCTTCGGTTTGAATTACACCCGTTATGCGGATGATATTACCTTCAGCTCTATGCACAACGTGTTTCAAGAGAACAGCGATTTCCGTAAAGAATTATTACGTATCATTGGCGACCAGGGCTTTGTTATGAACGAAAAGAAAACGCGGCTTCAGAAACGCGGCTCACGTCAAGAAGTGACAGGTATCATCATCAGCGATAAGCTGAATGTTTCGCAGAAGTATGTGCGTGATATACGCAATATCCTTTATATGTGGGAAAAGTACGGCTACACTGTAGCCTACGCTAAGTTCTTCCCAAGGTATAAGGAAGAAAAAGGGAATATCAAGAAAGGAAATCCTGATCTTATGAATGTGATTGACGGAAAACTGATGTACCTTAAGATGGTTAAAGGCAAGGACGATTCTGTGTACCAAAGACTGCATGCCAAATTCCAAAGCCTAGTTGCTCTGATGCGCGACCCGAAAAAGATCAATGATAATCACATTACCTATGTTGAGACTATGCCTCTTCTCGATTTTGAAAAGAAGATTGGGTCTTCTGTGGAAATCGTTAAAAAAACCAATGAAGAAAAGAATAATGACGGTGAAATGTCCCAATCTGGCAAGGGACGTTATGCATACTATTTACTTGCCGGAACTAAGCAATTGATTTCGATAAGTAAGTATCTGTCTGAAACTGAAATCAAGGCCAAGGGCAAACTGGCAATCTCACAATGCCGCGATGAGAAAGGCAAGGTGTTCATGCTCATTCATCGAATCAACATCGTGATGGTGCCACCACCAAAGCCTGTCGATATAGACGAACTGAATAACGATTTGGACTCACTGCTAAACTCATAATTATGGATGAGAAACTTAAATCCACACTGGATAAAATAATACGTCTTACTCAGCAAAATGCTGAATTCGACAAAAGTCTGCGGGATGCTATGTCTTTAAGCTATCCTGTAGACAATGGTGTAATCTCGGACGAACGAATCAATCAAATTTACGAATATTGCATAGAAAAAATTCTTCGCAAACAAGCCGAAGAATTTTATACGGACTTCCCAGTTAAATCAATAATTCCTACACTTGTTGATGACTTTGTACGAATGGAATCTTTTAGAAGAAAAGATGCATTTGGAGATTTCTGTGTATCCCTCTACCAACAAATTGAAAATATAACCAACAAATTATGCGAGTCAAAGCAACTCAACAATATCGCAGAAAAAATGTGGGGATGCCCAGCCTATGTTGTGTATAATAAAGATACTGAGCCGAGAATTGATAATAGGCTTGAAAGCACGTTTACAATAGCAGGTTTAGTTTTTCCTGGACAAAATAAAAAGACGGGGCTTCCATATTCAGTCGAAAAATCTCAATCTTCTCTTCAAGCACAATATGCAAGTGATAAAATTCGTGCTATAATTTATTTTCTTGGTTATAAGGCAACTATGAGAAATGTAGATTATGAGAATTACATTGAGATAACCTCTTTGATGTCAGATATATATCAATGCCGCAATATGAATCATAGAGGTAATACTCTTACTCAATGGGAAGCTGATACTATAAATCGGATCATCCCTATGAAATCTTATTATTACTTTAAATTTACAGGGGCCTTAGCTCAATTTGTCAATGGAATCAAATATGGAGTTCCATTTATACCTTCTATTGAGGCATATTGTAACTCCATTGAAAAAGTGAAAGAAAAAATACTTATGCCAAAAACGCTCGGTAAAATTGAACTTTCAGAAAAAGACTTGAAGAAGAAAAGGTTTAAATAAACTTGTGAAAAACTTAGCTCTTATTATTAAAAACATCTTATCAAAATTGTTAACGGAATATGCAATCCCACTGACTTTCAGCAGTTATTCCAAAGGTCAGTGGGTTGATTGTTCCCAAGATGTTCCCACTTGTCCATAGTTTGGGAGATGTATATATGCCACAAAAAGTCGTTAGTGTATTTCATGTACTCCCAAGTAATCGCACTAAATTACAGAAGGTCACCCCAAGGTCACTTTGAGTGTTCTATGTGGTTCATCCGACATTTCGAGTGATAAAATGACAAGAAAATGAAGAAAACCGCTGAACATTTTGTATATTTGAATATCCACAAACAAATGTACAAGTACAACAATTATTGACACACATATTTAAATAATATGTATAATTCATTTGTCGTGTCATTTAATAATTGACAATGGGTTATTAGAATACGCTAAAGGCGTTGTGAGATTTCACAACGCCTTTAGCATGTTTAGCAGAAGCTGTATTTGCGTTCTGTTTATTTTACTATCATTGTTCCGGTCTTGCCCTGCAAGGCTTCCTTTGCCTTTTCGAGCGACGTGATAAGTGCACGTCCGCCGTTTGTGTTTTCTACAAAACTGATACATGATTCAACCTTTGGCAACATTGAGCCTGGTGCGAAATGGCCTTCAGATATGTACTGACGCGCCTCAGCAAGCGTCATCTGCTCAAGGTTTTTCTGGTCTGGCTTGTTAAAGTTGATTGCTACTTGCTCTACTGCTGTCAGTATGACGAGCATATCGGCATTCAGGTCAAGTGCGAGCTTTGCGCTGGCACGGTCTTTGTCTATAACCGCTGCTACGCCTTCGTAGTCGCCTGCACCCTTCTCTATCACTGGTATGCCGCCGCCGCCTACTGTTATCACGACATTGTGAAGGTTGACGAGTTGCTCAACGACAGGCAGTTCAACGATTTTGCACGGCAGTGGAGAAGGCACAACGCGACGATAGCCGCGACCTGCGTCCTCGACGAATGTATAGCCTGTTTCCTTTGCTATGCGTTCTGCGTCTTCCTTGCCGTAGAACATGCCTACGGGCTTGGTAGGTTTCTGGAAAGCACTGTCGTTCTTGTCTACAACTACTTGTGTAACTACTGCGGCGCATGGCTTGTTTATTCCTCTGCGTGCCAGTTCTCTGCCGACAGCTTGCTGCAGGTGGTAACCGATATATCCCTGAGTCATGGCTCCACATTCGGGGAAAGGCATAGCGGGTGTATTGCCGCCGCTCATAGCCGAATATTCGAATGCTAAGTTGACCATTCCTACCTGTGGACCATTGCCATGTCCTATTACCACATCATAGCCGTCTTCTACAAGGTCTACAATAGTTGATGCAGTATTCTTAACGAGTTCCAATTGCTCTTGCGGGTTGTTGCCGAGTGCATTGCCGCCAAGAGCTATTACAAGACGTTTGTTCATTATAAATAACTGTAATTCTTATTAGTATTATTCTTTATTTTTATAAACATCTTAAAGGAAATAACAGGAGTTAGCCAACTGTGTCGGCTAACTCCCGTTAACACCTTTCGAAATGTTGTCCTTACTTCAAGGTTGCGAACATGACAGCCTTGATGGTATGCATACGGTTTTCTGCTTCGTCGAATACCTTTGACTGCTTGCTGCGGAACACCTTGTCGGTAACTTCCATTTCCTTGAGTCCAAACTTCTCATATATTTCTTTTCCAACTGTTGTCTCCAGGTCGTGGAACGAAGGCAGACAGTGGAGGAAGATAGCATTAGGATTAGCGTTTGCCATGACAGCATCGTTAACCTGATAAGGCTTCAGCAGCTTGATGCGCTCTGCCCACAGCTCAGGAGCCTCACCCATTGACACCCAGATGTCGGTGTAGATGATGTCGGCATTCTTTGTGCCCTTCTTAACATCGTCGGTAAGTGTTATTGTACATCCGTTTTCCTTTGCAATCTTCTTGCAAGTGTCAACGAGTTTCTTGTCAGGCATGTTCTGCTTTGGTCCGCAGGCTACGAAGTTGATACCGAGCTTTGCAGAAACAACCATCAGCGAGTTAGCCACGTTGTTGCGGGCATCGCCCATGAATACCATTGTCAGACCTTTATAGTAACCGAAGTTCTCTTCTATTGTGAGAACGTCTGCCAGCATCTGTGTTGGGTGGAAGTCTGTTGTCAGACCGTTCCATACAGGCACGCCAGCGTGCTTAGCAAGGTCTTCTACTATCTGCTGGTCAAAGCCTCTGTATTCGATACCGTCGAACATGCGGCCGAGAACCTTTGCTGTGTCTTCGAGAGACTCTTTCTTACCCATCTGGGAAGAACCTGGATCAAGGTATGTTACTCCCATACCCAAATCGTTGCCGGCTACTTCAAATGAGCAGCGGGTGCGTGTTGATGTCTTCTCGAACAACAGTACGATGTTCTTACCTGTTAAATACTTGTGTGGTGTGTTTGTACGTTTAAGATTCTTAAAATCTTTGGAGAGTTTCAAGAGGTACTGTATCTCTTCTGTAGAGAAGTCGAGCAGCTTCAAGAAACTTCTTCCTGATAAACTTCTTGGCATAATTTTTAATTTTATTAAAGTGTTATAATAGTATTATTTCAAGTTTATTTCGTTGTGAGCCACAACACGTTCGCAATAGTGGCACTTCAGCGCCGAGCGCTCTCCGTCGCGCACTACGTGGAAACGTGTACGCATAGGTTCGTTGTTGCTTATGCACTTCGGGTTGTTGCACTTTACGATGTCGACCAGTTCTTCGGGCAGGTTGACAGGGTGCTTGTCTACAACTTCATAGTCGCGTATGATGTTTATCACGGCGTATGGTGCTATGACTGCTATTCTGTTCAGCGTTTCCTCCGGCAGTTCTATGTCTGCTATCTTGATGATGCCTTTCTTTTCCATGCGCTCACTGTCGAGGTTGTAGCCTATGGTAACGCTGTTTGCCATCTTCTGGATGCCTAACAGGTCGACCACCTTAAACAGCGACGAACATGGTATATGGTCTATGACGATGCCGTTCTGCAATGCTGCTACGGCGAGTTCTTTCTGTTTCATATCTTCAGTTTTGTTTTGTTTGTTACCCTATTAGTCTATCCCTAATGCTCGGCAGATGATTGCCTGGCGAGCGTACAGTCCGTTGCGTGCCTGCTCGAAGTAGTATGCCTGTGGTGTGTCGTCCACATCCTGTGCTATTTCGGTTACGCGTGGCAGCGGATGCAGCACTCTCATGTTTGGCTTGCAGCCGCTCAGCATGCTTGCGGTCAGCGTGTAGACGTTCTTCACGCGCTCATATTCCATAAGGTCGCTGAAGCGCTCGCGCTGTACGCGTGTCATGTAGAGTATGTCTGTCTGGTTGATGATTTCCTCGCTGAAGTCCGTTGTCTCTTCATACTCTATGCCCAGTTTGTCGCAGTATTTCTTATACTGGTCTGGCATGCGCAGCTCTTCACAAGCCACAAACTTGAACTTCGGGTTGAAGAAGTGCATTGCCTCAAGCAGCGAGTGTACCGTACGTCCGTATTTCAGGTCGCCGACCATAGTAATCGTAAGGTTTTCGAGCGTGCCCTGTGTCTGATAGATAGTGTACAGGTCGAGCATGGTCTGCGTCGGATGCTGGTTGCTTCCGTCGCCCGCATTGATGATTGGCACCTTCGACACCTCGCTGGCATAGCGTGCCGCGCCTTCCTGCGGATGACGCATGACGATGAGGTCGGCATAGTTGCTTACCATCATGATGGTGTCTTTCAGCGTTTCGCCTTTCGACTGGCTGCTCGTGCTGGCGTCGCTGAAGCCTATCACTCTGCCGCCAAGACGGTTTACGGCTGTCTCGAAACTCAGGCGAGTACGAGTTGATGGTTCAAAAAACAGTGAGCCTACTACCCTGCCTTCGAGAATGTTCTGGTTGGGGTTCTTCTCAAATTCCTTAGCCCGTCGCAACAGCGACAGGATTTCATCCTTTGTCAAGTCGGTGATGGAAATTAAACTACGGTTCTGCATACTTTTGTGGGTTTTGTTTGCAAAAGTAGTGAAAATCCTGTAGCTATATGTAATATGACAATAAAAAAATTGTTAAATACAAAAAAAATCTTTCGTCAGTTAAATTATTTCCACATTTAATAGTAAATTTGCACGAAATACAAATACATACATAAATTTCTAATCATATAAAACATAGACAAATGAAAAACTCTGTTATTACATTCCCCGTGCCTGCAAACGAGCCGGTGAAAGCCTACATGAAGGGCTCGCCAGAGCGCGTGGCACTCGAGAAAGAGCTGGAACGCCAAAGCAAGTTAGTAGTTGACATACCTATAATCATTGGCGGAAAGGAAATCCGTACCGGCGACGTGGGACAGATAACATGCCCTCACGACCACAAGCACGTTCTCGCTACATATCACAAGGTGGGCAAGAAGGAAGTGGAAATGGCTGTAGAGGCTGCCATGAAGGCTTGGCAGGAATGGAGCCGCACGCCGTGGACTACACGCGCGGCAATAGTCATGAAGATGGCAGAGCTGCTCGCTACGAAGTATCGTCCTATAATGAATGCTGCTACTATGCTCGGACAGAGCAAGAACATATATCAGGCTGAAATAGACTCGGCTTGCGAAACTATCGACTTTTTCCGATACAACGTTCACTACGCATCGAAAATCTATGCGATGCAGCCTAAGGACGGAGTCGGACAACTGAACCATACGGAGTATCGTCCGCTGGAAGGATTTATTCTCGCCGTTACTCCGTTCAACTTCACGTCGATTGCCTCCAACCTATGCATGACGCCTGTGCTCATGGGCAACGTGGCTCTGTGGAAACCGTCGACGACGGCTCTGCTGAGCAACTACTATCTGATGCAGCTTTACAAGGAGGTCGGACTGCCCGACGGAGTAATCAACTTCCTGCCGGGAAGCGGTGCGCTGATTGGCGAGGTAGCTACGCAGTCGAGATATTTCTCAGGCATACACTTCACGGGAAGCACGTCTACCTTCAACTCGCTGTGGCGACAGGCAGGACAGAATCTCGGCAAATACATTTCCTATCCGCGCATCGTGGGCGAAACGGGTGGCAAGGACTTCATCTTCGTACATCCGTCGGCTGACAAGAAAGCTGTCGCTACGGCTGCCTTCTGCGGTGCCTTCGAGTTTCAGGGACAGAAGTGTTCTGCCGCATCGCGCATGTATATTCCGAAGAGTCTATGGGCTGACGTCCTGGCAGACATGAAACGTATGGCGGCTGAGATAAAGATGGGCGACGTCATGGATGCCGGAAACTTCGTCAATGCCGTCATCGACGAGGTGTCGTTCGACAAGTGCAAGTCGTACATCGACTATGCCCGCGAGGCTGCCGACGCTGAGATAGTTCTCGGAGGCAACTGCGACAAGTCGAAGGGATGGTTTGTAGAGCCTACGGTCATAGAGACAAGCAACCCGCGCTTCAAGTCGATGGAAGAGGAGATATTCGGTCCTATACTCACCGTTTATCCTTACGACGACGACAAGGTGGACGAGGCTGCACAGCTCTGCGACGAGACATCGCCTTACGGACTGACGGGCGCCGTGTTCGGACGCGACCGCATGGCTGTCGAGAAACTGACCGAGAAGCTGACCTATGCTGCCGGAAACTTCTACATCAACGACAAGCCTACGGGTGCCGTAGTGGGCATGCAGCCGTTCGGAGGTGCACGTGCTTCGGGCACCAACGACAAGGCGGGAGGCGAATTCAACCTCATACGCTGGATCATTCCGAGAGTAATAAAGGAAACACTTGTATCACCAACCGACTACAGATATACCTATCTGAAAGAATAAGAGAGCAGTTCATCCCCATGCCGGCGGCACGGAACAATGCTGATGCATGCCTGCTGTGGATGAACTTTTTTATAAAAACCAATATAATACATGAAAATCAATAAACCATTAAAACCATGTGAAGTAAACGTGTCGTCGGAGTTCGGACGCCTGCGTGCAGTCATGCTGCACCGTCCTGGCGTGGAGATAGAGCGCATGACGCCGCTGAACGCAAACCACGCGCTATACAGCGACATCCTCGACAAGAAAATCGTCGACACCGAGTACAGCCGTTTCTGCGGAGTGCTGGAGCGCTGGACAAACGTTTACTACGTAGAAGACATTTTAGAAGAATTACTGAAAGACGAGGAGATAAAGCGACACCTCGTAAACGAAAGCGTGTTCCATTTCGGCATGAGACCCATAAAGCAGGCTGGCAACTCTGACTATCAGTTTGTCGACAGGCTCATAGAAATGGACAATGTGGAACTGGCAAAGGTTCTGATAGAAGGATACGAAAACCCCAAGTGGGACGGAAAGTCTGACGACAGATACCTGCTGGAGCCGCTCTACAACCTGTTTTTCACGCGCGACGCATCGTCGACGGTCTACAACAGGGTACTGCTCAACTCCATGAGCTTCGACGTAAGAGAGCGCGAACCGCTCATCTACGACACCATCTTCCGACACTTCTTCAAGGTCGACACGCTCAATGCCATGCAGTGGAACAGCAACGCACGCACTGAGGGAGGCGACGTACACATAGCAGCGCCAGACCTGCTCTGCATAGGAGAAGGCATAAGGACTAACGCAAAGGGCATAGAATACCTGGCACAGCAGTTTGCCAAAGAGCGCGAACACTTCAACATTCTCGTACAGGAACTGCCACACGAGCCGGAATCGTTCATACACCTCGACATGGTGTTCACATTCCTGGGCAAGCACCAGTGCATGGCTTTCGAGCCAATGCTGAAGAAAGAAGGAATATTCGCAGGAAAGGAGACAACACTCATCAGCATAAATCACGGCAAGATAAGCTACTGCCCGATGGATAACATCGTGAAAGGACTCAACAGTCTGGGATGGGACATAGAGCCAGTGATAGGCGGAGGAAGCGACGCATGGACACAAATGCGCGAACAGTGGCACAGCGGATGCAACTTCTTCTCTATGGGCGACGGAAAGGTGATTGGCTACAAGCGAAACACACACACCATAGAGGCGCTCGACAAGGCTGGATTTGCAGTGCTCGATGCCGACGACATAGTAAGCGGAAAAGTGGACATGAACAACTACGAGAAGTTTGTTGCCACATTCGCAGCATCTGAACTGCCACGTGGAGGCGGAGGCGCACGATGCATGACAATGCCGATACTGAGAGACTAAAGGCAACAGCAAGCAACATAAACGAAACAAGGTGCATCCGCAAGGGTGCACCTTGTTTCGTACTACCCTGCCCCATTACTAAAATCAACACTAAGACTGTCGGGAACGTTAACGGGAACTTCACGATGTAAACAGCGAATATGTAGCGTTGTCATATCCACCCGCGTAAGTCAGTTCCCGTACCCGTTAAGGTTGTCGTTGCAGTTATCGTTAAGGTTCCCGTTAAAATCATCTCACTACAAAAACCGTGCCAAACTCGACGGAATTTTCTTTCGCGACGAAAAATGATGAATAATTTTGACACAGAAAAACTCTCCAAATAGAATCGGAACAGCCCCTGAAACTGCAAAATTCTGTTAAATTACGGGTCGGCGATAACTGTTAAAATTGTCAAAGAGTATCTTTGACGCGCCTGTTTCGTCTATTTTGCCCTGCAAAACACAGTGCCCGACACCCCCAAACACTATGTCTGACATCCTCAAAGAGTGTGTTTGACAATCTCAAACATGCTCTTTGACATTTTTAACACTTCTATTTCCTGCACAGAAACACCATATTGCAGTTAACAAACTGACTGTCAAGAGATTGCAGCTGCATGCGAATTTTGGGCGTATTTTGCCCCTCAGATTTCGGAAACGACTTTCGCGGGCATTCTCGCGACAGTAAACGACCCGAAATTGATAAAAAAAATACTTATAGATAATTAAATCTTAAATTGAATTAAAATATAAAACATTATATTATTTATACATAATAGTTTATTATCTTTGCAAATAAATTTAGACTCTGTAAAGTCCAAAATAAATGTAAAACTCATTGTGAAAAAAGGCAAGGACAACCTTCAGAGCCACAATGAATAAAAATGTTAGAGAAATAGTATAATATTATTAATTTAGACATCCTTGACTAAACTGAAAAAGCAGAATTAGCACTTCAGAAAAATATCAGTTCAGCTAAGACAATGGATACCTACGCTTTAATAATGGGCGTGGATAAAAATGTTGTTGACTGATATGGGCAGTGCTAAGCCTTGCTTATCAACCACTTTCCACGCCCTATTTCATTAACAAAAAGGGGCTTTTGGCTTACTATATTACAAATATGAGACCAAACAAGGAATATGTAAAGATTAATGACAATTTAGAAAAGGTTAAAAATTTTGTCAACGAAATTATTATTACACCGAAACATGCTCTTACAAAATGGGCTAAAATTACGAATCAGACTCCTGCTGCAAAAATAGGATACATCGGACAACACCTTATTTCAATTATTACAGGAGTTCCTGGAACTGGAACAGGAGCAAGAGGGGACGATTTGGCAGATGGGTCTGAAATAAAATCATGCAACAAAATAGATCAGGTGGATAAATGTAATGATTGTGGAAGCAGAGTTCTCAGAATAGAATCAAAATGTTCTGTCTGTGGAAGTAAAAAAATAGAAAGGAAAAATGATAGCAAATGGTTGTTTGGGGTTAGAGATGAACATGAATTAAAACAATATCTTAACATGGACAGGATAGTACTTTTATTAATGGACTATCCAAAATTTGAAGAAGGGGATTATAAAGATATTAGAATTTCTGTATTTGAAATATACCCAAAAGAAGACAGGATGAGCGTTTTTGGTAATTTATTATCAAATCATTATTACAACATTTACACACCCAAACTTAAAGACAATAAAAAAACAAATCCGATGAATCTTCATCCATGGTCATTTCAATTTTACAAGTGCAATCCTATAAAAATTTTTGAGTGCATCATAAAAAACATTGATACTTCTCCTACTATAATTATAGAAGAGGATACATATATAAAACCACTTCAAGTACGAGGCAATAATTTGAAACCATTACCAATGCCAAGTACTTTACTAAAAAAAAATGAATGGGAAGAAATGATTTCAAAAGTAAATTATAAAACAGATATTTTACCTCTAATCTGTCAAGATTATCTTAACCATAAGAACATTACTACATTAACAAAACTTCAATTTAAAAACCTATCTATAAAAGAGAAGCAAAAGGCTTTACCTTTTTTAGACATGAAACTTAGAGATAACATTTCTCTCAGACCTATTGTTTCTACACAGCAGAAAAAGCATTATCAAAGAGGTTAGGACTATTTGCTTCTTTAATCCTATTAAGTCCTATTTTAAAATAAGTTTCATCCAACTCAATACCTATATAATGTCTATTAAGTTGGATGCAACTTATTTGGGTCGAGGCAACACCTGAAAAAGGATCCAAAACAACATCACCTTCGTTACTACTAGTTTCGACGAGTCTTCTTATCAGCTTTAGTGGTTTCTGAGTCGGATGAAAATGTTTTTCTTTATAAAAATCTATATCTGTCCAAACATCTGTAAATCCCATTTGTGGATTAAACGTTTGAGCTACTTTCTTATAAGGTAGTTCAAAATCTAATACAACAGATAACTTTTCCCATAAATCTTTAGTTGGGAACTGTTCACATACATTATTCCCTGTATAAATACTCCACATTCCTCCTCCATTTGATTTAACACCCAAAGATTCATTTATCTGTTTGGCAGATAATCCCTTTTCCTGTTGTTTTTCTTTTAAAAAAGGTTTTACAAATTTCTTATTGTCTTTTACAATTAGAAGTATACTTTCTGTAACATTTGGAAATATTTTATATTTCTTTGTAGCACGACCACTGACGGCTCTCATTCCTTTGTCTATAATAATTTGCTGCCTTAATTCCAGTCCCATTTCTTCTAAGTATGGAACTAAAAGAGCTAAAGTTCTGAAATAACCAAAACAATAGAAGCTACCTCCTATTCTTAAGATTCTTGCAGCTTCACGAATCCACTTTAATGACCACTCAACATAATCTTTTTCTGTTCTCCACTTATAATCCCACTTTTCTCCTATTACTTTCCAATATGGAGGGTCTGCAATTATAAGATCTATCGAATTATTATCGATACTTTTCATTGCTAAAATACAATCATCGTTTATATTAATATCGTATTTCATTTTGTGGATTTATTATATTCTAAAGAAAAATTATTATGCAAATATAAATAAATATTACGAAAACCATTTTTATTTTATCATTTTTAATTTGTTTATAATATTTATTTAACATGAATTTGTTGAACTCACTTATAATCGAGTAATAATGCTGTAATTAATCTTAATATTAACATTTATTTTTGGATTATGCAGTATTTTCTCCAAATTCGTTTTTGCATTATTTATATACTTGCGGCTGACAAATCCTGGACAGCTGGATATTCACGTAAAATATATCCTCGCAGAAGCGACTCCTATTCGAATTACATATAATTACTTATCCTGTAAAATATGTAAAATGGCAACTAAACATCTGAATTACAGTCATTTAACAAAAGCAATCGAGAACGTCGTGTAAAATGTGTAAAGAAATTATTTGGAAATTCAATTATCAACTATTATCTTTGCAAAGGGAAATGAATATACGAGAATATCTGGATATTAAAAATAAATACATTATTTAATTGTGTTTAAACTATGGAAGTAAGACAATATCGCCAACTATTTAAAAACCTGCTGAACGACGTTGCAAATTCAGTTATTGTCGTTGCATTGCTGATATATCCCATTGTTTGGGTGTTGAACATATCCTCTGATATTCAGCAGGAAGTTAATTTTAAATTATATGTCAATTATGTTTTGATTGCATTTTTCGGCAAGCAGTTGGGGCGGCTGTTTATTTTACTTTGGTCAAGACGCTCCAAGAAGAATAAGGACGGCTCTGAGAAAGCATGATGGCAATGCACAGTAAGGCTAACTAACGTTTAGAAAACAGGAGATGTTGTGAGTTATTTTCACAACATCTCCCAAATATACAAACACCATGAAAAAGATTTTACTATTTACCCTGCTGTTTTTATGCAGTTATGCTGCTGTGGCTCAGGTGGTGAGCGACAGCGTGAATACCGCTTTGCCTATGACGTATTCTACACCAATACGGTGTAATTTGAACGTCGCATATTTACCGATACCGAGCAGATTGTAACAAGCATCAGGCTACGCGAACGCAGCATTTTCGCAAAACTGTCCGTTAACCTGTAATGGCAATTTCACAAATTACCAAGAAAGAATACTACCCAACATACTGAAAACACACAAATTTTTCTTCTTTGCAACTGTTTGGTTGTAAATTTCAGAACTCTAAATGAAAATTTTTCAAACATTATGACTTAATTTGCAGAAAACTTGTATCTTTGCACTGTGTTTCGTAAGAGACGCTACATTATTTGCTCAATTTCTCTACCGAATTAGGACCTCGAATGAGACAAACGAGTATTACCAATATACATTGGAGCTACGCCCATAAAAGCGTAGTCTATACCATAGTTATATTGGAGGCTGTCCTAAGCCCGGTAGAGAATATGGCAGGGCTGCGCTTTCCTTTTCTATAAAGGATTGTGCAGATGCTAAAGACGAATAAGGCAATATTGCACAACTAAAAAATAACAGGTATGAAAAAGTTTTATTTATTCGTATTGCTGCTCGTTTCGGCAATAAGTACTAACGCACAGACATTTGACGAGGCTGATCTCGTCGGCACTTGGACAACAACGGGACTTGATTATGCTCCGTTAGGTATCACAAACATTGAAAGTATCACTTTGGAGGATGGGTTATATGGCGATATTGATGATATTGATGACTATAAATTTTATGCTTGTGGAATGATAAAGCTAACAGAAAAAGATCCAAACTACGCTCAATACGGCAAGGATGAAGAGAGAACGTGTGAAAGATCTATTCTTGATTATTTCATAATAAATAATAAGCTTCACATTATAGTTGATGAATATTACACTTTACATTTCATCATCGAGGAACTCACGGCTACAACCCTCAAGGTCAAGACCTACGGCGGAAAGAGCTACACGTTCACAAAAGACAACTCAAGCAATGCTGTCCAGTCAGTAAACATTACTCGACCTGCCGATGAATCCACCTATAATCTCAGCGGACAGGAAGTAGAAAACATTACGGCTGACGGCATCTACATCCAGAACGGACAAAAGAAAGTCGTAAAAAAATAAGGGAGGGACTGAAACGCACGACAGGACTATACCTTGACTGATTTTCAACCATCCTCAACTACAACAAAAGAAAGGGCTGCTACCATCAAAGGTGTCAGCCCTTTTGGTTACCGTCGCAGTCTACAAACATAACCTATGTAATGGCTTTCCATAAGCAAGAAAACATCGCTCAACATATGTAAACATCAATACAAGAACTATGACGGAATAACACACAAATATTTCTTCTCTGCAACTGTTTGGCTGTTAAGAAGTTAAATAAGTTATCCTATTTATTCTTCCATTATTGAAAAAGATTTTGTACTTTTGCAAAATAGTATTGACTTATTATTCATAGACTATATATGAACACAAAATATGATGTTATTGTCGTTGGTGGTGGGCATGCCGGTTGCGAGGCTGCAACGGCGGCTGCCAACATGGGGGCTAAGACGCTGCTCGTAACGATGGACATGAACCGCATAGCGCAGATGTCGTGCAATCCGGCTGTCGGCGGAATAGCTAAAGGTCAGATAGTCAGAGAGATAGATGCTCTGGGCGGACAAATGGGACTCATCACAGACAAGACGGCAATACAGTTTCGCATGCTCAACCGCTCGAAAGGTCCTGCCGTATGGAGCCCGCGTGCTCAATGCGACAGGGAGAAGTTTATATGGGCATGGCGAGAGACTCTGGATCATACGGACAACCTCGACATCTGGCAGGATCAGGCAGACAGGCTGATTGTGGAGAACGGCGAGGCGGTGGGCATCGCTACCATCTGGGGCATGGAGTTTAGAGCCAAGAGCATTGTCGTTACGGCAGGAACGTTTCTCAACGGACTGATGCACGTGGGCAGAAAGCAGATAGAGGGAGGACGAATGGCTGAGCCGGCAGTGCATAATTTTGCAGAGAGCATTGCCGTACATGGCATCAGGAAAGACAGGATGAAGACAGGAACGCCTGTGCGCATAGACTGCAGAAGCGTGCATTTTGAGGACATGGAACGCCAAGACGGCGAACAGGACTACCATAAGTTCAGTTTCATGGGCGAACAGCGCGTTCTGAAACAGTTGCCATGCTGGATGTGCTACACTAACCCTGACGTACACAAGCGACTGAACGACGGACTCGACGAATCGCCACTGTACAACGGACAGATACAAAGCATCGGACCACGATACTGTCCGTCGATAGAAACAAAGCTCGTAACGTTCCCCGAAAGGGACAAGCACCTGCTGTTCCTGGAGCCGGAAGGCGAAACGACTAACGAGATGTATCTGAACGGATTTTCGTCGTCGATGCCTACGGAGATACAGCTCGATGCACTCAGGCAGATACCGGCGTTCCGCGACATAAAGACATACCGACCGGGATATGCTATAGAATATGACTTCTTCGACCCTACACAACTGCTGCATTCGCTCGAATCGAAGGTAATAAAAGGACTTTTCCTTGCCGGACAGGTCAACGGCACAACGGGCTATGAGGAGGCGGCAGGACAGGGACTGGTGGCTGGCGTGAACGCGGCTAACTTGTGCTCTGGAAGCAAACCGTTCATCATGCATCGCGACGAGAGTTATATCGGTGTACTGATAGACGATCTCGTAACGAAAGGCGTGGACGAGCCTTACCGTATGTTTACGTCGAGGGCAGAATACAGAATCTTGCTGCGACAGGACGATGCAGATGCACGACTGACAGAAAAGGCTTTCAACATGGGACTGGCTACGAAGGAAAGAATGGATTTCTGGACTGAAAAGAACAACGCAATAGACAGGATTATAAACTTCTGCAACACTGCAAGCGTGAAGCCTAACGACGTCAACAGCTGGCTGGAAAACCACAACACAACACCGCTGCACATTGGCGCAAAACTTACCGACCTGCTGGCAAGACCGCAGATCAACATGACGGACATCTACGAAATAAGTCCGAAACTAAAAGAAATGGTCGGCTCACTGCCTAACAGACAAGACGAAATCAGCGAGGCTGCCGAAATAAAAATAAAATACAAGGGGTATATTGAGCGAGAAAAACTGTTTGCCGACAAGATGAAGCGACTCGAAAACATAAAGATAAAAGGGCACTTCAACTATGAACAGATGACTCAGATATCAATAGAAGCAAGACAGAAGCTCGCAAAGATAGACCCAGAAACTCTCGCACAGGCAAGTAGAATACCAGGAGTGTCGCCAAGCGACATCAACGCACTGCTCGTGTTATCGGGAAGATAAACGTATCGTTTCACGTGAAACAACATAATGAATATACAAACATAAATACATAAAAGAAAATGAACAATGAAAAACTTATGGAAAACCTGCGCTGCATTCCAGATTTTCCACAGAAAGGTATTAACTTCAGAGATGTTACAACCCTTTTTAAGAATGCTGAATGTCTGAAAATCATGGAAGACGAACTCTACGAATTATACAAAGACAAGGGTATAACAAAGATTGTTGGCATTGAAAGTAGAGGTTTTGTAATGGCATCGGCTCTGGCTGTCAGACTTGGAGCTGGCATCGTATTGTGCAGAAAACCTGGAAAACTTCCGGCAGAGACAGTTCAGGAAAGTTATTCTAAAGAGTACGGAACTGACACTATTGAGATTCACAAAGACGCAATCGACGAGAATGATGTTGTATTGCTACACGACGACCTGCTGGCTACTGGCGGAACTATGAGAGCTGCATATAATCTCGTAAAGAAGTTTTCACCAAAAGACATATTCGTAAACTTCCTTATAGAAATTACAGACGAAGGACTGCACGGCAGAGATATATTTGAAAAGGACACAGAAATAACTACTTTAATAAAAGTGTAGCAGAACTTAAAGCAAGGTTTCATCAACATCAAGATACTCAAATAATATGGAGAATAGAAGAAGAACCTACATACAGTTTCACGTGAAACAACAAAAGAGAAAATCGTTATAACTCAACAAATTAGAAAAAGTTGACAAAGAAAGAAAACATAAACAATAAAGAACAACTGAAGAATATTGTTCTTAGCATGCCTGATTTACCTGGAAGTTATCAATTCTGGGATGAAAACGGCATAATTATATATGTAGGTAAAGCTAAAAACCTAAAAAATCGTGTTTCTACATATTTTCATAAGGAAGTAGACAGATTTAAAACGAAAGTTCTTGTAAGCAAAATCAGAAACATTACATATACTGTCGTTAAAACCGAAGAAGATGCATTGTTGTTGGAAAATTCTTTAATTAAGAAATATAAACCTAAGTACAATGTGTTGCTGAAAGACGGAAAAACATATCCGTCTATCTGTGTTACAAACGAACCTTTCCCACGAATATTCAAGACAAGGACTATCAACAAGAAATGGGGAACATACTATGGACCATATTCTCACATCAGTACTATGTACGGACTGCTGGAACTGCTGAACAAACTATACCGTATAAGAACATGCAGAATGCCTATGACTGAAGCTGGTGTTAAGGATGAAAAATACAAGACTTGTCTGGAATATCACATAAAGAAATGTGATGCACCATGCGTAGGCAAGATTTCAAGAGATGACTATATAAGAAAAATTAAGCAGGCACAGGAGATTTTAAAGGGAAACACGAGGCAAGTAAGCCAGCAAATACTGGAAGAAATGAAAATTTGTGCCGATGAATTAAGATTTGAAGAAGCTGAAGAACTGAAACAAAAGTATATTCTGCTGAATAATTACTGCGCTAAAAGCGAAATTGTTTCGCAAACAATAAACAACATAGATGTATTCTCCGTTACAAACGATGAAAACAATAAAAATGCTTATATAAACTTCCTGCATATCACAAATGGAGCAATCAACCAAGCATTTACATTCGAATATAAACGCAAATTGGACGAAAGCGACAGCGAACTACTGTCGCTGGCTATTCCTGAGATACGACAAAGATTTAAAAGTAATGCTAAAGAGATTGTCGTACCAGTGGAAATAGACTGGAAATTGGACAATGTTACGTTCATTATTCCTCAAAAAGGAGAGAAAAAACACTTGCTTGAACTGTCTCTGCTAAACGGCAGACAATATCGTGTGGACAGGCTGAAACAGTCTGAAAAACTAAATCCTGAACAACGGCAGACAAGACTTATGAAGGAACTTCAAAATGCATTGCAACTGAGAAAGTTGCCAATGCACATTGAATGTTTTGACAACTCAAACATATCTGGTACTGACGCTGTTGCTGGTTGCGTCGTTTTCAAAAACCTTAAGCCATCGAAGAAAGACTATAGAAAATACAATATAAAAACCGTTGTTGGCCCTGACGATTATGCATCTATGAAAGAGGTTGTAAGGCGCAGATATTCCCGCATGAAAGATGAAGGCACTCCCCTGCCCGACCTTATTATTACTGACGGTGGCAAAGGTCAAATGGAAGTAGTGCGCTGCGTGGTTGAAGACGAACTACACCTTGATATTCCTATTGCGGGACTGGCAAAAGACAATAGACATCGAACTAATGAACTGCTTTTCGGTTTCCCTCCACAGGTAATTGGTATGAAAACTGACAGCGAGCTGTTCCATATACTGACACAAATACAGGACGAAGTGCACCGCTATGCAATTACATTCCACCGCAATAAACGCTCAAAACATGCTTTACACAGCATGCTTGACGAAATACCAGGCATAGGTCCGAAGACAAAAAACTTGCTGATATCAAAGTGGAAATCAGTAAAAAAACTGCAAAGTATTGATATTGAAACACTTACACATATCATAGGTAAGCAAAAAGCAACATCATTATACACATATTTGCATAAAGAAGATGAGTAATAACAATATAATTAGTATATTTGCACCATGAGAGTAGTTGTTCAACGTGTAAAACATGCCAGCGTAACGATAAACCAGGAGAAGAAAAGCAGCATACAACAAGGTTTGCTGATACTTCTTGGTATTAGCAACGACGACAGCAAAGAAGATGCAGACTGGCTTATAAAGAAATGTCTAAACCTGCGTATCTTCGATGACAGCGAAGGCGTTATGAACCAGTCGGTTACTGACATCGACGGCGAAGTTATGGTAGTTTCGCAATTCACACTTATGGCATCATATAAAAAAGGCAATCGTCCGAGTTACATACATGCTGCACCGCCAGAATATTCCATACCTCTGTATGAGTATTTTTGCCGCAAAATATCCGATGAAATGTGCAAAAATATAGCAACTGGCGAGTTCGGTGCAGATATGAAAGTTGACCTGCTGAACGACGGACCTGTAACCATTTGCATGGATACAAAGAACAAGGAGTGATAACAAAAAGACAAGAACAGCTGTACAAATACGACAAAGATGACAATAAAAGAAGCACAACAGACTGTAGACCAGTGGATTAAAACATACGGGGTACGCTATTTCTCGGAACTGACAAATATGGCTTGCCTTACTGAGGAGGTTGGAGAATTAGCACGTATTATAGCACGAAAATATGGCGACCAAAGTTTTAAATCTGGCGAAAATGAAGATTTATCTGAGGAAATGGCAGATGTACTGTGGGTACTCATTTGCCTTGCTAACCAGACTGGTATAGATTTGACCTCTGCCCTACTCCAGTCCATAGACAAGAAGACAAGGCGCGACTCAAAAAGACACATTGAGAACGCAAAACTAAAACATTGACAAACAGATATTTACACATCATTCGTATATTCAAATAATAACTAATAAAACTATAAAGACATGGAAGAGAAACATTGTAACTGCCATCATGAGCATCATCATGAGAAGATAAAGCACGTTAGTAAATATGAAAACGTATTGTCGAAGTATAACTGCGACCTTGACGACAATACCGTTCGCGAAGCCGTGAAGAAGATAATAGCAGAGCATGTACCAGAAAACGATACGCTCGATGTAAAAAAATTCCTCATGGGGTCCATCGAACTTACGACTCTGAAGACTACCGACAGCGACGAAAGCGTATTAGCATTTACCGAGCGCGTCAACCAATACGACGAACAATACCCAGACCTACCCCACCTGGCAACAATCTGCGTATATCCATGTTTTGCCAAAACGGTAAGCGAAACATTAGAGGTTGAGGGCGTAGAAGTTGCATGTGTGTCAGGAAGTTTCCCGTCATCTCAGGCAGCAATAGAAGTAAAGATAGCTGAAACTGCACTCGCAGTAAGAGACGGTGCTACCGAGATAGACATCGTAATGCCCGTAGGAAAGTTCCTTTCAGGCGACTATGAAGGTGTTTGCGATGACATTAACGAGGTGAAACAAGCCTGCGGAGACAAGGCAATGAAAGTTATTCTGGAAACGGGTTGTCTCAAGACAGCCTCAAACATAAAGCGTGCATCTATCCTTTCTATGTATGCCGGAGCAGACTATATCAAGACTTCTACCGGCAAACTTGAACCTGCCGCTACACCAGAAGCAGCATACGTCATGTGTCAGGCTATCAAGGAATATTACGACGAGACGGGTATACAAATTGGTTTCAAGCCTGCCGGCGGACTAAACAGCGTAATGGATGCATTGATTTACTATACTATCGTGAAAGAAGTTCTTGGCGATAAATGGCTGACAAACAAGTGGTTCCGTCTTGGAACAAGCCGTTTGGCAAACCTTCTGCTCAGCGAAATCGTAGGCGAAGAAACAAAATTCTTCTAATAGTCAGTAACTATACATTCTATAAATATTACATAATAAGACGCATCTCTAATTATTTTGAGATGCGTCTTATTATATCTTTACTTTAAAATAGATATTCAATAACCACCTGAATGCAAGTGAATACCTCTGTTATTGGCGCTTTAACACCGATGAAATCATAATTTTCTTTCTATTATATAGTCAAGGTACGACCTTAAAGCATTGGCAATATCACTGTCATCAACATACTTGTCAACAAAAGATAACGCTTCAGCATGTAGTTTTTCCATTACTTCCTCTGCATACTCGATACCACCATTCTTCTTGGTAAACTCTATAAAAACCGTGATTTCATCGGTAGATATACTTCTATTTTTTACTTTCTTTGCAAGGGCAAGCATTTCCTTGTCCTGTGTCTTGTTGAGTGCAAATATAGCAGGCAGGGTTATCTTGCCTTCAGCCATATCGTTTCCTGTTGGCTTTCCTATCTCCTTAGAGTCGTAATAGTCGAAAATATCATCACGGATTTGAAAAATAATACCGATAATTCTGCCAAATTCCATCGCCGCAGCTATCTGCTCTTCGCCTGCATGAGCCGATATAGCACCCATTTCTGCACAGCACTTGAACAATGAAGCTGTTTTCGACTCAATTATCTTGTAGTATATCTCCTCAGAAATACCATCATTTTCGAAGTTGGTAAGTTGTAGTATCTCTCCCTTAGACAACGTTCTTCCCAGTTCAGCCAGAGCATTGATAATCACACTGTCTTTAGTCAGGGAAACGCGTTGCAGTGCCGTTGACAAGATATAGTCTCCAACAAGAACCGCCACCTTATTATTATAAGAAGCATTCACCGACGCCTGCCCTCTCCTCTCCGTGCTTTCGTCGACGACATCATCGTGTACCAACGAAGCAGTATGAAGCAGTTCAAGACCGAGAGCCGCATTCTGAGTAACATCGTTGACATCGCCGAAACACTTGGCTATAAGCATTGTCAGTATCGGTCTCATCCGCTTTCCTCCTCGCTGACGAATATGCGTGAGAGCATCGTCCAAGAGTCCTTCACCCTGAGACAGCGACTCATCAAACATATTTGCGAACGTCTTGAGTTCGTCTGAAATTAGTTTTCTTATCAGTGAAAAATCATTCATAATCCGAAATTTCCTACAAAATTAGATATTTTGATTGTTATATACAAAAAAAATTGTACTTTTGAACGAAAAATTAAATTAACGATGAATAAATTATTTCTTTTAGACGCATACGCGCTTATCTATCGCTCATATTATGCGTTCATCAAAAATCCACGAATAAACAGTAAAGGTTTCAATACGTCAGCCATCATGGGCTTTTGCAATACCCTCCACGAGGTTCTGTCGAAAGAGCAGCCAACACATATAGGTGTTGCCTTCGACCCTCACGGACCAACGTTCCGAAACGAGCTTTACCCCGAATACAAGGCACAACGCGATGAAACTCCTGAGGTTATCCGTCAGTCTGTTCCAATCATCAAAGACATACTCCGCGCGTACAACATTCCCATTCTTGAAAAAGAAGGCTTCGAAGCTGATGATGTTATTGGCACACTTTCGGTGAAATCTTCAAAAACTGACACCAACACCTATATGCTGACACCTGACAAGGACTATGGTCAGCTGGTGCAGGAACATGTATTTATCTATCGTCCTCGCCATGGCGGAGGGTATGAAGTAATGGGCGAGAACGAGGTATGCACAAAATATGGTATCTCCTCCCCTACTCAGGTTGTCGACCTGCTGGGACTCATGGGCGACTCAGCCGACAACTTTCCAGGTTGTCCGGGTGTCGGCGAAAAGACTGCCGTGAAACTTATCAGCGAATTTGGAAGTATAGAAAACCTGCTCAACCGTACCGACGAACTGAAAGGAGCATTAAAGAAGAAAATAGAAGAACACGTTGACGACATACACATATCGAAACAACTGGCAACTATCCGCACTGATGTTCCAATCGAATTAAATCTCGATGAGCTTGCAGTTACCAATCCCAACGAGGAAGAACTGAGCAAGATTTTCAACGAATTGGAATTTAAAAGTTTTGCAAATCGTATTCTTAAAAAAGTTGAAAATTCCCCAAAATCAGTTTCTTCACAGCTCGATTTATTCGCAAATTCTGCGTCCACCGATACGAAAGAGCCAAAAAACACGAGTATTTTGACTGCTAACGACACTCCTCACAATTATAAATTAGTTGGCAATGAGGAAGATATGTCGAAATTATGTGACTTTTTTTTGACAAACAAAAATATCAGTTTTGACACAGAAACGACATCTACCGACCCTATGAGCGCAGAACTTGTAGGTCTGAGCTTTGCCGTAAAGGAATTTGAAGCCTATTACATTCCCGTGCCAGCAGACAAAGATAAAGCGCAGAAGATTGTCAACATTTTCCGTCCTGTATATGAAAATGCCGACATAACAAAAATAGGTCAGAACATAAAATACGACATGCTCGTACTCCGTCGATACGGCATTGAGCTGAAAGGCAAGCTGTTCGACACCATGATAGCCCACTACCTTCTTCAGCCGGAGTTACACCACAACATGGACTATATGGCTGAAACGCTGCTTGGCTATCAGACCATCCGCATAGAGGAACTTATCGGTCCACGCGGCAAGAAGCAACTTTCCATGCGCGACGTTTCGCCAGAGATTGTCTGCGACTATGCTGCCGAAGATGCCGACGTTACTCTGCGACTGAAGAACGTGCTGGAAAAGCGACTGTCGGAGCAAGACGGACTCAACAGTCTTTTCTATGATATTGAGATGCCACTGGTGTCTGTTCTGGCGGAAATGGAATACAACGGTGTCTGCATCAACACCGACTCACTGGCAGAAACATCGCGCGACCTGACGCAGCGCATGAACGCACTGGAAGCAAAGATATACGAGTTGGCAGGGGAGCAGTTCAACATTTCTTCGCCAAAGCAGGTCGGCGACATTCTTTTCGGCAAGATGCAGATAGTAGAAAAAGCGAAAAAGACCAAGACGGGACAGTATGTAACGTCGGAAGAAGTGCTGCAGCAACTCAGACATAAACACGAAATCGTTGATGCCATACTTTCGTATCGCGGTCTGAAGAAACTACTCGGAACTTACATAGACGCCCTGCCGAAACTTATAAACAAGGAGACGGGACACATACATACCTCCTTCAATCAGACAGTTACGGCTACAGGGCGACTCTCGTCGTCAGATCCAAACCTGCAAAACATACCTGTTCGCGGCGAGGACGGAAAGGAAATCAGACGCGCCTTCATACCCGAACCCGGATGCCTCTTTTTCTCTGCCGACTACAGCCAGATTGAATTGCGCGTCATGGCACACCTGTCGGGCGACGAGAACATGATAGAAGCCTTCCGCGAAGGACACGACATCCACGCTGCAACAGCTGCACGCATATATAAGAAAGGTATGGACGAGGTCAGCCGCGACGAGCGCACGAAGGCTAAGCGTGCCAATTTCGGAATCATCTACGGCATAACCGTCTTCGGACTTGCCGAGCGTCTCGACATTCCCCGAAGCGAAGCAAAGATGCTGATAGACGGATATTTCGAGACGTTCCCTGCCGTACACGAATATATGCAGCAAGCCATAAACAATGCACGCGAAAAAGGCTATGCCGAGACATTCTTCCGTCGCCGTCGCTACCTGCCAGACATCAACTCGAACAACACAACCGTTCGCGGCTTTGCCGAGCGCAACGCCATTAACGCACCGATACAAGGCTCGGCAGCAGACATCATAAAAGTGGCAATGATACGCATCCACCGCCGCTTCAAGGAGCAGCAACTGAAAAGCAAGATGATACTGCAAGTTCACGACGAACTCAACTTCTCCGTTGTACCAGAAGAGCGCGAGGCGGTAGAAAAAATCGTAATAGGGGAGATGCAGGGCGCCTACAACCTCCGCGTACCACTCGTTGCCGACTGCGGATGGGGTAGCAACTGGCTCGAGGCGCACTGATAAAGAAAAAGATAATAAGTCTTATTGCAGAAACGGAAGCATTTTACAGGATTTGGATAAATCTTCTGTAATCCTTTTACAAGTATGCTGTAACAGCGTTACAGACTATTCGTCACGCTGTTACGGAGTATCTGTCACGACATTACAAGCCGTTTGTAATTTCGCACCCGCCGTTGCAACTCGCGATGAAAAACAAGTATTAAGACATTGGAAACTGTCATCATAGCCTCTGAAAAAAACCTATTTCGTTGAAAATCATAATTTTATTTGGTCGTTTGAAAGAAAAAACATACCTTTGCAAAGCTATGTGCACATAACCGAAATTATTAATTTAAAACTTATTTTTATGAAAAAATTCTACATTTACTTGGTTATTGCAGTATCTGCGATGCTTTTCCCATCACAGACAAAGGCTGCAACATGGACCTACGACTTCGAGAACATCGAAAGCCTCATCAACAATGAAGGTCCGAGAAAAGCCATTGACGCCAACTTCAACGGGCTCATGTGGCACATGTATGGCGCCAAGCGCAACATGGACGACATGGACTGGTGCAACGGCGAAGGCTCTATCTGCCTGAACGGTACACTTCTCAACTCGTCGATTCTCGCTACCGAGACTCCTAACATCACGCTGACAACATCCCGTTCGATAGGCACATTCGAGTTCTACGCTGCTGCCCACGACTACTGGAAGAACAACCAGATATGGTGGATAGTACAATATTCTACCGATGGCAACAACTGGATAACAACAGGCGAAGCCTTCATGGTTGGTCCGGAACCGGAACTCATCGTACGCAATGTGAACCAGCCTAAGGCTCAGGTGCGCATCGTACGCGAAGACTATGCAACATACGACTACACATCGGGCACTGCATACGAAAACAAGATAAACTTCGACGACTTCAAGATTACTGACTACGACGGCACTACAGCGCCTATTCTCTCAGCCAACGTATCTTCGCTCGACTTCGGCGAATTGCAGAAAGGCGAGGAGGCTACACGCTCTTTCACGCTCACACACAAGAACATCGAGGGCGACGTGAAGATGGAAATCATCGGCGACGATGCCGTTTACTTCACACTTCTGACCGAAGCAGTTTCTGAAGGCGAGTCAACAGAAATAAGCATCAAGTGCACCGGCAAGCGCAAGGGCAACTACAAGGCTGTTTTCCGCGCTACTGCCGACGACATTCAGTTCAACCTCACTATGACTGCAGTGGGCAAGGTTGACGACAACGTACTCTTCAGTGGCGGTACAGGTACAGAGGAAGACCCATACCTCATAAGCGACGCATCAGACATGCAGACTCTCTCAAAGATGGTTGAGGACGACCAGAACACATTTGAAGGACAATACTTCCTCATGACCAACGATATCAACATGAGCAGCATTGCCAACTTCCGTTCTATCGGCAACCAGTTCGGCCGTCAGGACAGCGGCATCGACGGCATACGTCCGTTCAGCGGCACTTTCGACGGTGGCAACCACGTTCTGCACAACGTAAAAATCAGCAACAACTACAACTTCGTAGGTGTATTCGGTATCATAAACGGTGCAACTATAAAGAACCTCACCATATCCAACAGCTCATTCTATGCCTCATCGGGCGTAGCTCCGCTGATTGGCGAAATCCTCGAATATGCTGTCGTAGAGAACTGCCACGTTACATCTGACGTTGTCGTTTCAGACGAAATGATGTACGCTTCCGGACTCATTGCCGGAGCCATGGAATACTTAGGTGCACCAGCCGGCAAGTGCGTACGCATATCTGACTGTACTACAGCTGCACGCGTTACCGACTTCACGGGTGGTGCTGCCGGCATCATCTGCAGCCAGTCTGCAAAAGGCGCAATAATAGAACGATGCGGAAACATGGCAGAAGTAACAAGTAAAAACCACTATGTCGCAGGTATCTGCATGAATGTTAAAAGCACAACAACAATCACCGACTGCTACAACACCGGCAAGCTCTTCATGCAAGACCAGAACTCACAGGGCGGCGAAATACAGACCAACTGTCGCGGTGGCGGTATCGTGGCTACAGCAGCCGACATTCTCTACACCGACCAGTACCTGACTATCGAAAACTGCTACACAGCAGGCTACCTGAGCGAGACAAGCACACGTCTGCACGTCATATACAACGCTGACGAACTCTATGGAGAAAACTATATCATGACCAACAACTACTACGACGCAGAAAAGGGCAACATCTACGAAAAATATGCTACTGCTGTAGAAAAAAACGTCATGAAGTCGGAAACATTCGTCAACCTGCTCAACAACAACGAGGAAGGATGCTGGACAATCATAGCAGGCAAGAACGAAGGCTTCCCTGTTCCTGAGTCTGGAAACGTTGATGCTATCAAGACAACAAAGACTGTCGGAGAGCCTGTCGTAAGCTTCGAAAACGGCAACATGACTGTCAGCGGCAACTACGACCGCGTAACTGTCTACGACATCAACGGACAGCAGCACAGCACAAACAGCCTCAGCAACGGCGTCTACATCATAAAGATTGAAGCCGAAGGAAAGACTTACACTAAGAAAGTTTTGCGATAAGCAACAGAACAAGAGCTATGCTTTGATAAGCAAATAGCATGACCGACTATCACAAAGAGCATAGTTTTCGACAGGGAAAGCTATGCTCTTTGAACATTAAATACACAAACCTGATAACCAAACAAACACGCAACTACATGAAACATCTATTCTTATCACTTTTCGCTACATGCCTGGCATTTGCTTGCATGCATCCGGCAGCGGCACAAGACTGGACATACGACTTCGAGGACTTTACGCAAGCCATTAACGCGCAGGGACCGAAGCGCGTCATAGATGCCACTCTCAACGGAGTCGGCTGGCACATGTACGGCGTACGCGACAACTACGACGGCACCGACTTCTGCAACGGCAAAGGCTCAATGCGACTCTATGGCGAGATGATGTCGTCGTCGAGCGATGCCGACGAGCCTATAAACTTCACGCTGAGCGAGCCGCGCTCCATCGGAACATTTGAGTTTAAGATGAGAGCAAACAGCAACTGGTACAACACCAACACCTCGTGGATTACTCAATACACCACCGACGGCGACAACTGGATAACCATTGGCGACGAGTTCGCAGCAGGCAAGGACGTAGAGACAGTGTCGCGCACCATCAACATGCACAACTGCCGCGTGCGCATAGTACGCAGCGACTACCTGACATACGACGCAAGCGAGGCTCTTGCGTTCCGCGACATCGTCAACATCGATGACATCCGCCTGAGCGGATACGACGGCTCTGAGTCGACACAGCTGTCGGCTGATGTTAGCAGTCTCGACTTCGGCGAGGTGATAAAGGATGAACAGAAAACGCTTTCGTTCACACTGACACACATAGACCTGCCTGCCGAAGCAACCATGAGTATAGAGGGACAAGCAGCATCGTCGTTTACGTTTACACCGCAACAACTTGGCGACGCCGAAAGCGACGTCATATCTGTAACCTGCCAGCCACTGCAGAAAGGCATGCTGAAAGCCGTTTTCACAGTAAGAAGCGGCAGCATAAGCCTTCAGATACCGCTCTCTGCCTACGGACGAATGCCCGAAGGAATACGCTTCAGCGGCGGTACGGGAACGGCTGAAGACCCGTTCATCATCAGCGATGCAACCGACCTGGAGGAACTTTCCGACAACGTGGAGAACAACAAAGAGTCGTTTGCAGGACAATACTTCCTCATGACAAGCGACATCGACATGAGCAACGTGGCAAACCTGAGGCCTATAGGCAACAACTTCGGACGCTCTGCCGACCTGCCTGACTTCATCCGACCATTCAGCGGAACATTTGACGGGGCAGGACACACCATCAGAAACTTGCAGATGGAACATCGCAACGAACTGTTCGGAGGCTTGTTTGGCATCATCGACAATGCAACTATAAAGAACGTCAATATCGATAATTCCGATATCTACATAAGCGTCGGAGCAGCAGCTATCGTCGGTGCAGGCACGGGAAAGTGCAGCATCGTTAACTGCCACGTAGGAGAGAACGTCAGCATAACAAACGGTTCATACTATGCCGGCGGCATCATAGGCGGTCTGCTGCAAGGCGACGGCTCGACAATAGCCGACTGCACAAATGCGGCAACGGTAAAGAGCATCAACATCTCCGGAGGTATCATTGCCAACAACTCGCAGACAGGACTGACGATAGAACGGTGCGGAAGCGTGGGAAACATCGTTGAGGCTAACTCTTACACTGGCGGCATCTGCGGATATACCACTGAGGGACTGACCATAAACGACTGCTACAACACCGGCAAGATTGAACTCTACAACAATCAGCAGAACCCGAACATCTTCGGCGGCGGCATTCTCGGAGCAGCAATGGAAGTGTCGGCTTACGACAACATAACCATAACTAACTGCTACAACGCCGGACATCTTGACTACGACTATGGCACGATGCACCCAATATTTGTGTTCCAAAACACTGAGGGCAACAACTACACGATAGTCAACTGCTACAACGCAACAGACATAGCGCCAGGCGGCTACGCTATGGTTGACCAACTGACCACTGCACAGATGCGTCTGCCTGTCTTTGCCGACATGCTCAACGAGTACGAACGCAGCGTATGGCAGTTTGAAGAAGGCGTAAACAATGGTCTGCCTGTGCCTACAGGCGGTGCAGCCGACAAGATTGTGCCTGCCATAGGACAGCAAAAGACTATGGCAAAGATTGTCAACGGCAGGGTAGTGGTCGAAGGCTCATACGACAGCATCACCGTCTACGACATCAGCGGACAGCAGGTTGACGCCAACGCACTGCCCGACGGACTGTACATCGTTAAGATTACATCCAACGGAAAAACAACCACGCAGAAGATAATGAAATAACTCTGCGCTGTCGTCATCTCGACATCAAACCGTCTGCAAGACTTCACCAACCCTACGGAAACAAGAAACCGTCCGTCAAGGGAAATGAATAAACTTATAAGGAAAGAAAAACGGCTGAAGCCCTTGCTTGGGTTTCAGCCGTTTTAGATATTGAAATTGTAGTTGCAGACTATATCTACTTATAAGTATAAACTAAAGAGCAAGGCGCAGCCCAATAAGACTGCTAAATCCATCTTTCGAGCAACTGTGATTAGGGTATTCTGCATCACGGGAACATACTAAACAGCCACCACTGTAACTATTAGTGTCGCCACCACGGATAATACGATAATTTTCTACGCGCCCAAAGTCATCATAAATAGGAGAAGAAGCTACAGGATCAAATTGACTTTCACTGCTATATGCTCCCCAATAGTCCTCACACCATTCACTAACATTGCCGCTCATATCGTATATTCCAAGTTCGTTTGGCTGTTTCTGCCCGACATAGTGAGTGGTTTCGGTTTCATTTGAATTGCTATAGAACCAAGCAACATCGCGCAATGTGTTGCTGCCAGAATATCTGTAACCACGAGATTTCGCTCCACCGCGAGCAGCATATTCCCACTGCGCCTCAGTAGGGAGGCGGAAAAGTTTGCCAGTAATATTGCTAAGACGACGGACAAACTCCTGACATTCATTCCAGGTAACATCTTCAACTGGACGAAGTCCGCCCTTATAAAAACTCGGATTGCTTTCCATTACCGCATGCCAAAGTTCCTGAGTTACCTCAGTCTGGCCTATGTAATAATCACTCAACGTAACACTATGTACTGGTTTCTCATCTACATAAGACCTTTCATCTTCATCTTCCATATCGCTTTTTTGTTCTTTTGTGGCACCCATCAAGAAAGTGCCACCCTTGACATAAACCATTGTGAACGACACACCATTCACGTTGAATGTTAAATCCTTTTTAGACATACCTTCACTTGGTTTTCCTTCACTTGGCTCATCATCGTTGTCAGAACATGAAATGAGACCCATTGCAAATACCGACAGAAATACTGTCATGCATACTAAATAATTATTTTTTTTCATTGCTTTATAATTTTTATTGTCAATCTTATATTATTATTACTAAAATCTTTGGCACTTACAACCAATCCTTCGTCATCCATGAGGTTTTGTCTTGCATTACCCCTTGAACATCATTTTTCCGCATATTGTTTTTATCTCTTCAATAGGACATGTTTCACTGCAAACAAGTTCGCAATTTGCAAGTCTATAAAAAGGATTACAATTTTTTATCAACACGATAATTAACTTTACTCATTTGTATTTTTTTAAATTATTAGTATTTACGTCATCTTCAATAGTAAGCGGAGAATTTAAAGAATATGTTTGCCCCTTTTTATCTATACTTCCCTTAAATCGTAGTCTATTCCCATTAGAATAGGACACACCACCTTCTGTATTAGGTACAAAGGAGAACTCTGCGGTTCCGCTAAATTCGTTTATTCCTTCTTTTTCCCAAATCTTGTCATTACCAATAAGTCTCAAATCGGAAATTTGATAAATACAATAACATACATTTCTGATTTCGGCAATTTTAGCACTGAGAATGGTTTGTCGAAACAACCATTCCTCTTTTTTGTTTTCACTGTTTATCATACGCATTAAATACTTTATGCTTATAGCGACCCAGATTCAGCGGTTAATAAAAAGTTAAACGGAAAGACGTGGGTGCTCTACTTTTCGCTTATCCCACGTGAGGGCTCTCGCATTGCCTTGACCAGGATAAGCAACTCGAGATAGCCCACGCCGAGACATATTGAAACTATCTGCTACACCAGCAGACAGGGTACAATACACCCATAGTGGACGTTTCGGTTGCGCTTCTTCTGGTCTTTGAATTTGCGAGATTCTCACGTAGAAGAAAACGTTTCGTAACGTCCTTTTTGCCTCTAAAATATTGACCCGCCGTCCCTTTCGGGCTATTTCGAGTCGTATGCAAAGATACAACAATTCTTGCAAATGATGATATTTTTTGCCTTGTTTTTTTAATTTTCCCTCTGATTTCCTACTTTTTGGCTGGACTGTCGCTTGCGAATTACTTATTCTACTATTATATATAATGTATGGTTTTGACAAGCGTCTTTCGCTCGGGGATGAAAAGAAAAAACATTTTTTCCTTTTGCATTCCGACTGCTTATTGCATAAAATCCTCACGCTCTACAGAATAAAAATTATTTATTTTGTCATCACTTAATCGGATTTTTCGTAACTTTGCACACACTAACGGGAAAAAAAAAGAAAAGAAATATAAAACTATGGCATTAAAATGTGGTATTGTCGGTCTGCCTAATGTCGGCAAATCGACTTTGTTCAACTGTCTGTCGAGTGCTAAGGCACAGGCAGCCAACTTCCCTTTCTGTACTATCGAGCCTAATGTCGGAATAATTACCGTTCCCGACGAGCGACTTACCAAGCTTGCGGAAATAGTGCATCCAGGCAGGATTGTGCCTGCCACGTGCGAGATAGTAGACATTGCCGGACTCGTGAAGGGTGCATCGAAGGGCGAAGGACTGGGCAACAAGTTTTTGGGAAACATACGCGAGACGGATGCTATCATACATGTGCTGCGCTGTTTCGACGATGACAACATTACTCACGTTGACGGCACCATAGACCCGATACGCGACAAGGAGATTATCGACACCGAGCTGCAGCTGAAAGACCTTGAGACGATAGAGTCGCAACTTGCCAAGACTCAGAAGACGGCTGCTGCAGGCAACAAGGATGCAAAGGTGCTGATGGGCGTTCTGGAGGCTTACAAGGATGTGCTGGAGAAAGGAAAGAATGCGCGTGTTGTCAGCTTCGACTCTAAGGAGGAGCAGGATGCTGCGCGCAACCTGTTTCTGCTGACGGCAAAGCCTGTGCTCTATGTCTGCAACGTCGACGAGGCTGCTGCCAAGCAGGGCAACGAGATGACCGAGAGGGTAGGGGCTCTTGCCCGCGAGGAGGGTGCTGAGACGATGATTATTGCAGCCAAGACGGAAGAAGACATTGCCGAGCTCGAATCGTACGAAGACAAGATGATGTTTCTCGAGGAACTCGGTCTGGAGGAGAGCGGAGTAAACCGCCTGATAAAGAAGGCTTACGCGCTGCTCAACCTTGAGACGTTCATCACTGCCGGCGAGATGGAGGTAAAGGCGTGGACCTACAAGAAAGGCTGGAAGGCACCGCAGTGTGCCGGCGTGATACACACCGACTTTGAAAAAGGTTTCATCCGCGCTGAGGTCATCAAGTATGACGACTACATCAAGTATGGCAGCGAGGCTGCCGTGCGCGAGGCAGGCAAGATGGGCATCGAGGGCAAGGACTATGTCGTTCAGGACGGAGATATCATGCACTTCAGGTTTAATGTTTAGAAATAACAATATATGATTACAAACTGTCTACTATCAATCAGCAACACCACACTCAGTGCGCTGGAATGCTTCATAATGTGGAATCCGAGCGAGGTGGCACTGCATCTGGGACCGCTTTCCATTCGCTGGTATGCCCTGTGCTGGCTCATTGGACTGGGTCTGGCGTACATCATCGTGCACCGCCTGTTCCGCCAGCAGAAGATAAGCGACGAGAAGTTTGAGCCGCTTTTCATCTATTGCTTCTTCGGCATACTCATAGGCGCAAGGCTCGGACACTGCTTCTTCTACGAGCCGGAGAAATATCTCTCGTCGTGGACGAACTTTGTCGAGATATTCCTTCCCATCCAGTATGGTGCCGACGGCTGGCATTTCACTGGCTTCATGGGCTTGGCTTCGCACGGCGGAACGATAGGTCTCATCATCGCGCTGTGGATGTATGTCAGGAAAACCAACGTGCCCCTGTGGCAGGTTCTCGACAATATTGCCATTGCAACGCCTATCACGGCATGCTTCATAAGGCTCGGCAACCTCATGAACAGTGAGATTATCGGTCGCCCGACCAACGTGGCGTGGGCTTTTGTCTTTGAGAAAGTAGACTTGCTGCCGCGACATCCGGGACAGTTATACGAGGCTCTGGCATACCTACTGTTTTTCTTCGTCATGCTGCATTTCTACCACTATGGCAGGAAAACTGACGTTAAGGGCAGCAGCACGCCGTCGCTGTTTGCGCGCTACACCAGTGGCAAGGTAGGCACGGGCTTTTTCTTCGGACTCTGCCTGACGCTTATCTTCACGGCTCGCTTCTTCATTGAGTTTACGAAGGAAAACCAAGTGGCTTTCGAAGAGTACCTGCCGCTCGACATGGGACAGCTGCTGAGCCTGCCGTTCATAGTCATCGGCGTCTACTGCATGGTGAAAGGCAAGAAGAAGGAATCTGAAATGAAATAAGCATACAAAAATGAAAAAGATAATACTGCTGCTCTTTCTCGCAGCCGTCAGCCTAACGTCGCCTGCACAATGCGCCATGAAGAACACTGCCTTCAAGGCTGGCGAGCAACTGAGCTACAATCTATATTTCAACTGGAAGTTTGTGTGGTACAAGGTAGGCAAGGCTAACATGTCTATCAGCAACAGCCGCTATGATGGCAAGGATGCCTATCTCTGCAAGCTGACGGCTACTTCCAACGGCAAGCTCGACAAGTATTTCTACATGCGCGACACGCTTATTAGCTACGTTACGCATCAGCTTGAGCCGCTATACTTCCGCAAGGGTGCTCACGAGGGCAAGCGCTACACCGTAGACGAGGTGTGGCACAAGCGTTCCGGCAGCAACAACAAGATAAAGATTCGCCGCCTGCACAACGACAAGAGCATTACTACTAAGGAGGAAACCCACAGCGACTGCATCTTCGACATGCTCAGCACATTCCTACGCGCACGCAGTTTCATCAGCAGCGGCTGGCAGCGCGGACACCAGACAAAGCTGAAGGTGGTCAGCGGCAGCGAGGTTTGTCCGGGAATAATAACCTACAAGGGCATTGAGACTGTGAAGGCTGACAACGGCAAGAAATACAGTTGCATGAAGATGGAATACTTAGTCTACAAGAAAAAGAAAAAGAAGTATGAGCGTCTGGGCACTATCTTCATCACCAACGACAGCCATCACATACCCGTACGCATAGACTTCAACCTGCGCTTCGGCTCGGCAAAGGCGTTTCTCACAAGCATGAAATAACAGTGCCTGCAACCCTGTCGCAACGACAGCAGGCTGGCTCGGCCATAAAAAGCAATCCCTCTTGCGCCATGAAGGTGTAAGAGGGATTGACGTTTGTATGTGTATTGTTATTATTTCACGTACTCTGCGAAGTCTGTCAGTCGCATGTCGCCCTTGCGAGCCAGCGAGTCGTGCATGGCGAAGGCAGCAGGCAGGTTGTGCTTGGTGTGTCCGCCCTTTGCTATCTTCAGGTAGTCCCAGAGCAGCTGCTTGTAGTCTGGGTGAGCGCAGTTTTCTATGATGCACTCGGCGCGCTGCATCGGGTTCTTTGCTCTCAGGTCGGCAACACCCTGCTCGGTAACGATTACGTTGACGTCGTGTTCAGAGTGATCCTGGTGAGAAACAAACGGCACGATAGACGAGATGAGTCCTCCCTTAGCCGTCGACGGGCATGTGAAGATTGAGATGTAGGCATTGCGCTCGAAGTCGCCCGAGCCGCCGATACCGTTCATCATCTTCGTTCCGGAGATGTGTGTAGAGTTGGCGTTGCCGTAGATGTCTACCTCTATTGCCGTGTTGATGGCAATGACGCCGAGTCGGCGTATAACCTCCGGTGAGTTGCTTATCTCTGTTGGACGGATGGTCAGGTGGTCCTTGAAGTAGTCGATATGGTCGTAAACCTGCATCAGACATTCGTTTGACACGCTGAGCGAGCATGTTGAGCCGTCCTTCACGCGTCCTTCGAGCATCATTTCGATGACTGCGTCCTGAATAACCTCAGTATATACGTTGAAGTCTGGCACGTTCTTGTCTTTTCCGAGAGCACCGAGAATGGCGTTGGCTGTTGAGCCTACACCGCTCTGCAGTGGCAGGAACGATGACGGGATGACTCCGCGATGCATGTCCTTGACGAGAAATTCAGCCACGAGGTGTCCGATGGTGTCGGTTACAGGGTCGCTGTCCTTAAATCCGCGAGCCTCGTCCGGCAGGTTGCATTCCACTACTCCTACGATTTTCTCGCGTGGTATTTCTACGTATGGCTTACCGATGCGGTCGCCTACGTTTACTATTGGAATAGGCTGGCGCATAGGTGGGTCTGCAGGCTCGTAAACGTCTTGTATGAGTTTTGAGCCAGGACTGTGGAATGTGTTGAGTTCGAGAATTACTTTCTTGGCGAGTCGTGCAGCCGTCGGGCTGATGCCGCCTGCTGCTGTCAGGTATGCCTTGCATGTCGTTTCGCCTTCCTCTATGTCGCTCACTTCGAGTATAGCCCAGTCTACTTCGCCCATGAAGCCGTAGCGCAGTTCCTGTGCCATGTGGCTCAGATGGAGGTCGTTGTAAGGTATCTCGCCAGCGTTGACAGCCTTGCGGAAGTCGCCGTTGGTGGTGTAAGGCGCACGATATTTTATTGCGTTGGCAAGTGTCAGTACGCCGTCGGTGCTCTGTCCGGTGCTGGCACCTGTGAACAGTCCTACCTTGAAAGGACGTCCGGCAGCGTGCTCTGCCTCAGCAATCTTTGCTAACTCTTTGGTTACTGCTTTTGGAGAACCTGCCGGAGTAAATCCGCTGAGCGCAAGATTCTCGTCATTCTTAATCAGTGAAGCGGCTTCTGCAGCCGTCATTCTTTTATAAGCCATTTCTTGTTAAAGTTTTATTATTATATATTATGTTTATAGTGTTTTCTCACAGTGCTGTTTCTTTTCGTCTGCAAAATTACGAAATTTGTATAAAACACGAACGAAATGTAGTAAAAAAACCACTGAAAATGTGCTATTTATACACAACTTTGATACTTTTTTGGCAAATTGTCGTATTTGAAAAAGAATGTAGATGAAAAATTTGGCTATATTTCGGCAATCGTCTACTTTTGCATCACGAAGAAAAAACTGACACACAACTATACATTGAAAAAACAGGCAAGAGGCTCCCGTGAAAAGATGGGTGGCTGACGGCGGACAGAAGAGAGGAGAATCAGTATTATTAGTTATAATTATGGTCTGTGTTGTGGTGTCGAAAGACATCACAGCCGCAGACAGAAAAA
Organism: uncultured Prevotella sp.; assembly: GCA_900315545.1. GTDB lineage: Bacteria > Bacteroidota > Bacteroidia > Bacteroidales > Bacteroidaceae > Prevotella. The sequence goes on from OMZM01000011.1 coordinate 42,916, forward strand.
ATAATTATCGGCAGACTATAATGCTGTAAAGATATAAGAAAATTCTAAATACAACTATACTATTGGGAAAACTCAGTCAGCGTGCAGACTAAAAACAAAGACACGCAAAACGTGAAAAAGACATTCCTATCGCTTGCAGACCGCTGCAAAGGGGAATGGAAACGATAAGGATGTCTTTCTTCACTAAGAAGTATTCTTCATTGAAATGGATGAATGTTTCGCGCAAAAACAAGACTATAAGACGTGCCGCCTATGGCTGGCAACGTAATAAAAGATAATTTCTTCATAATAAAGAATCGTTTCATAAGTTTTAAAATCTTCAACTATGAGAATCACGAAAGGCTTGCCTGTAGAAGGTAGGCCTTTCTAATTTTGCGGCAAATGGTTAATCAATTATTGCCCGTTTAGTGTCGCGAGAATGCACGCGAAACCCGTTTCGGAAATCTGAGGGGCAAAATATGCCCGTATTTCGCGTGCATCTGCAATCGCCTGACAGTCAGTTTGTTATCTGCAAACATGGTGTTTCTGTGCAGGAAACAGAAGTGTTAAAATTGTCAAAGAGCATGTTTGAGATTGTCAAACACACTGTTTGAGGATGTCAGACATAGTGTTTGGGGGTGTCGGACGCTATGACTGACAGGGCAAAACAGGCGAAATAGAAGCCTCAAAGATGCTCTTTGACATTTTTAACAGTTGTCGCCGAGCGTGGAATTAACACATTTTTGCAGTTTCAGGGGCTAAAACTTTTCTATTTGGAGAGTTTTTCTGTGTCAAAAATTTTCATACTTTTTCGGGTCGGAGGAAAATCCTGATGAGTTTGGCACGGTTTTTGCTGTGAGTGGTTTTCTGACCCATAAACATGGCACGTCAATAGTGCATTATCAGAAGATTTACTCAAAAAATTGCACATTTATGCCAAAAATATGCAATAATTCAAACAAAAACATTATCTTTGCACAAATTTTAAAAAAGTATATACATAGATACTATGGAACCCATTAAGAATTTTGACGAATTGATAGCTCACCTGTCATCTAAAGGTGAGAAGAAGCGCGTTGCCGTTGTATGCGCTACCGACGCTTCGACACAGTATGCAGTAGGTAAGGCACTCGAAGGTGGTTTCATCACAGCCACATTCGTTGGCGGCAGGGCAGAGATTGAAGCCAATGCCGAACTGATGTCAATGAAAAACGATTTCGACATCGTCGATGCTACCGACCAGGACGATGCAGCAGCAAAGGCTGTGGCACTCGTGCGCGAAGGCAAGGCAGACGTACTGATGAAAGGTCTTATCAACACCGACAACATGCTGCGTGCCGTGCTCAACAAGGAGACGGGCATACTGCCTAAGGGACGCGTGCTGACACACATTGCATGCGCACACATCCCGACATACAACAAGCTGCTGTTCTTCACCGACGCTGCCGTAATACCTTATCCTACACAGGAGCAGCGCATAGAACAAGTGCGCTACGTTGCCGACATGGCTCGCTCGTTCGGAGTGGCAGAGCCACGCATAGCACTCATACACAGCTCTGAGAAAATACAGGAGAAGCACTTCCCGTTCACGGCAGGCTATCCGGAAATAATAGAAAAGGCTAAAGCTGGCGAATTTGGCAAGTGCATCGTAGACGGACCAACAGACCTGAAGTGCGCATGCAACGCCGAAGCACTGAAGAAGAAGGGACTCACATCGCCTATCAACGGCGAGGCTGATGCGCTAATCTTCCCAGACATAGAGGCAGGAAACGCCTTCTACAAGGCAGTAACATGCTTCTGCCACGCAAGCATGGCAGCCACACTGCGCGGACCGTTAGTGCCCGTAGTGCTCACGTCGCGCGGCGACAGCAAGGAGTCGAAACTCTACAGCCTCGCACTCGCAGTAATAAGCTAAAAAAACACCACTTTTCATACTTACAAACAACAACTGCAAATAAGAAAACATTAAACAGAAAATGAAAGTATTAGTAATAAATCCAGGCTCAACATCAACGAAAATAGCCGTTTTCGAAGATGAAAAGCAGATATTCAAGTACAGCATTTCTCACTCACTGGAAGAACTGGCAGGCTACAAGACTGTCATCGACCAGCTCGACTTCCGCAAACAACTCGTCCTCGACGAACTGAAAAAAGCAGGCATAGCGCTCGACTTCGCAGCCGTCATTGGTCGCGGAGGACTGCTCAAGCCACTGGAAGGCGGCGTCTACGAGGTTAACGACCTCATGAAAAAGGACATCCGCAACTCTACACACTCACACGCCAGCGACTTGGGATGCCTCATAGCAAGCGACATCGCAGGCGAAATAGCTGGCTGCCGCAGCTTCATAGCCGACCCCGTAGTAGTAGACGAACTCAACGACGAGGCTCGCACAAGCGGCTCGCCACTCATGCCACGCATCAGCATCTGGCATGCGCTCAACCAAAAGGCTATGGCTCGACGCTTCGCTAAGGACAACAACAAGAACTACGAAGACCTCAACCTCATCGTATGCCATCTCGGCGGAGGAATCTCTGTTGCTGCACACGAGCACGGACGTTGCGTAGACGTGAACAACGCACTCGACGGAGAAGGACCAATGGCACCTGAACGCGCAGGAACACTGCCCGCTGCCGACCTCGTAAGACTCTGCTTCAGCGGAAAATACGACATGAAAACTATACTCTCATTCATAGCAGGAAAAGAATCGGGCGTATCTGCTCATCTCGGAACAAACGACATGCGCGAAGTGGAAGACCGCGTAAACGCAGGCGACGAGAAAGCAAAGAAGGTCATCGACGCCATGATCTACCACGTTGCCAAGAGCATAGCAGCACAGGGAGCCGTATTCTGCGGCAAGGTAGACGGCATCATCATCACAGGCGGAATAGCTCACTGGAAGTATGTAGTGGAAGAACTGAAACGCCGCGTCAGCTTCCTCGCACCGGTACACATCTATGCCGGCGAAGACGAACTCGAGGCTCTGGCTCTCAACGCACTGGCTGTTGTGCGCGGAGAACGCGAGGCAAAGGAGTACAAATAAGCAACCACGACGGAAGAATGGCTGACATCTGACAGCCAAAATCCTTAATAATAAAGAACTGAGCCATAGCGATTATTACATCGATAATCCTATGGCTCAGTTCTTATCATGCACGCCTGAAGAAAGAACGGCACGGCTTTGCGAAAAAGACCCACAGCCTGCCGAAAGGTCAGTAACCGTGCCCCCAACAGCCGGAAACAGCCCGACAACGCAGCAAAGACTATGAATTAACCTTCTCAGCCTTACGCAAATGGCTGACAAACATATCCTGTATCTCGGCTATCTGTCCCAGTCCTTCCATGTTTACCGACACTTTCAGACCCTCTTTCTCAAGCTCTCCCTTCCATTCCACCGATATATCGTTGGCTGCATGGTCGCCCGCAACAAACATCATCGGCACAAGTACGACACTGCGCGCCTTCGATTGCTTCAGCTTTCTGACCACATCGCCGAAAGCAGGATAGCCCTCTATCGTTCCGACATGATAGTTTCCACAGCCTTTGGCAGCCAGCATATAGTCCAACATGCCATATACCGCCGTGTCGATGGTTTCCGTTCCATGACCGACAAACACTACATGCTCGCCTTTCTTGCCGTTGGCAACATTGCGCCTGGTCAGTATGTCAGCCACCTTTCCTACTTCCTCAGCATCGCATAACAATGGCTTGCCAACGCGAATGTCATCGAAAAACGGCGCCATAGAGCGCATTTCCGACAGCAGCATATTGTATTCTATTCCACAAATGACATTAGTGCTCTGCACGACGACCCTCGTATAGCCCTCACTGCGCAGGCTCATCAGCGCCTCAACGGGCGTCTGCCTGACTATGCCGCGCTCCTTCAGGCGCTTGATAATAATGCGCGACGTGTAAGCCTCACGCACCTCGACACCCGGATAGCAGCCCTTCACCTTCTCGTTGATGGCATCTATCGTCAAGGCGCGCGTCCCGTCGTAGGTAGTACCGAAGTGAACCATCAGCACGGCAACACTCTTTCCGTTCTCCGAACCTGCCGACAACATGCTCTCAACACTCTCCGTCTTCTGCGCAAAGCCTGCCGTAGAAAGCACCAGAAGACACAACAAAATCAGATTTCTCATACCTTTCATAACATAATATTTATATTTATATAACATTAATAATACACTTTCATAACATTATTGATACACTTTCATAACACTAATAATATGCTTTCATAACATTATTGATACGCTCTAAAAACGTCGGCAAAGGTATCTCAAATAATGATTTTCGACAATTTTTCGCTCAATAATACTGCATGAGAGTGAAAAATTTTTGCTTTTTTATTGCAGATTAAAGTTTTTTATATACTTTTGCAGCGGATTTTGGTAACCAAAGCATGCATGCTTGGTTTTAAAAGGGAATTAGGTGCAAAGCCTAAACAGTGCCCGCTACTGTGATATCCATTATGTTAAACTCAAATAAACCACTGTCATTTACGGGAAGGTGAGTTTATCGGATTAAGTCAGGAGACCTGCCTCTATTCCATAAAGGGTAAAAATCTCTTCGGGGTCAAGGAGATAATTTTATTAACTAACTATATTTTTATGAAAGCAAAATTACTTGCATTAGCCCTCATTGGGCTTAGTTCAGGTAGTGTTTTCGCAGAAACTATTGAGAACGACACTACTCTTAACCTCAACGAGGTTGTTGTAACCAGTTACTATTCAAAGCCATCGTCGGTGGGCAAACTGCCCATTCCTCTTCACAAGGCACCGCTGACGGTATCTACACTGGGGCGTGCCAAGATTGACAACCTGGCACTGCAAGACCTCAACGAAGCAACGCGCACCGTTACGGGCATACGTCCTGTGAACTCCTACGGCGGCTTCATGTATTTCACTATTCGTGGTTTCTCCGATTTCGTGCTACTGAACGACGGCATCCGCGACGAGCGCCACAATCTCTATCAGTCTGCCCCGAGCACGAGCCTTGCTTCAGTCGAGAGCGTCGAGGTGCTGAAAGGAGCAGCCTCAGTGATGTTCGGACACTCGGCTTTGGGTGGTGTCGTGAACGTCATCCACAAGCAGCCGACAGCCGAGAAGCATATCAACGCAGGCATGACGATAGGCAGTTGGGGACGCTACTCGGTTACCGGCGGTGCCAGCGGCAAGATAGCCAAAGGCATTAACTTCCGCACCGACTTCTCTATGAGTGGCGGCGAGGGATGGAGACACACCGACAACAAGGCATACAATGCATGGCTGGCGCTGGATTTCCGCCTCAGCGACAGAGACAAACTGTCGTTCTCGGTGTCTGCAAAAGACGACTACTACGGCACAGACACTGGTCAGCCACACTTCATGTATGATGTCTACGACAACAACGACAACAAGGTGTGGAACGCAGGCGATATTCCTTCATACATCAACCCGCGCACACGATTCAATGATCCGCTTGACCATTTGACCGACAAGGATATCACCATCGCCCTGAAGTATAACCATACGTTCAAGAATCCGAACTGGAAACTCGCCAACTTGCTGTCGTACTATTACGACGACCTCGACTACTATGCTTCTGAGGGACTGAGCTATCTTACTTCGAGCGACCCTATCTACAATCATTACTACATGAACGGAAACACCAAGACATATATCGACACTGAGCATCTCAGACGTACCGGCTTCCTCTTTGCCTACGAAACAAACCTGCTGCAGGAGCAGCTGGAAGTTACGGGCAAAGCCATGACTGGCAACATACGCCACGACCTGCTCTTTGCTGCAAACTATTCTAACCTCTACCTGCCGCGCTGGCGCTCAAGCTATGGTCAGGCTGCGACGGGCGAAGGCAAGAATGCGATACTCGACGTAAGGAACCCTATACTCAATCAGGGCAACATTATCTGTCCTTGGCAGAAGAGAAGTCTCGAGTGGGAACAGGACTATGGTCTGCACGTTGGCGACTACATTCACTTCACCGACAAGTTTACCGTGCTCGCAAGCCTGCGCTACGACTTCTTCCACCGCAAGTACCAGATGGCTTACAGCGACGACAAGAAGATTACATCGAAAGATCCGAAGACAAGCGAGCACAACAATGCCGTTACTTATCGTCTGAGTGCGCTGTATGAATTCAACGACAACATCAACGTATATGCGTCTACCAGCAGCTTCTTCAAGCCTACCCGTACGGTTGTTGCAGACGGCTACATCTATGTAGACAGCGACGGCAAGCGCCTGAGCGGCGACATAAACGGCAGCGTGTTCAAGCCTATTTCGGGCAGACAGTATGAGATTGGCACGCACATCACGTTCAGCAAGCGCCTGTATGCTGACTTCTCGGCGTTCTATATCATAAAGAACAACATGGTGCAGAGCTTGGGCAAGCTTGAAGACGGCACCAACGTGTCGGGTCAGGTAGGTCGTGCCGACTCTAAGGGCTTTGAGCTTAGCTTCGTCGCACTGCCTGTAGACGGGCTGACAATCGACGGCGGCTACTCTTTCACATGTGCCAAACTGAAGGAGTTTTCATACACTGAGTATGCTCAGAACACACAGGCTGGCAACTATTTGCAGCATGCTCCTATGCACATGGCTTACGGATGGGCTTTCTACGACTTTGCCCAGACGCTGAAAGGTCTGCGCATCGGTGCCGGATTCAACGCTTCAAGCAAGGTGTATGTCAACGCTGCGAACACCATGACGTTTAAGCCTTATGCCGTTACCAACGCCATGATAAGCTATAATCTGACCAGCAACTGGAAGCTGCAACTCAACTTCAACAATATCTTCAACAAGAGATACTACATGTATGCGGTGAGCACGACGGGCTACGTGCCTGAGGAAGGCCGCAACATACGCTTCACGGCGACATTCGAAATATAAGGATTCGATGATGATTACGAAGGTATTCATTTCTTTTCACAGGGTACTGGGCACTTTGCTCAGTATCCTGTTTGTTATGTGGTTTCTGTCGGGCATGGTCATGATGTATCATACCTACCCGAGCATCGACCGCCAGCAGGAGCTTGCCAACAGCGAGGCGATAGGCGAGGGGAGTATGCCCGACATCGGCGCAGTCAGCGTCTTGCACGACGGAAGGATAGCCGACATAACCTTAGAGCGCAAGGCGGGACAGAACATCATGCGCATAGGCACCGACGACGGTGAACTGGCAGTAGACGCAGCCAGCGGAAACACCATCTCGCGACTGGACAGCAGCAGCCTGCACACCATTGCTTCGGCGTGGAGCAAGGCACATCCCGTGCTGAAAGACACTCTCAACGAGATTGACGTATGGCTCATCGGCGCAATGCCGTTCAATGAATATCCTGTCTACCACTATACTTTCGACGACGGCAAAGGCACCGAACTGTATCTCTCGTCGCGCACGGGCAGGGCCCTGCAGCTTACCGACAGCGAGTCGCGAATGTGGGCTTGGCTCGGCGCAATACCTCACTGGATATACATTACCAAGCTGAGGGCGACGGGCAGACAGCCCTGGACCGACACCGTGCTGTGGCTCTCGGGAATAGGCATAGTGATGACTCTGACGGGCATTGTCGTGGGCATACGCTCAACCGTCATGGCGCGCAGGAGGAAAAAGATTACGCCTTACGCCAAGAGTCTGTTCCGCTGGCACCATGTCTTCGGACTCTGTTTCGGACTGTTTGTGCTGACATGGATTTTCAGCGGCTTCATGTCGCTGGCTGATGCGCCGCAGGCTATATGGCGCACTCACACGCAGCGCAGCGCAAAGGACATCTGTTCCGACAGCATTTCGTTAGACAAATTCACGCTGGACTATAAAAAGATTGTTGCCGGAGGCGACATTAAAAGGCTCAGTTTCACAGAGATAGGCGGCATGCCGTTCTATCATGTGTGGACTGCCGACGACGAATATCTTGTTGCAGCAGACGACACGACAGCCAGAAAAACAACACTCACGGCTGACGACTGCCGCAAGATTGTGAGCCATACGCATTCCGGCAAAGCAGATATCAGCGTCGAACTGATGAACACCTACGACAACTACTACGTCAGCCAGAAGCGTCCGCTGCCACTGCCGGTCTATAAAGTGTCGGTCAGCGATGCCGACAGGAGCACCTACTACATAAACCCGACCAACGGCAACGCAAGCTACTACAACACCAACAAGCGTGCCGGAAAGTGGATGTACACGGGTCTGCATGCGCTGAACACGCCCTACTTCGCCGAGCACCAGCACCTGCGCAGGGCTATACTCTGGGTTCTGCTTGTCGGCGGCACAATCGTCTCGGCTACGGGGCTTGTCATGGGCGCCAAATACCTCAACCGCCTGCGCAGAAGGATGATGCGATAGACAAAAAAACCAACAACTTACTTTGAAATAAAATCCATTCCGATGCCGCACTACAAAAAGTGTGCCAAAGTGAATGGATTTTTGCTTGATGGCGAAAAATGATGAAAAATTTTGACAGAGGAAAATCGTTCAAATAGATGCGGAACTGTCGCTGAAAGTGTAAAGATGTGTTAATTCTGAGGTCGGCAGCAAGTGTTAAAATTGTCAAAGAGTATCTTTGAGGCGCTTATTTGCATGTTTTGGCTTGCGAAACATTGTGTCTGAAAGTCCCAAACACTATGTTTGGCATCCTCAAACAGTGTGTTTGACAATGTGTGTATTTCGCTATAACAAACTGACTGTCAGATAATTGCAGATGCACGCGAAATACGGGCGTATTTTGCCCCTCAGATTTCAGAAACGGCTTTCGCGGGCATTCTCGCGACAGTAAACAGGCGATAATTGATTATATGTTTTTTCTGCGCCGAACTATTTTCCACCTACAATTTTCTTGATGTCGTTCAGCTTGTTGAGCGCCTCCATCGGCGTCAGGTTGTTGATGTCGAGCCCAAGAATCTCGTCGCGAATCTGGCAGAGCACAGGGTCGTCGAGCTGGAAGAACGAGAGCTGCATTCCCTCGCCCGAGCCTTCGAGCGGATTTGGAGCCAGTCTGCTGCGCACACCGTCCTTCTTCATGCCGTCTTTCTGCACAGCCTCAGCCGACGTTTCCAGCTGGTTGAGTATCACTTTGGCGCGTTTCACAATAGATTTCGGCATGCCCGAGATTTCGGCAACATGTATACCGAACGAGTGTTCGGAGCCGCCCGGCACCAGTTTTCTGACGAATATTACCTTGCCGTCTACCTCGCGCACGCTGACATTGTAGTTCTTTATCCTGTTGAACGACTTTTCCATCTCGTTCAGCTCGTGGTAGTGGGTGGCAAAAAGCGTTCTCGGACGCATCTTTCCGTGCTCGTGCAGATACTCCACGATAGCCCACGCAATAGATATTCCGTCGTAGGTTGACGTTCCGCGACCCAACTCGTCGAAGAGCACCAGCGAGCGCTCCGAGACGTTGTTGAGTATGTTCGACGCCTCCGTCATCTCCACCATGAACGTCGATTCGCCCTGCGATATGTTGTCAGACGCACCCACTCGCGTGAAAATCTTGTCCACCATGCCTATGCGTGCACTGTCAGCCGGCACGTAAGAACCTATCTGCGCCATCAGCGTTATCAGTGCCGTCTGTCGCAGCAGAGCCGACTTACCAGCCATGTTCGGACCGGTAATTATCATTATCTGCTGCCTGCGCGAGTCGAGCATGATGTCGTTAGGCACATATTCCTCGCCTGCCGGCAACTGCGTTTCTATGACCGGATGGCGTCCGTTCTTGATGTCAATCGTCAGCGACTCGTCTACTATCGGACGCATATACCTGTTACGTTCAGCCACGAGGGCAAAGCTCAGCAGCACGTCTACCTTCGCCAGCAGGTTGGCATCTACCTGAATCTTGGGAATATACTCCTGTATGGCAGCCACAAGCTCGGCAAACAAGCGCGCCTCCAGCGAGAGAATCTTCTCCTCAGCACCCAGAATCTTCTCCTCATATTCCTTCAGTTCCTGAGTGATATATCGCTCCGCCTGCGCCAGAGTCTGCTTCCTGACCCACGTCTCGGGCACCTTGTCCTTGTATAGATTTCTCACTTCAAGATAGTAACCGAACACGTTGTTGTAGCCGATTTTCAGCGATGCGATGCCCGTCTCGTCTATCTCGCGCTGCTGTATCTGCAGCAGATAGTCCTTGCCACTGTATGCTATCTTCCTCAGCTCGTCGAGCTCAGCATTGAAACCGTCCCTAATCACGCCTCCCTTGTTGACAAGCACAGGCGGATTCTGCTCTATCTCGTTGCCTATTCTCCCGCTCAGTTCTGCACACGGGTCGAGCCTTTCGGCTATGTCGCGCAACTGCTCATTATCGCTTTCGGCAAAGATTTTCTTTATAGGCACTATCGCCATCAGCGCCGTCTTCAGCTGTACCACCTCTCTCGGCGACACCCTGCCAACGCTGGCACGCGAGATGATGCGCTCAAGGTCGCCTATCAGCCCCAGCTGCTCGCCTATGATGAGACGGTCGTCGGGTTTGCGGAAGAAACTTTCCACTATGTCGAGACGGTCGTTGATAGCCTTTTCCTCCTTCAGCGGGAAGACAATCCATCGCTTCAGCAGACGCGCGCCCATCGGCGTGGTAGTGCTGTCGAGCACGTCGAGCAGCGAGCTGCCCTCGTCGTGCATGGAGTTTATCAGTTCGAGCGAGCGTATGGTGAAGCCGTCGAGGCGCACATAGCGCTCTCCGTCGATACGCGAGAGCGTCGTGATGTGTCCGAGCTGAGTGTGCTGTGTTATCTCAAGATACTGCAAGATGGCTCCGCAGGCAGTAACGGCACTGTGCATGGAGTTCACGCCAAAGCCTTTCAGCGTGCGTATCTTGAACTGCTTGAGCAGTTTTTCCTTAGCCGCATCCTCGTTGAAGACCCAGTCTTCGAGTTCAAACACGCAGTGCTTCGTACCGAAATACCGCTCAAAGTCAGCCTTGTGGCTGTGTTCGTAGAGTATTTCCTTAGGCTGAAAGTTAGCCAACAGCTTCTCCACATAGTCGTAAGTGCCTTCGGCGGTAAGAAACTCGCCGGTGGAAATATCGAGGAAAGCCACTCCGCAGGCAGCCTTTCCAAAGTCAATGGCAGCAAGAAAGTTGTTCTCCTTATAGTTGAGCACGGTGTCGCTCATAGCCACACCAGGCGTAACAAGTTCCGTTATGCCTCTCTTGACGAGTTTCTTCGTCAGTTTCGGGTCTTCCAGCTGGTCGCATATAGCCACGCGCATGCCAGCCCTGATGAGCTTGGGCAGATAGGTGTCGAGCGCATGATGCGGAAAACCAGCCATCTGCGTAGCCTCTCCCTTAATGCTCTTGCTGCGCTGCGTGAGGGTTATGCCGAGTATTTTTGCCGCAACGACAGCATCTTCTGAATATGTTTCGTAGAAGTCGCCGCAACGGAACAGCAGCAGTGCATCGGGATGTTTGCCCTTTAGCGAATAAAACTGCTGCATCATGGGGGTCAGACCCTGTTCTTTCTTTGCCATTGTCTAATAGTTTTTCACTTGCAAAGGTAATATTTTTTCTTTAAATACACAATTCGGCAGGGTTTTGTGTGGCATGGATGTCAGAATCGGGTGTAAATAAACGGCACTGCAGTTCCTGTGCTTACGTTGATGACGGTCTGTACTGCCGCCGCAAATAAAATAAGTTTCAGCATGAATGGCAGTTGCGTAAACCTGGCTGCAAGCCATTCGGCATGTCTCTGCCTGAGCATCGTCGCAAGTGCGGCTATAAGTATTACGACAATGAGCTGCGGGCGGTTTACTGCTGTTTCTGCAATGCCGGACAACGACCAGTTGCTGAACAATCCTGCAAGGATGTTGCGTACGTCTGCTAATGTGCTGCAACGGAAAAACAGCCATGTTACGTTTATAAAGATGAATGTTGTGAGCCATGATACGAAACGCATTGGCTTGCTGTGGCTCATAATGGCTGTGTGGCTGCTGAATGTCTTCTGCATGACAAGCGCAGCAGCATGGATTGCGCCCCAGACCATAAACATGACTGTCGTTCCATGCCACAATGCAGCAACGGTCATGGTAATTATCAGGTTCAGGTTGCGGTGTATGGCAGACACGCGGTTGCCTCCGAGCGGTATGTAGACATAGTCGCGAAGCCACGAAGACAGCGAAATATGCCAACGGTGCCAGAACGATGTAACGCTGAGCGACTGGTATGGCTGCATGAAGTTGGCAGGCAACCGAAAGCCCATGAGCAACGACAAGCCTATGGCTATGTCGCTGTATCCGCTGAAGTCGAAATATATCTGGAACGTGTAGCCAAGTATTGTCAGCAGCGAGTCGACACCGCTGACAGTCGCAGTGGCTGTCATTGTCATGGCTGTGTACTGTGCTATTGTGTCGGCAATGACTGCTTTCTTAATTATACCTATTATTATATAGTATAGTGGCGATGGAGTTTCACCTTTATCTTGCTCATCGTCGTCGCCCATGAGCACGCTTGCACGGGTGATTGGACCTGCGAGCAACAATGGGAAATAGGAGAGATAGAAGGCATAGGCGAGGAGAGTGGCATTGGCAGGGAAACGACGGCGATAGACATCGACGGTGTAGCTGACAGCCTGCAAACTGTAGAAGGCTATTCCTATAGGTACTATTGGATGCAGGGCAGGCACTGTCCGAAACAGTAACAGAGGCAGCAACTCTACGACAACTGTCATTGCGCACAGCAGTTTTCGCCTTCTGCTGACATTCATGAGACGGGTCATCAACCACGAAACCACCGTCAGCAGCGGCAAGACAAACCACCAGCCTCCGCCCTTAAAGGCAAAGAAGAGGCTGAAAGCAAAAGTATATGCGTACCGGAAATTGATGTGCAGGCGCGATAATGACAAGTATATGAGATAGAAAAACAGAAACAATGCAAAGAACTGCATGCTGACAAATGTCCAGCTTTCGGCAGGAGCAAGCAGCAATGACAATATGTTGCGTAGTGTTTCCATCTGTATTTACTGTGTTCTTATACCTTTAAAATTAGGTTGCAGCAGCGTAAACCTGCACTTGTTGTCTGCTTTCCTGCCACTGTTAACGTTGCAGCCTATATTCTGCTTTGCCATCCACGAAGCTATGCTGTCAGCCCATACGGCTGCACCTTTGTCGGTAGGATGTATGTTGTCGCTGCCACGTTCAAGCGTTAGTTGCCGGCTGTCATAGAAGCAACCGTCGCCTACAGTCTGCCTTATAGCATCGTTTATGCCGGTGTCGCCTTTCCAGTCAGGCGGTCCAATCCATATATACGGCATGCTGCCTATCTTCGATTTTATCTTCTCTATATATGGTTTTCGCTGTAAGGCATTGTTTACGAACAACTCATTGCTGCCGAGACACACGAAAACAAACGTGGGCTTGTGCTTGCGTATGTAATAGTCGAGAGTTGCCGTTTCTGCCCATTGCCTTGTCGTCGAGCCATACCATATAACGGCAAACGCACTGTCTGTTGCCTCTGGCAGCATGGCAGCATACTGTCGGGCAAGGTTTTCTACCATGCTGTCGCCTATGAACAGTGCCCTGACACTTGTGGTATCGGGCTGCTGATGCAATCTCTTGTTTTCTGATTTGGTACTGTCGGATGAAGAAACTACTGTGAAATCGGATGCAGAAACAACAGTGAAGATACTTGCTTTCTGCAACGGTATGGTTGCCAACTGCCATTTCTGCGGATGCAGGGCATAAGCAACAACACCAATAAATACTGTTGCCAGAATAATAAATGTCTTTATCTGTTCGCCTTTCATCAGTGTTGCCTGCTTGTCGTTCTACTGCATGTCGAGTATTATCGCCTGCCTTTCTATTGATTGTCGAGTCTCGGCACTGGCTCGAGATTTGTCTCTGCTTCCTTGAGTATGTTCTCTGGGGTTTCTTCGCTTGTCTCTATTTCTTCGCTAACTTGCTCTGAACGGCGTCGCTTTACAGGCTTGTCTTCATTTATATCTGTACTGTCTGTATCTTCGATATTCTCATTGTGGAGCAGTTCACTTATCTTGTCGCCACTGGAATTGAAATGTATTTCGAGGTCTTTCTCATATACTATGAAGCCGCTGCCGTTGACTTCTACCTTTCCGACTGACAGCACTGTGAGTTTCTTTCGGTGCAGGTCGTATCTGTAGAGCCCGCGTTCTATTGTTTTTGGTCCTGTTGCTGCCACCATGAGAATGTAGTTTTCGTCGGCATCTACCCTTGCGGTGAGTATTCCGCCGTCGCTCTGGCTAACCCTTGCGGCTACGTTCATCTTGTACGGATTGATTTCGTTTGTTGTGTTTTCTACTGCATCATAGAGGTAGATGCGTCCACCTTTCATGTACACGATACCGTACTGTGTGTCGTTGCTTATCCTCGAGACTATTTTCGTACTGTCGTCAAGATGTGCCGCGATACTGTCGAGCTGTTCGCTGAGCTGCAGTTGCTGCTGTGGTGTGAAGCTGTTTCTTGTATCTGCGTTGTTTGACGAGCAGGTTGCGATGAACATTGTTACGACTATGATTGTCAATACTGCTATTGTCGTAACAACAAGTTTTCGCATTGTTTTCGGCTCTATAGTCTTCATAAGCAATGATGTTTATGTTATTTATTTAGTTTCCATGTTACTCCGTCTTTGGTGTCTTTCACCTCAAATCCTGCTGCTGCGAGTTCGTCGCGTATGCGGTCGCTGGTAGCCCAGTCTTTGTCTGCCTTTGCCTTTGCGCGCAAGTCGAGCACCATGTCTACAACCTTTCCGAAAGCTTCTTCCCGCTCGTCGCTTCCTCCCGTATGGTCGTCGCGCAGTCCGAGTATGTCGAATGCAAACAGGCGCATTGTCGATTTCAGTTCTTCAAGGTCGCCGGCAGAAATCGTTGCCTTATGGTCTATCAGCTTGTTTACCACTGAGCAAGCCTCGAATAGGTTGGCAATGACGAGCGGAGTGGCAAAGTCGTCGTTCATGGCATCGTAGCATTTCTGTCGCAGGGCATCCACTATCTTCTTTGTTTCGTCGTCGGTCTGGCTGTCGGCAGATACGCGTTCTAAGTCGCGCAAGCCGTTCATCAGTTTCTCCAGACCCTTTTCGCTTGCCAGCAGTGCCTCGTTTGAGAAGTCCACCGTGCCGCGATAGTGAGCCGAGAGTATGAAGAATCGTATTGTCATAGGCGAGAATGCCTTTTCCAGTTTCTCGTGGTTGCCTGTAAAGAACTGCTCGAGCGTTATGAAGTTGCCGAGCGACTTGCCCATCTTCTGTCCGTTGATGGTTATCATATTGTTGTGCATCCAGTAGTGCACCATTTCGTCTCCCTGCGATGCCACAGCCTGTGCTATCTCGCATTCGTGGTGCGGGAATATCAGGTCCATGCCTCCTCCGTGTATGTCGAAGTGTTCGCCGAGATATTTCCGTCCCATAGCCGTACACTCGCAGTGCCATCCTGGAAATCCGTCGCTCCATTCCGAATGCCAGCGCATGATGTGTTCGGGCTGTGCTTTCTTCCACAGTGCGAAGTCAGCCTGGTGTCTTTTCTCGCCAATACCGTCGAGTTGTCGCGATGCATCCTTAACGTCGTCGAGGTTTCTTCCCGACAGTATTCCGTATCGGTGCTTCTTGTTGTAGGCGTCAGTGTCGAAGTAGACCGAGCCGTTTGAGACGTATGCAAATCCGTTTTCCAGTATCTGGCTGACGAGTTCCTGCTGTTCGATGATGTGTCCTGTAGCGTGCGGCTCTATGCTTGGCCGCTTCACGCCCAACGCATCCATAGCCTCGTGGTAGCGGTTGGTGTAGTATTGTGCCACTTCCATAGGCTCAAGCTGCTCCAGCCGTGCCTTCTTCGATATCTTGTCTTCGCCCTCGTCGGCATCGTGTTCGAGGTGTCCGACGTCGGTAATATTGCGTACATATCGCACCTTGTAGCCGAGATGAGTCAGGTATCGGAACACTATGTCGAATGTGATAGCCGGTCTGGCATGACCGAGATGCGGGTCGCCATAGACTGTTGGACCGCAAACATACATGCCAACGTTAGGGGCATGAAGTGGCTCAAATCGTTCTTTCTGACGAGTGAGGGTATTGTAAATGAGTAATGATTGCTGCATAATTATGTAATTATTTGGCTACAAAGGTACTTATTTTAATTCAAAGTAGCGAAAATTCTAATGTTTTATTTTGGTTTTAAAGTCTTTTGATTATCTTTGTAGCGTTAATTTCTTATTGCAACTATTGTTTGCTTTTGTTTCAACAACTAAAAAAGTACACATGTTAAGCACTGAAAGATATAATGAAATCTTCAATCAGGCCATTGAAGACTATCACATCAAGGATGACGTAGACACTCCTATCAGCAATCCCTACGACAGGGATTCCATCGAGAACCGTCTCTACCTGAAATGCTGGATTGACACTGTGCAGTGGCATCTGGAAGACATCATCCGCAATCCGCATATCGATCCTATCGAGGCATTGCAGATAAAGCGCCGCATAGACCGTTCAAACCAAGACCGCACCGACCTTGTCGAGCAGATTGACAGCTACTACCGTCAGCTGTTCTGCAACGTGGCTGTGCTGCCCGATGCACGCATCAACACCGAGAGCCCTGCATGGGCTGTCGACCGACTGTCTATCCTGGCACTGAAAATCTATCACATGAAGGAGCAGGTGGAGCGCGACGATGCCACTGAGGAGCACAAGCAGAAGTGCCAGTCGAAGCTCAACATACTGCTGGAACAGCAGGTTGACCTCTCTACGGCTATCGACCAGCTGCTCGAAGACATTGCCGAAGGACGGAAATACATGAAGGTGTACAGACAGATGAAGATGTATAATGATCCTTCTACCAATCCTGTGCTTTACAAGAAATAGTCTTTTGTGCCATGAAGAACCATCTGCTCATCATGCGCTTTTCGGCATTAGGCGATGTAGCCATGACCGTGCCTGTGGTATGGTCGCTGGCAAAACAGTATCCAGACCTGAGGATTACCGTCCTGAGCAGAGGCTTTGCACGCACGCTGTTCGACGGTCTGGCGACAAATGTCAGCTTCATGGAGGCAGATTTCAAGCATGAAAACAAGGGCATACACGGGCTGAACGTGCTGTTCAGACGCTTGAAAGCCAAGAATTTCACTCATGTTGCCGACCTGCACGACGTGCTGCGCTCGAAATACCTGCGCATGCGCTTCGACCTGTCGATGACGAGAGTGGAACACATAGACAAGCACCGACGCGAACGCAGGAAACTGACGGCACAGTCGGACAAAAGGATTCTAAAGCCCATACCTACTGCCTTCAGCAACTATGCACAGGTGTTTGAGAAACTTGGCTATCCCGTGAACATTGATTTCAGCAGCATTTTCGCCGACAGCGATAGCATTTTCTCACTGCTGCCTGAGCCGCTCGGAAGGAAAGGCGAGGGCGAACGCTGGGTTGGCATCGCGCCGTTTGCCGCACACATGGGCAAGATGCTGCCGACAGAGAAGGTGGAAAAGATAGTGGAACGCCTGTGCAGTCGCGCCGACACGAGGGTGATGGTGTTCTGCGGAGGACAGGAAGAGCGCAAGACTGCCGACCGATGGAGCAGCCAATGGCAGAACTGCACAAACGCATCGGCACTCGTCACGTCGCTGAAGCAGGAGATTGCCATCATGAGCCAGCTGAACGTCATGCTGTCGATGGACAGTGCCAACATGCATCTGGCTTCGCTTGCAGGCACGCCGGTGGTCAGCGTGTGGGGCGCAACCCATCCGTTTGCAGGATTCATGGGCTGGAACCAGAAAGCCGACGATGCCGTACAAAGAGACATGCCGTGCCGTCCGTGCTCCATTTTTGGCAACAAGCCGTGCCTCAGGGGCGACTATGCGTGCCTCAGTGACATTGACGGGGAAACTATTATACGGAATATAGAAAATTATTTATAATAATTTATTCATTAACTAATAAAACTGTATCATTATGAAAAAGTATGTTTGCGACGTATGCGGGTATGTTTACGACCCGGCAGTAGGCGACCCCGATGGCGGTATCGCCGCAGGAACAGCATTTGAGGACATCCCTTCTGACTGGGTATGCCCACTGTGCGGTGTAGGCAAGGATGATTTCTCGCCTGTAGAGGAATAAGAAAAATATTCTATAAAAAATGATGAAGGCATCCTTTTCGGGATGCCTTTATTATTGCAACGATATGTACCTAAACTGCCGATACCGTAATTTTTTGTGCTCGGCAATATATTGTCGGTGAGCGACTTACAGCTGCATGCGCATTAACAAACCGATTACAGGATTTCTACAACAATTCTGTAATGCTTTTACAAATAGCCTGTAAAAGCATTACAAACACTCTGTCACGGTGTTACGGAATACTTGTCACGCTTTTACAAACAACTTGTAATTTCTTCGTTTACCGAGTCTGTATTTTCGACTTCGCAAGACTGAACACTTCCCTTGCCAGCATTACCGCCGACGAGAGCACCGTAATGACTGCCCAGTCGGCAGTCTTCAGCGGAACGACGTTGAAGAACGTGTTGACGACAGGCACCTGAACTATAACAACCTGACCTATCGCTATGACTGCGGCAATGACGATAAATCCCTCGCATCCGCGCAGGTTGAGTCCGCTGCCGCCCGACTTGTATGCACGGGTGTTGAAGATATACCAGAAATGTGTCATCACGAAAATGGTGAACAGCAGTGTCAGTTCGTATGGCGACACACTGTTTTTCTCGCCCATACGCAGCGTCAGCATGTCTGAAAGGCTGTGTATGTCGGCATGCTGGAATATGTAGAGCAGCGACACGAGCAGCACGAAGAAGAAGAGCCCTACGCCCAAGATGTTGGCTATCATGTCGTTGTCGAGAATGAATGCCGTCCTCTTTCGCGGCGGCACCTGCATGACGTTGTCGTCGGGAGGCAATGCCGACAGCGCAAAGGCGGCAAAGGTGTCCATGATGAGGTTTACCCAGAGCAGCTGAGTAACCGTCAGCGGCGACTCCGTGCCCATGAACGCGCCGAACAATACTATCAGACAGGCACTTACGTTCACCGTCAGCTGGAACAGCAGGAAACGCTGTATGTTCTTGTACAGACCGCGTCCCCATTCCACGGCATGCACTATCGACGAGAACGAGTTGTCCAAAATCGTTATGTCGCTGACGTCTTTCGCCACCTTAGTGCCACTGCCCATCGATATGCCCACATGCGCCTGCTTCAGCGCCGGAGCGTCGTTGGTGCCGTCGCCCGTAACAGCCACGACGTGGTTTCTGGTCTGCAAGGCAGCCACAAGCCGTCTCTTGTCCATAGGACGGGCACGCGAGATAATCTTAATCCTTTCTACGCAGCCAAGCAACTGCCCGTCGGTCATCTGCGAAAAGTCGCTGCCGTCGACAATGTTTTCATCTTCGGTCTGCAAGCCTATCTGCCTGCCTATCTCGCGCGCAGTAGCCTTAGTGTCGCCGGTAACAATCTTTATGTCGATGCCGGCGTCTATGCAGCGTCTGACAGACTCAGCAACATCGGGGCGCACAGGGTCTTCGATACCGAAAATGCCAAGCATGCGGAACGATTTTTCAGCCATCAGCCTGTCGGTAATCTTGTCTGCATCGGCACCAACCACCATATATGCCAGAGCCAGGGTGCGCATGCCGCGACGCTGCCACTGGTCGAGTTTTTCTGTGTAGTCAGCCTTCTTCGCGACGTCGCCACACATATTTATTATTATCTCAGGTGCACCTTTCACGTAGAGTAACCTCCTGCCAGACGCAGGCGATGCTGCCATCGTTGCCATATACTTCCTTTCGGTGCTGAAAGGCACTGTGTCAGTCATTGCCGCCCTGCTGCGCACATCAGCATAGTCGATGCCCTTTGTGTCGAGCCATGCCAAAAGAGCACCTTCGGTGGGGTTGCCCACTATGCCTACACCACTGTCAGACTTTTCCAACTCGGCAGTGGAATTGATTGCTATGCACTCATGTATCAAGTCAGCATTGGCTTCCAGCATCGTCTCGCGCACCTGCATGCGGTTCTGTGTCAGCGTGCCCGTCTTGTCGGTGCATATCACTGTCGTTGCGCCCATAGTCTCGCAGGCATGCAACTTGCGCACGAGATTGTTGGTGCGCAGCATCTTACGCATGCTGTTTGCCAGCGACAGCGACACCGCCATAGGCAGACCCTCAGGCACGGCAACTACCACAAGCGTTACGGAAATCATTATCGACTGAAACAAATATGTAAGCATGTGCGACATAGACTCAGGCGACGACAGCACGGAAGCATCCGGCATGTGCCAGTGGAAATAGACTATCATCCTGCCGACAAATACTGCCGCAGCTATGATGTAGCTTATTTTCGTTATCAAGCCTCCCAGTTTCGCCAGCTGCTCGTTGAGCGGCGTCTTCACCTCATCTGATATCTTGTTTGCCTGTTGCAACTGTTGCGCACGCGCTTTCTTTTCCTTCGATGCTGCCACGTCTGACAAAGAAAGCATTATCTTTCCGTTCTCGGTACTGTCGCCAACGGCAAATACCTCTGCGCGGCATGTGCCTTCGAGCACTTTCGTGCCCCTGTACAGCTTGTTTACAGGATATGTTGTCGACTTGCTGTCTGCCTGTTCATCGCCAGCGCCCTTGCTGTGTGGCGGCTCACCGGTAAGCATCGACTCGTCTACGAGCAAGCCTACACTTTCGAATATCTCTGCATCGGCAGGCACTTCGTCGCCCGACTGCAACAAAACAATGTCGCCAACGACAACGTCGCAGCGGTCTATCAGCGTGGCAGTACCGTTTCTCAACACTTTAACCTGCTCATGGTCGTTCTCATAGTTCAGTATGTTGAACTCCTGGTTGGCACACATCTCAAACCAGAATGACAATCCCGTGGCAAGCATTATGGCAACATAGATGCCTATAGGCTCGAAGAATACGCTCACCGGCTCGTGCAGCACATAGTATTCGTAGAACGAAACGCCTACCGACAGTATGCCTATTACCAACAGAATAATTATGAGTGGGTCGCGGAATTTTGACATTAAAAGCTGCCACAACGATATTCCCTTTATTCGCGAAAGCACGTTGTCGCCATGCTGATTGCGGCTCGCCAACACCTCAGCATCTGTCAATCCCGTATGTCGTTTGTCTGTTTTCATGTATATTATAATATGTATATAAAAATATTAGACTACTTTTCATTTAGTAGTCTAATATTCTTCTTGCACCTAAATATCTTCCTTTGTAGTATGCCGTGTTGGCATAATCATCTACTTTTATTCCGTTTCGCGCAGCGTGTATAAACGAAAAGTTACCATTGTTGTCTACTTTCGACACTATTCCTACATGTCCTACACCTCTGCCAGAGCCCGGACTTGAGAAAAATACAAGGTCGCCTACTTTCAAATTCTTTCTTTCAACATGTATGCCCTGCATGTACTGGTCGCGCGAAGACCTGCCCAGAGAAATGTTGTTTATCTTGAAAACATAACTGGTAAAGCCAGAACAGTCAAAAGATTTCGGTCCGGCAGAACCTCTGCGATATGGTCTGCCCAAATATTTCATTGCATCTGATATGATGTCTTCGCCTGTTACATTGAACAATGCTTCAAACTCGGCTGTGCTCTCGGCAAAGTCGTCGCTGCCGTCGGCTTCTTTTTCAGTATCTTCGTCGTCTTGTACCATCGTTGCATGAGGCATATTAATGTTGGCAAATGCAAACGTATTGGCTGAAAGAAATAATGTTATTAACAGCTTTTTATAATAATTCATGTTGCAAATGTAACTATTTTTATTGACCTGGAATAATTACATTTACATCTTTTCAGACTATCTCAGTTTTGAATAATTATTTAATATATATACGCTTTTTTACATTATATCAGACAGTTAACTGCACATGAAGTTTTAAAAAATACATTTTTGCATTTTACTTTTTTAATATAATAACATATTAATTTATAGGAAAAAAGTGCATAATTAAGCGAAAAACAGTTTAATTATTTACTTCAGTATGCTCATTTTTTCATCTTTTCCATGCCAATCTACATCTGCTGCATCAAGAATGGTATGGAACATGAAGTAGGTTTTCAGTTTTTTGCTGGCATTTTCTTGCAGTGCCTTTATCTTGGAAGGATAGGTCTGCCTGTATTTATCAGAATACCATACCCATGCTGCTACGCTGTGCTGCTCTGGACGGTCGATGCCGTGAGTGTAGTAACCTTCCTCGCCAAGACTCTCGCCATGGTCGCTTATGTAGAGGACTATGGCGTTTTTGCTGCGCAATGGTGTTATTACCTGATGCCAGAACCAGTCGCTGTAGAGTATGGTGTTGTCGTATGAATTTATCATCTGCTGGCGTGAATTGCCGTTTATTACACGACTGTCGGCTGTTGGCGTGTAACGCTTGAAACGGTCGTCATAGTGTGAATTGTAGAACCAGTGTGAGCCGACGGTATGTAGTATGATAAATTGATTTTCTGCTTTTATTGCTTTCTCATATATGGGCAGTATATCGCCGTCGAGCCAACTGTCGAAGAGGTACATCGACTTACTGGAATTGACATAAGCGAGGGTGTCGCATTCTTTCATGAAATAGGCGTATGTGTCTACACTCTCTTGGTTTGCAAGCCAGGCTGTATGAAATCCTGCCTGACGCAACAATGACACAAACGAGCGTTCACTGTATGCTCGGTCTGGATTTGCTTCGTCTGAACGGGTTAAAATATGTGGTATGCTTAGATGTGTGAGCGAGAAATCTGTGCTTACGTTTGGCAGTGATACTACGTTTTTCTCTCTTTGCATGTATGGAGTGGTGGGTCTGGAATAGCCATTTAGCTGAAGATGGTCTGCACGCAGCGACTCACCTATTATTAATACTACGGTAAGACTGTCGGCTTTGGTTGTTGCCTTGCCTGAAAACATTGGTCGCTCTCTCTCCACATATTTCTTTGTCTGCATATATTCCTTAACACTGTAGTAGAGAGAGTAGGGCATGCGCTGTTCCAACTCAGTAGACAGATGTCCGCGCGTATTGGTATAATATATTAATATGAGTGATAATGGCAACCATACATACCATGCACTTACCTTTATTTTGTGCCAACGATAGCGAACAATGAAGCAACTCAATGCTATGCTTGCTATTATTGTCAATATCAGCTGCCAACTTACTGCATGCAGTGATGTGCGCATGTCGTTGACAACAACAAGGTCGATTACCTGAGGAGTAAGCACCGCCTTTACCGTATAACGATAATATGTCATCACGCTGCATGCTGTGGTTATAAGTGGAAAGGTTATTGCAAACGCCCATTTGTTGAGTGATAGCAACGAAAGGAGTCCGAATACTGCTGTTTCTATAAGCAACCAATACTTGAAAAGCTGTATATAGTCTGCCATTCCACTGCATGGCACACCAACAAAATCGGCTACTACAAAGATGAGTCCGTAAAATAATGTCAGAAGAGTGATAAACACAAAATATCGCTTATCACTCCTCAAATCATCATATATTTTCCTCAAAAAACTCATCTGCAGGTTTTATTACGACAGTTCCAACATTCTGTTGATTGGCTTCACAGCTTCTTTTGCTGTCTCCTTGTCTACGTCAACCGATGGCCATTCGTATTTCAGGCAGTTATATACCTTTTCGAGTGTATTCATCTTCATGTATTCACACTCATTGCAAGAGCATCCTGCTCCTCCCTCACTTACCTCTGGCGGTACGGGATAGAATATCTTGTCCTTAGCTTTCTGCTGCATTTCGAAAAGAATACCAGGCTCTGTGGCTATGATAAATTCTTTCTTATCACTTTCTATGACATGTTTAAGTATGACAGCAGTAGAGCCAACAACGTCGGCTATGGCAAGTACAGGCGCCTTGCACTCCGGATGAGCAAGAATAATGGCGTCTGGATGTTCATGTTTCAGTTTTACTATTTCGTCTACCGAGAATCTTTCATGCACATGGCAACCACCATTCCACAACAGCATGTTGCGTCCTGTAACACTGTTTATATATGAACCGAGATTGTAGTCAGGACCAAAGATGAGTTTTTCATCCTTTGGAAACGTATCTATTATCTTCTTTGCATTTCCTGATGTAACAACAATGTCAGTCAGAGCCTTTACGTCAGCAGTAGTATTTACATAACTAACTACCTTGTATTCAGGATGTTCTTCTTTAAATTTCTTAAGGTCTGCAGCCTTGCATGAGTCTGCCAGCGAGCATCCGGCATTGAGATCAGGAACCAATACCAACTTCTCAGGACAAAGAATCTTGTCAGTTTCAGCCATGAAATGCACTCCACACATAACAATAATGTCGGCATCGGTCTTTGCAGCCTGTTGTGCCAATGCGAGCGAATCGCCTATGAAGTCAGCAACCTCCTGTATTTCCGCCTGAGTATAATAGTGTGCAAGGATAACGGCATTCTTCTCTTTAGCCATCCGCCTTATCTCATCTTTAAGATTAAGCGCCTTGTCTATTTCTTCAGTTACATATCCTTTTTCTATCCATTCTTTCTTTGCTTCCATAGAATTACATTTTTTAGTTCATAACATATCAACATTTCATTATTATATATTTTTCTTTTTTATCTTTTATAAGAAATGAAATTTATGAAGATGATATGCTGTTTATAAGTTGATAAATATTTTGTTATATATTTCTTTATTATGTTTTAAACATATACATTCACTTTATTAACATCTTATTTTTATATAAAAAATTGATATTCAGCATTTAATAGAGTTATCAACATTTATGATATTCGGTGCAAATATAATATGTTTATAATTATTTTCAATTATATTCAGTTGAAAACTTCGTAATATTTATAGAAAAACATCTGTTATTTCAACATCATTATAGTGTTTAAATGATTTATAAGAGTTTTACTATATTTATAAACATAGTTTTCCACAGAGTTATCACCAGCCAGCCCACGTCATTCTCCAAAGCTTTCTTGCCATTTCATCCCAACGCATGACAGTAGCGCCAAAGAAGTCGGCTGTATATCCGTTAAGTATATCGGTGGCTTTTTTGCTGTCTTCACTGTTGATTGTTTGCCATTGTTCCACTACGAAAGGCATCTCACGCAAACCTTTGTCTATAAAATATTCGCGTGCTGATTCTATCATTTCTCTGTATGTTCCCCACCTGAGAGTAGCCAGTCTGTTTGTTTTTCGGAAATGCCACAGTGCTGCGTCATCCCTTTCGGAATGTTGTCCACATACCTGAAGCATCTGAGGCAGTTCAGTGTTTCCGCAGAAAACAGGAAATCTTGGACTCTCTCCAGGATTGTCAAGAGCTATCCATGCCACTCCACCAACCTCATCAGGAAGCCATGAGCGCAACTGTATGACAGTGCTGTATGCACACCATGGCACGCTGACAGTACGTATATTTTTCATTACAGAGTCGCCCATAGCATAGTACATATTTATCTCGTCAGGTCTCATCCATGGGTTAGAGACAGGCGAAACAATGCTGTCGGGTTCGTTTTCCACAATGTTTCCATTCTTGTCTTTACGCTTTGGGTTAGGTATGAGATGTCGTGCGCTAAGGTTTTTATCACTGCCTTCATAGTAACTTCCAAGTAGCATGCTAACATCTTTCACACTAACTTTCTTATCAGGCTTTACGCTTAGAGGTAAGTTTTCTACTGTATCAGAAAGGCAAAGCGATGGCGCAAGAGCGTTCATGATGTAGTGTTCGCGGACGCTATAGTTCTTTTTCTCTCCGAAATAGTTTCCTCCGCTATATACTTTCCAAAAGCAAAACTCCTCTTTTCCATCCCACAGTTTAAGTTTCTTGGCAACATCGAAGACATTGTCAGATGCCATATACATATCTTTATTGTTAACATCGATTGTTCCGATGCGGCTGATATTTGCAGAAACAGCAATATGTTCGTCAGGTATTCTGACAGCAGCCCATACACCTCCTATATTCTTTGGTCCCTCTCCGAATATTTCGAATATCCATACTTCATTCTTATCGGCAATGGTAAGACATTCGCCAGAGTCGCCGTATCCATATTTCTTAACGAGTTCGCCCATGAGCGTGATGGCTTGTCTTGCCGTAGAGCAGCGTTCCAGAACTATGCGTTCCAGTTCCTCTATCATAAACATGCCTTTCTTATTCCTCAGCGTATCACGTCCCGATATAGTAGTTTCGCCTATTGCGAGTTGCTTTTCGTTCAAGCATGGATATGCGGTGTCGAGGTAGCGGTATGTTTTCTTTACTTGTGGTATGATACCTTTTCTATACATCTTTGTGCTGTCCTGCGGCGACTGCGTGTGCATGCGTCCGTCGTAGATAGCAGTAACGGTATCGTTTTTATATTCCTTTGCCGGCACTATCTGCATCCATGTCCTGTACCATGAGTCGCATGTGTGAGATGTCATTACCGAGCCGTCAGCAGATGCTTTCTTACCTACCATGATGCTTGTACACGACATGCGCGACATGCCTTCGCGTGTTGTTTCATCCGGTTGTGCAAAAACACTTGTTACGTTTAATAATACAAACAGTGCAAGAATACTTATTTTGTTCATAATATATATAATATGTATATGATTTATTTGCTTATTTTTTCTATCTTAAATAGTTTATCACTTGGTCTTACCTTACCTGGTACAGGTATAGATATGTGTGTGCCTTTCTGTGCGGTGTCCACCTTTTCGAGTTCATAGCGTATTTCCTTACATTCAAGACTCATTACTCCTGTTGTCGGACCAGTGATAAGCAGTTTGTCGCCTACGCTGAATTCGGCTGCCTCGCAAGTAAATTCGGCAACACCGAGTTTGCTGAAGTATTTCACGCCTTTGCCTACATAGATTTTCTTTTCGGTTGCGTTGGAGCCGTAGTTTGTGTTCCATTCTCCGAGACGTTGTCCTTGATAGTAGCCGTCCCAGAATCCTCTGTTGAATACGGTTGCCAACTGACTGTCCCATTCATCTTTTTTCTCTTCCGTCAGTGTGCCTTCTAAGGCTGCCTTGATGGCTTCTTTGTAGCATCTTACTACGGTGTAGACATATTCCGGTCCGCGTGCGCGTCCTTCTATCTTGAATACTCGAACTCCTGCGCTAAGCATTCGGTCGATGAAACGTACTGTTTTCAAGTCTTTCGGACTCATTAAGTATTTGTTGTCTACTTCTATCTGGTTGCCTGTTTCAGCATCTGTAAGTATATATGAGCGTCGGCATATCTGTATGCATTCGCCTCTGTTGGCTGAGCGGTTGGCATCGTGCAGGCTCATGTAGCACTTGCCGCTGACTGCCATGCACAATGCGCCATGACAGAACATTTCTATGCGTATGAGTTCGCCTTTGGGTCCGCGTATGTTTTCTTGTATTATTTTGTTGTGTATGGTCTCCACTTGTTCCATTGTCAGTTCGCGTGCAAGTACGACTACATCGGCAAACTGTGCGTAGAATTTAAGTGCCTCGCTGTTAGATATATTTAGTTGGGTACTGAGGTGTACCTCCATTCCAACCTTGCGGCAATATGTCATCACTGCTACGTCGCTGGCTATGACTGCGGTTATTTTTGCCTCGACAGCTGCGTCTACTATTTCGCACATGGCAGGCATGTCTTCCTCGTAGATGATGGTGTTGACGGTGAGGTAGGTTTTTATGCCATGCTGGTTGCATGTGTCGGCTATTTCGTGCAGGTCGGCTATGGTGAAATGGTTGGCTGAGTGGGAACGCATGTTAAGTTGTCCGATGCCGAAATATATGGAGTCGGCTCCTGCCTGTATGGCTGCTGCGAGAGACTCGCGACTGCCTACGGGTGCCATGATTTCTATGTCGCCTATGTTGATGTTTTTTAGTGTGTCTGCTGTCATATTTTTATGTTTTTTAGTATGTCTGCCACTTTCTTTGGCAATAGTGTTGATATGTCTTTATGTTCTGAATGTAGTTTGCGTATCTGCGTACTGCTTATGTCTATTGTTTCTACGTCAAGCAGTCTGACGTTGTCTGGCAATGTGTTTGTGTCTACTGTATAGCCTTTGCGCGGATATATATATATATTATGGTGTTTGAGTATTTCTTGGTGTGCATGCCATTTGTCGAAGTTTACCCAGTTGTCGGCACCTATTAATAGGCTGAAACGGTGTTGCGGGTATTCTTTTTCCAGTGCTTTCATGGTCTGCCATGTGTAGGAGGGTCGTGGCAGGTGCATCTCTATATCGCTTATCTTTATTTGCTTTTCTTTCTGTACTGCGATTCTTGCGAGTTGCAAACGCAGTTGGTCGTCCATCAGCGATGTGTTTTCTTTCAGCGGATTGTGCGGCGATACGATGAGCCATACTTCTTGGATTGGTGCGTGGCGGAGTATTTGGCGTGCAAGGTGTATGTGTCCGTTGTGTATGGGGTTGAATGACCCGCCGAAGATGCATATTTCCATTTGGTTTATTTTAGGAAGTTGCTTATCTGGTGGTATGTTTCGTTGAGTGCTGTCTGAAGGTCATCGTTGACAATTATTTTGTCGAATTTGTGTGCCTGCGAGAGTTCGTATTGTGCACGGGCTATGCGGTCGTCGATTACTTCGGGAGTATCGGTACCGCGCTTTTCAAGTCGCTGGCGCAGTGTGTCTATGGATGGTGGCTGTATGAAGATGCTGAGTGCTTGTTGCTTGAAGTGTTCTTTTAGCCGTATGCCTCCGTTTACGTCTACGTCGAATACTACTGTCTGCCCTGCCTGACTTTGTTTTTCTATCTGCGACTTGAGTGTGCCGTAGTATCTGTCTTTATAGACTTCTTCGTACTCTATGAAGTCGCCGTTGTCTATGTGGTGGCGGAATTGGTCGGGGGTGATGAAGTGGTATTCTATTCCGTCTTGCTCGTTCCCGCGCGGTGGTCGGGTTGTGCAGCTGATGGAAAAGGCAAGGTGCAACTCCGGATGGTTGGTCATTATGGAGTTTATTATGGTGCTTTTTCCGCTTCCGCTTGGGGCTGATATTATTATTAGTTTTGGCATTGTGGTTTTTGTTTAGAGTACGTTGAGTACTTGTTCTTTTATTTGCTCGAGTTCGTCTTTCATCTTTACGACGATGTTCTGCATTTCAGCGTTGTTGCTTTTTGAGCCGGTGGTGTTTATCTCGCGTCCCATTTCTTGTGCTATGAAGCCGAGTTTCTTGCCTTGTCCGGGCTGGTCGTTCATTGTTTGCGTGAAGTATGTGAGGTGGTTGGCGAGTCGCTGTTTTTCTTCGCTGATGTCGAGTTTCTCGATGTAGTAGATTAGTTCCTGCTCGAGTCGGTTGCGGTCGTATTCTACTTCGTGCAGTTGCTGCAGGTTGTCTATTATTCTGCTTTTTATCTTGTCTACGCGCTGTGTCTCATACTTGTCTATTTGTTGCATGAGTGTGGCGATGTTGCTGATTTTCTCTTGAAACATTGCCTGGAGTGCGGTGCCTTCTTGCTTGCGGAAGTCTATGAGTTGTGTGATGGCTTGGTTTATTGCGTTGTGTACGGTAGTCCACTCTTCTTCTTCGAGTGTTTCTACTTGGTTGTGTAGTATAGCGTCGGGCATGCGCAGTATTGTCTGTAGCCAGTCGGTGGGCTCTGGCATGTCTGCTTGTGTTATGATGTCTTTCAGTTGTGTGTAGTATGTTTTTATGATTTGTGGATCTATAGGTAGCGATGCATGCTCGGTGTTATGCTCTATCCATATTGCGAGGTCTATTTTTCCGCGTTGGAGTTGTGTTGCTATGGTCTGACGTATCTCTATTTCGTGCTCGCGGTATATGGATGCGATGCGTGTGGTTACGTCGAGGTTTTTGCTGTTGAGCGATTTTATTTCTATGTGTATTTTCTTGTTGTTGTGGTTTACTACGGTTTGTCCGTAGCCTGTCATTGAGTGTATCATGTTTTTTTTTGGTTTATTTTGTGCAAAGATACTATTTTGTTGGGTTTTGACAAAATTATTTTTGGTTTTTCGGGTGTGTATGGTGCTTTGTTTGGATGCTGTTGGTTGTGGTTATGGTGTGTATTTTATTGCCATGAGGGTTAGGTCGTCGCTTTGTTCTGCGTTGCCGACGAATTGGTGTACTGATTGTATTATGGTGTTTACTATTGTGTTGGGTGTTGGTGTGGTTTGTGTGCAATGTCTGTTGAGTGTGTCTGTTATTCTGTTTTGTCCGTATTGCTGGTGTGCGGTGTCTTCGGCTTCGGTCAGTCCGTCGGTGTATAGGAATATGGTTGTGCCTTGTGCTATTGTTGTGTGCTGCTGTGTGTATTGCCAGCCTTGCATTACTCCTGCGGGTATGTTGCTGTCTACGGGCAGTGTGCCTATTTTCTTGCCGTCGGTTGATATGAGGTATGGTGCGTCGTGTCCTGCGTTGCTGTATGTCATTTCGCCTGTTGTTAGGTCGATTACTCCTATGAAGAGTGTTACGAACATGTTGAGTTGGTTTTCTTCTGCTATGGTGTTGCTCAGTTGGCTGACGATGCGCTGGGGCTGTGTTTCGTGGTTTGATATGGTGCGGAATAGTGTGCGTGTTACTGACATGACGAGTGATGCTGGTATGCCTTTTCCGCTTACGTCGCCGATGATGAAGTATAGTTTCTGGTCGCGCAGAAAGAAGTCGTAGAGGTCTCCGCCTACTGATTTTGCTGGTGTGAGTTTGCCGTATATTTCCACTTGGTCGCAGTCGGGGTATGGTGGAAATGTTTTAGGCAGCATTGATGTTTGTATGCTTCGTGCTATGCGGAGTTCGTTTTCTACGATGTTTTGCTGCTGCCGTACGGTGTTTAGTTTGTTTATGTTGCGTATTGTCTGCCGTACGATGTATGCGAGTAGCAGGAGTGTGATGGTTATGAGTAGCAGGGTTATGAGGTTTATGAGTATGGTGTCTCCGTAGACTGCGTTCTTTGGCGATGCTATTTGCAGTGTTAGTTTTTGCTGTGCTATGGGTTGGCTTGCTATGAGGTATTTTGATGTGGTGGGTTGTGTGTTGTCGGTTGATACGATTATCTTGCCGTCGCGTGTGTGGAGTTGGCATATACTGCCGTTGTATGGCTTAATGTTGCTGAGTGTCTTGCTTACGTAGTCGAGTGACAGGTCGAGGCTTACTACTCCTATTGGCTTGTTGTCTATTGTTATTACCCGGCAGTATGATGTCATTAGCAGGTTGTTGAGTGTGTTGTCGCGGTATGGTGATGTCCATATTGTTTTTGTGTTTTTTGCGTTTATTGCCGATTTATACCATTCCATGTTGAAGTAGTCGTGGTTTTTGCTGCCTGCCTGCATTGTCTTTATGGTGTCGTTCTGGCGGTATGCTGAAGGCTCAAACCAATATCCTTTGTCGGGGTAGTAGTAGGGTATGAATCCGATAGCGCATCCTGTTATGTTTTTGTTGGATGCTACGATGCGTTTCATTATGCTGTAAATGGAATCGGTGGAGTGTAGGTTTTTTATTATTTGGTCGTCGATGTTGTCTATTGCTTGCTGGGTAGTGCTGAGGTATGTTTCTATTTTCATGCTTGCTATCTGCAGTTCTCGGTCTACTATTTGTGCGCATTTCTTTTCGTCTTGCTTTATGCCGATGTAGTATTGTATGCTCAGGGTTGCTATTACCATGAGTGTTGCAATGATGATTGCCTTTATGCCGCGCTTGCTATTTGTTGTTGACATGGTGTGTGTTGTTTGTAATAATACATTACTTGACAAAGATACGATTATGTTGGGAATTGACAAAATTATTTCAGGAAAATCGGATGCAAGTATTTAAAAATTTGATGTGAAACGGCTCTTGCGTGCCGGAAAAATACTAATCAATTTTCGCCCGTTTACTGTCGCGAGAATGCCCGCGAAACCCGTTTCCGAAATCTGAGGGGCAAAATACGCCCAAAATTCCTGCAAATATAAGCCTTTTATGCAGGAAATTCAAGTGTTAAAAATGTCAAAGAGCATGTTTGAGATTGTCAAACAGTGTGTTTGAGGCTGCCAAACATAGTGTTTGGGGCTTTCAGACACAATATTTCGCAAGCCAAAATACACAAATAAGCGCCTCAAACATGCTCTTTGACATTTTTAACACTTATCGCCGACCTCGAAATTAACACAAATTAGCATTTTCAGAGGCTGTAAAAATTCTATTTGGAGACTTTTCCTCTGTCAAAATTTTTCATCATTTTTCGGCTCGGATGAAAATCCTGAAGAGTTTGGCACGGTTTTTGCAGGGAGACGACAGATAAGTCAAAAATTTGACGTTTTATTTTGTATTGTTCTCACTTAATCGTATCTTTGCACTTTATTTAGAATAAATAAAACAGAAATGTCTTGCATACTTAATATAGAAACCAGCACCGACGTCTGCTCAGTGGCAGTGAGCGAAGACGGCAAGTGCATATATGAGCAGACCGACCGCGAAGGTCCTAACCATGCCGTGAAGCTCGGAGTGTTCGCAGACGAAGCCCTGTCGTTCATCGACAGCCATGCCATACCCCTCGATGCCGTAGCCGTCAGCAGCGGTCCAGGCTCATACACGGGCTTGCGCATAGGCGTGTCGATGGCTAAGGGAATATGCTACGGACTGAACGTTCCGCTGCTGTCGGTAAAGACTCTGGAGCTGATGTGCGTGCCAGTGCTGCTCTTCAACGAAGAGATAGAAGACGACGCGCTGCTATGCCCGATGATAGACGCGCGACGCATGGAAGTATATGCAGAGGTCTTCGACAGAGCGCTGCGACCTGTAAGAGACATACAGGCAGACGTGGTGGACGAAACGACATACAGAGAACTGCTCGACAAGCACAAGATATACTTCTTCGGCAACGGAGCAGAGAAGTGCAAGCACGCCATAAGCCATCACAACGCACGCTTCATCGACGGCATAGTGCCGCTGGCAAAGTGGATGTTTCCGCTGGCAGAAAAGCGCATAGCGCTCGGCGAAACGGAAGACGTGGCTTACTTCGTGCCGTACTATCTGAAGGACTTTGTTGCACAAATGCCGAAAAAACTACTGTAGACAATAAAACATACGACTATATGGAAATAGAAGGATTAGACTATAACACCCAGCGTGAGAAACTCATCCTGCCCGAATACGGCAGAGAGATACAGCAGATGGTAGACCATGCCGTCAGCCTGCCTGATAAGGCTGAACGACAGCGTTGTGCCGAGACAATCATCGACATAATGGCACGTAAGGACAGCCAGAGCCGCAACACCACCGACTACAGGCAGAAACTGTGGGACCACCTGGCACTGATGAGCAACTTCCAGCTTGACATCGACTATCCGTGCGACGTATCTAAGGCACTGAAGATAGCCACCAAGCCGGAGCCGCTGCCATACCAGAACAACCGCATCGCCGTCAGACACTACGGCAAGATGCTGCTCGAAGTGATGGAAAAACTGAAGACCATGCCGCCGGGAGAAGCTCGCGACAAACTCGTGAAGCATACTGCCAACCAGATGAAACGCAACCTCGTGCAGTGGGGACACGGCTCGGTGGAAAACGAAAAGGTGGCTGCCGACATCGAAAGACTGACCGACGGAGCAATAAAACTAGACCTGAAAACGTTCCGTTTCGATAAAATCAGCAACAACGAAAACGCTGAAAAGAAACGAAAAAGACGATAAACAACTGAAAGAATGAAATCATTTATAATAGAAGGCGGACACCCACTGAGCGGCACAATAGCACCACAGGGAGCAAAAAACGAGGCTCTCGAAGTGATATCGGCTACACTGCTGACACCAGACGAGGTTACGATAGACAACATACCCGACATACTCGACATCAACAACCTGATAAAACTGTTGGCTGACATGGGCGTGAAGGTTAAGAAAAACAAGCCAAACAACTACACGTTCTGTGCCGACAGCCTCAACCTCGACTACCTGCAGAGCGACGATTTCGTAAAGAAATGCGCCTCGCTCAGGGGCAGCGTGCTGATGATAGGTCCGCTGCTGGCACGATTCCACCGTGCCGTCATAACAAAGCCAGGAGGAGACAAGATAGGCAGAAGACGACTCGACACACACTTTCTGGGCTTCAGCAAGCTCGGAGCAAAGTTCAGCCACATAGAAGGACGAGACGTCTACGAGATAGCGGCACGCAAACTGAAAGGATGCTACATGCTGCTCGACGAGGCATCGGTTACGGGTACGGCTAACATCATCATGGCTGCTGTGCTCGCAGAAGGAACAACGACCATCTACAACGCTGCATGCGAACCATACATACAGCAGCTCTGCACCATGCTGAACGGCATGGGAGCAGACATTTCGGGCATCGGCTCAAACCTGCTGACAGTCAACGGAGTGAAAAGCCTGCACGGAACAACACACCGAGTGCTGCCCGACATGATAGAAGTAGGCTCATTCATAGGAATGGCGGCTATGGTGGGAGAAGGAATCAGAATAAAAGATGCAGCCGTAAGGCAACTGGGCATCATACCCGACACGTTCAGACGACTGGGCGTGAAGATGCACATCGAAGGCGACGACATAGTGGTGCCGAAACAGACACACTACGTCATAGAGTCATTTATAGACGGAACGATAATGACACTCGCCGATGCCCCATGGCCCGGACTGACTCCCGACCTCATATCGGTGCTCATTGTGGTGGCTTCACAGGCAAGGGGCAGCGTGCTGATACACCAGAAAATGTTTGAAAGCCGACTATTCTTCGTCGACAAACTAATCGACATGGGAGCACAGATAATACTATGCGACCCGCATAGGGCAGTGGTTGTAGGACACGACAGAAAGAAAAAACTGAGGGCACAGCGCATGACCAGCCCCGACATACGTGCCGGCATAGCACTGCTGATAGCTGCCATGAGCGCACAGGGAGTAAGCAGAATAGACAACATTGCACAGATAGACAGAGGCTACGAGAACATAGAGGCACGACTGAATGCTCTCGGAGCACACATAGAAAGAGTCGACAGTTAGTAACAAAAAGACTAAACAGTCATCAGTATGATAACCCACGAAGAAGTTTTCCGCATAGGACGCATAGGCAAGACACACGGCATAAAGGGAGAAGTAACGCTGCAATTCAGCGACGACACCTTCGACCGGGTAGAAGCCGAATACCTCGTGCTCGAGACAGAAGGCATACTCGTGCCGTTCTTCATGGAGGAATACCGATTCCGAAGCGACGAGGTGGCAATAGTAAAGTTTGAAGGCATCGACACCGAACAGCAGGCACGCGAACTGACACACTGCGACGTCTTCATCTCGAGAAGCCTCGTCGACACCGACGCCGACGAGATTTCGCTCGCCATGCTCATAGGATACACCATAGCAGACGGGACAAGCGGAAAGAACATAGGCAAGATAGCCGACATCGACGACTCAACGGCAAACGTGCTTTTCGTGGTCGACGGAAACGACGGAAACGAAATACTTATACCTGCCACCGACGACTTCATAGTGGAAATAGATACCGACGGAAAAGTCATAACCATGACTCTGCCCGAAGGACTGATATAGAAAAAAGGATAAAAGAATATATGAAACAGCAAATTTGCATACTCGGCTCGACAGGCTCGATAGGCACTCAGGCGCTCGATATCGTCAGGGAACACTCTGACAGATATGAGGTATATGCGCTGACAGCAAACAATCAGGTCGAACTGCTTGCCAAACAGGCACACGAGTTCAGCCCAGCAGCCGTAGTAATAGCCAACGAACAACACTACGGCAGGCTGAAAGAACTGCTTGCAGACAAGCCCGACATAAAGGTATATGCAGGCGACAAGGCTCTCGAGGAAATCGTTGAGGCTGACCCGATAGACATGGTGCTGACGGCAATGGTGGGATTTGCAGGGCTCAGACCTACCATAAGCGCCATAAAGGCACACAAGAAGATATGCCTGGCTAATAAGGAAACGCTCGTCGTGGCTGGCGAGCTGATATGCCGGCTGGCACAGGAGAACCATGTGCCGATACTGCCTGTAGACAGCGAACACTCTGCCATTTTCCAAAGCATAGTAGGCGACGATGCCAACGAGATAGAGAAAATACTGCTCACGGCTTCGGGAGGACCGTTCCGAAAGTACACTATGGAGCAGTTGCAGAGCGTAACTAAAGCCGACGCGCTCAAGCATCCGACGTGGACTATGGGGGCAAAGATAACCATAGACAGTGCCACGATGATGAACAAAGGCTTTGAAGTGATAGAAGCGCGCTGGCTGTTCGGAGTGCCGGCGAGCAAGATAGAGGTGCTCGTACACCCGCAGTCTATCGTTCACAGCGCCGTACAGTATGTAGACGGAGGCGTAAAGGCGCAGTTGGGAGTGCCCGACATGCACCTGCCGATACAGTATGCTTTCTCGTTTCCGGAGCGTCTGAGCATCAAGGCTGACAGGCTCGACCTCTTCAAGCAGCCGCTCGAATTCTTCAAACCAGACATGCAGAAGTTCAGATGTCTGGCTCTCGCATATCAGGCTATCGACAAGGGGGGAAACATTCCGTGCATTATGAATGCGGCAAACGAGATAGTCAACAAGGCTTTTCTTGAGGACCGATGCCGCTTTCTCAGGATGAGCGAGATTATAGAGCAGGCTATGGACACCTGTACATATATCAAGACGCCGACCTACGACGAGCTGATAGCATCCGACAGGGAGGCTCGCCGCGTGGCGGAAGAACTATTATAATAAGCACAAACATAAATAACGACATACAAAAATGGAAATATTCTTAATTAAACTGCTACAATTCATACTCGCCATCTCTCTGCTCGTACTGCTGCACGAAGGCGGACATTTCTTCTTCTCAAAACTCTTTGGAGTAAGAGTTGAAAAGTTTTATCTCTTCTTCGACCCAAGTATTTGGAAGTGGGACGGAAGCATTTTCAAGTGGAAACCCAAGAAAAGCGACACGACCTACGGCATAGGCTGGCTGCCGCTGGGTGGCTATTGCAAGATATCGGGCATGATAGACGAGAGTTTCGACACCGAGCAGATGCAGCAGCCGGTGCAGAAGTGGGAGTTCAGGGCTAAGCCCGCATGGCAGCGACTGCTGATAATGATTGGCGGAGTGCTTGTCAATTTCCTGCTCGCACTGTTCATCTATGCTATGGTTTTGTACACATGGGGCGATACATACATATCTACCAAAGACATGACTATGGGCATGAAGTTCAACTCAGAGGCTAAGGCTCTCGGCTTCCAGGACGGCGATATGCTTGTGGGAACAGACAAGCGCACCTTCGACAAGTTCGACATCGACGTCTACCGAGCTATGGCTGACGCCGACCGCATCGACGTCAGACGCGACGGAAAGATAGTCGGCATCGACATGCAGCAGCACCTCAACCTGCTCGAAATGCTGAAGACGCAGCCTGCTTTCGCACGTCCGTTCATACCGGCAGAGATAGACAGCG
Organism: uncultured Prevotella sp.; assembly: GCA_900315545.1. Lineage (GTDB taxonomy): Bacteria > Bacteroidota > Bacteroidia > Bacteroidales > Bacteroidaceae > Prevotella. Next base: position 80,178 of record OMZM01000011.1, read on the forward strand.
TGGTGCCCGGTACTCCGGCTGCTAAGGCTGGAATGCAAAAGGGAGACAAGATAATGGCTATCAACGGCAACGAGATTGACTCATGGAACAGTTTTGACTATGAGATGAGCCGACTGTCTGACGTTATGACGGCTGCCGAAAACGAGGCTGACTCGATGAGAACACGCACCGTAACGGTGGCATACAGCAAGAAGAACAGCAGCGAGGTGGACACCGTAGACATGATACTGACACCCGATCTCAGGCTCGGAGTGAACCGTACAAGCCTCTTAACCTACTACAAGGAGACCCACCGCACATATTCGTTCATGGAAAGCCTGCCTGCCGGAGTGAAATACGGATGGAACACGCTGCGTGGATATGTAGGCGACATGCGCTATCTCTTCTCGTCCGACGGAGCCAAGTCGCTCGGAGGATTCGGAGCAATAGGAAGTCTATTCCCTGCACAGTGGGACTGGCAGCTCTTCTGGCTTATGACAGCATTCCTGTCTATCATACTCGCTTTCATGAACATACTGCCTATTCCGGCGCTCGACGGAGGCCATGTGCTGTTCCTGCTCTACGAGATGATAACGGGCAAGACACCGAGCGACAAGTTCATGGTATGGGCGGAGTACATAGGTTTCGGCATACTGATACTGCTGATGGTCGTTGCCAACCTCAACGACATACTCCGCTGGCTCGGATATATGTAGGCAAAGTACACACAACATAAAATAAATGAGGGCTGCAGCCCTCATTTATTTTTTCTCCGTATGCTATCCGTTTCCTTATCGTCTTCATTTTGTTTTTCGTTTATTCATGCCGACATCCAGTGGCGGCGTTCTTCTTCCGAAAGTTTCTCTATGGCGTAGCGCAGTGTCGTGCGCGGCATGGTGGCGACGTGCTGCTGCAGGAAGTCGCGCAGCAGGTCTGTGCTTACGCGCTTGCCCATCTCGCGCAGCATCCATCCGACGGCTTTCTGCATGAGGTCGTGCGTATGGTGCAGGTGTTTCTCGGCATAGCGCAGGCACCACGAGGCGTCGCCCTGCTGCGTGGTTTTCCATGTGCATACCATGCTGATGCGCTGCTGCCAGAGGTTGGTGCTGTCGGCAAGACGGTCTACGATGTCTTGCTTCAGCATGCGTTCATCGCCGCTGCTGTGGCTTTCTGCCGTCATGTTGGTGGGCAGGAGCAGCCAGTGTCCCAAGATTTTTGGTGCCGACAGGTCAACCAAGTCCCAGTTGTTAGCCTGCTGCGAGTGTCTGAGGTACAGTTCCACTATGCTGTCGCGCTGCCTTATGGCTTCCTCGTCGTCTGTCAGCCGTCGCTTTGCAGCAGCCTGAAACAGGTCGACGAGCAGCAGCAGTCCGCACAGTCGCACCTCGTGCCACTTGCTGTTGAGCAGCAGAGGTATTTCGCTCAGGTCGGTGCCGGCAGCCATTTTCACTATCTGGCGGGTCTGCGGCACCCTCAGTCCCAGAAACTCGTCGCCCTCGCCATATTCGCCCTTGCCCGTCTTGAAGAAGCTCATCAGCACGCGGCGTTGCCCGTCGTTGCGCAGCGACTTCATGTAGTTTTCTATTTCTCGGGCAGATGTCATCGGTATCATATCTGCGTTTCGTTTGTGGTTATGCTCTTGTTTCGTCGGAAAAACATATACAAAAGTATTGTTTTTTGCCGACACCGCCAATAATTACGACAGTTATTTTCGTTCCACGCCACTATAATCATGCCGTGCGAGACTTGTTTCCGCGCAGACGAAACACTAATCAATTTTCGCCCGTTTACTGTCGCGAGAATGCCCGCGAAACCCGTTTCCGAAATCTGAGGGGCAAAATACGCCCAAAATTCGCATGCGTCTGC
>OMZM01000013.1 GCA_900315545.1 uncultured Prevotella sp.
AAATCGACAATTGCACTTTTTTGTACCTTTCAACTTCGGGGTGTATTTGTTTCTGTCTATGTTACAAATACTTATAAAAATCCAAAACACTTCCACATGAAATTAACTAAATTTTTTTATCATGAAAATTAGAAATTTACTTTTATTTGGTTCTCTTACCGCATTTCTTGTTGGCGGAAACATAGATCTTTCTGCCCAGACAAGTGATAACGAGAGACAAGCAAAGGCTTTCGACAGAACGGTAAAACGTGTTGGAAATCGTAATGATTTCAGGTTGAATGCACAGTTGACAAGCATCAGCAAACAGCAGAACGCAGTACATAAGTCTGCAAAGAAAGAACAAGGAGACAACATCTACTTTGAGGATTTTGCCAACGAAGCAGGCTTTGGAAACTTCGTAGTGGTAAACTCAAATGAAGATGACAAGACTTGGGAACTGGCAACAGGAGAACAGAAGACGTGCGCAAGGTATAATACTCACGCAACAAACTTTGCAGATGACTGGCTCATAACCCCAAAAATAACTCTTCCCGGCGGGCGAATGTACACGCTAACGTTTAAGGCTGCAAGTCGTGGTCCTTTCTACCCGGAGGCGCTGGAAGTAAAGTGGGGTACAGGACAGACAGTAGCGGATATGAAAAATACCTTGCTTACGAAGACAGAGATAAAGACGGAACGTAACCAGTGGACTGAGTTTGAATACAACATAAAGGCAACGGAAGACATGGACATATATGTTGGCTTCCATGCCGTAAGTAATCCTAACTCATTCACACTTTATGTTACTGACATAACAGTAGACAACGGACGCGACCTGAATGCCCCAGACAAGGTTACCGACTTTACAGTAATTCCTGATATGGCAGGCGCAGCAAAGGCCACAGTTAAGTTCAAGACACCGACAAAGACTATAGGTGGAGGCTCTTTGACGCAGATAGACAAAGTAAATGTATATCGTGACGGCGAGATGATAAAGGAGATTTCCTACAACATTTCTGATCCGTCAACGGGTATTGAGGTGTCTTTAGAAGATATGCTTCCTAATGTAGGTACTTATAGTTGGACAGTTAAGACATACGGCACATATGGCGAAAGTCTGCCGGCAACTATTTCCAAGTATATAGGAGAAGATATACCTGCTCGCCCGGAGAATATGAAAATGGTTGACAACGGCGATAACACAGCTACGGCAACATGGGATCCTGTAACGATAGGAGCAAATGGTGGATTTGTAAATGTAGAAAAGTTGTATTATAAAATATACAATGTGATTGACGGCAAGATAGGTGAACAGATAGACGAGGTAAATGAGCCGACAGTAACATCAAGCGATTTGAATATTGACAACGGTATTGCACGAACAGAATATCTGGTTGTATCTGCTGAAAACAAGGCTGGCGAAGGCGACGTGGCTATAGGTATGCTCATCGCTGGCAAGCCAACCCAGATGCCATATCGTGAGTCTTTCTCAAGCAGTAATGGAACTGACAACTTTATATGGACACAGGCTGTGGGTAACTCAGAAATGGATCTTATTGATGAATTATCATCAGATGGAGACAATAGTGCACTTGCCTATATGTCAATGAACATTGGCGACCAGAACTGGATTAACACAGAAAAGATTTCATTCCAAGCAGTTAAGAAACCTGTTCTTACATTCGACGTACATCCTGGCGACATTGCAGGATTTGAGGGTAATGTTACTGTTAAGGTTGAAGCTAATGTTGGACAGACAGGAGCACCTGACATAGAACTCTATTCTGTTAATCTTTCAGAACTGACACCTTGTGATTGGAACAAAGTATCAGTAGACCTCAGCCAGCTTGTAGGCGAGAAATATGCCATACTGAAATTGCATTTTATAGCTAACGATGTATATCAATTCGTTTATCTTGACAACATACAGATAGAAGACGTAATAGACCATAACATTGCTTTGACAATGTCTGTACCATCAGAAGTAATTGTTCAAAATCCAGCTGTCATAGAGGTTAATATTGCAAATACTGGTGTGAAAGACATCGAAGCAGGTCAGACAGTTGATATTTTTGTAAACGATGCATTGGTAAAGACATTCACCACTGAAGCGCTTACTGCAAAAACTGGAACTCAGACACTGAACTACAGCTATTCGCCAGCAATAAATGAGGGTGATGAACTCAAGGTTAAGGCATTGGTAAATTATGCAGAAGACGAGATAGAAAACGACAATGAGGCTAATGCAGTCATTGAGATTATACCAAACGCCGTACCAACTGTTAACGTAAGTATAGACGGAACAGAGAGTGATATTACGCTTTCATGGAATAAGCCAGACCTTTATCAGCTTGGAACAGTTGTAACGGAAGACTTTGACGATGAGACAGTATATGAGCCATTCTCTACTGGTGGCATTGACCTCAGCAGTGAATATGGAATGATAGGCGACTGGTTCATGTGGGATGCAGATGGTATTCATACTTTCACGTTTGCAAACCATGACAGTTATCCAAATGCAACTGGAATTATGGCATGGCAGGTATTCAAGCCGGAAAGTGTTTTCGACTTCAATGGAGCAGATGCTGCATCGGCTGATATTTATGCTCCTCATTCTGGAAAGCAGTATATGGCGGCATTCGGATCTGAAATATTTGGAGGCGTAGTGGAAAGTGATAACTGGCTTGTTTCGCCACAACTCGACCGCTCGCAGCAGACAATTACTTTCTGGACTAAGCTCTTCAACAAGAACTATACGCCTGAAACAATAGAGGTGAGATATGCCACTGAAGATGTTGACTGGGCAGATTACCGCTTGCTGACAACAATCAATCAAGTCGATGATAAATGGACTGAGCGTACAGTAACATTGCCTTACGGAACGATGTTCTTTGCACTTCGCCATACATCTGCCAACAAGTTTGTCGTTGTTGTTGACGATATCACATATCGCAATGCTACTCCGAGTGGAGAGGGCGATGCAATGTCAATAATTGGATATCGTATCTATCGCGACGGAGAATTGATGTCAACGATAGGACCAAATGAAGTAAGCTATACAGACAAAAATGTTCCGGAAGGTGAACATATATATAATGTGTCAGTACTTTATAGTCCGGACATAGAATCTCCAATGTCGAATACAGTTAGCATAACAGGAATAGAAAGTCTTACGGTTGAAAGTGAGAATATAAGTATATATGCTGCTGACGGCAGACTGGTAGCTAATGACAAAAATGCCATAGATAACTTGAAGGCAGGCGTTTATATCTTGAAAGATAACACGACAGGCAAATCAACTGCTGTTGTTAAGAAATAAGATAAAAAGCGTTTGAATACGAAATCGGGGATGTACTGCATGTACATCCCCTATGCTTATATCTTATCGTCATAATCTATATGCTTAAACCTTGTTTAAGTGTATAATTATTAAATTATAACATCTTATTTAGTTAAAATATGTGTAATATGTTTTCTTTATTAACATTATTGTGTTAATGAATTAAGTTAAATTTCTACCTTTGCATATATGAAAAAGAAGACGATTTGGATAATTTCAACAATAATGGGGCTTTCTTTTCTTGCCCTGTTATATCTGCAGCTAAAGTATATTGACGAGATGGTCGATATGAAGCGTGAGCAGTTCGACGAGTCTGTAAATCGCTCTTTGTATCAGGCATCGCGCAATCTGGAACTCAATGAGACACTTCGTTTTCTGGAAAAAGATATAAATCAGGTGGAGCGCAACTCTAAGCGTAAGGCAAACAGCAGTAAGTCTGGTAGTGAGAATGCTGACAACGGAGCGTTGCATAAGGGCGACAGCATAGAGATAGACAGCAGCAGCTTGTCTGATTTTGAACTTAGGACGACGATGCGCAAGCCTTCCACGATGCCGAAGGGTATGATAGTCCGCAACGACAAGCAGTCTATTTCGGAGACAAGCAAGTCAATGCAGGAAATCGTGAGAAACAGATATATATATCAGAAAGCCCTTTTAGACGAGGTCGTGTATTCCATTCTATATTCTGCATCTAACAAGCCATTGAAGGAACGCATAAACTTCAAGCTGTTAGACCAGGACTTGAAGGCGGAACTGATGAACAACGGTATCAACATACCTTATCATTTTGTGGTTACAACGCAAGACGGGCGTGAGGTTTACCGCTGTCCGGATTATTCAGACGAAGGCAGTGAAGTTACATACAGTCAGGTTTTGTTTCGCAACGACCCGCTGGCAAAGATGGGAGAAGTGAAGATACATTTCCCCGACATGTATAAATATATCTTCTCAAGCGTAAGGTTCATGATACCGTCGGTAGTCTTCACGTTGGTACTGATGATAACGTTTATATTCACCATTGTAACGGTGTTCCGTCAGAAACGTTATACGGAGATGAAAAACGACTTCATCAACAACATGACCCATGAGCTGAAAACTCCTATTTCAAGCATATCACTCGCAGCACAGATGCTCAACGACGATGCCATAGCGAAGAATGAAACTACGCTGAAGCATCTTGGAGGAGTCATCAACGATGATACGAAGCGACTGCGCTTCCTTGTAGAAAAAGTATTGCAGATGTCTATGTTCGACAGGAAGAATGCCGTGTTTAAGAAAAAGGAACTCGACATAAACGAGATGGTAGAGAATGCTGCCCACAGTTTTGCTCTCAGGGTTGAGCATACGGGAGGTCGCATAATGCAGGACATAGGAGCTGTCGATTCGGCGATATACGTTGACGAAGTACACTTCACTAATGTCATCTTCAATCTGATGGACAATGCCATAAAATACCGTAAGCCGGACGGTCCTCTAAATATTGTGCTGAGCACGTGGAACGACAATGAGCGCCTGTATCTTTCGGTAAAGGACAACGGTATAGGAATAAAGAAGGACAACCAGAAGAAAATCTTTGAGAAGTTCTATCGCGTCCATACAGGCAATGTCCACGATGTAAAGGGATTTGGACTTGGTCTTGCATACGTTAAGAAGATTGTAGACCTGCACGGAGGAGAGATAAAGGTTGAGAGCGAATATGGAAAAGGAACGAGTTTCATTATTTCGCTGCCAAAGATAGTGAGCAAGTAAATTTAATTATTAACTAAAATATTTTTATTATGGAAGAGACATTGAAAATTTTGTTGTGCGAAGACGATGAGAACTTGGGTATGTTGCTTCGCGAGTATCTGCAGGCAAAGGGTTACACGGCAGAGTTATGTCCCGATGGTGAGGCTGGCTATAAGGCTTTCCTGAAGTCAAAGTTCGACATCTGCGTGCTTGATGTCATGATGCCTAAGAAAGACGGCTTCACGCTTGCAAAGGAAATAAGGGCTGCAAATGCAGAAATACCTATCATATTCCTCACTGCAAAGCAGTTGAAGGAAGATATACTTGAAGGTTTCAAGCTGGGTGCTGACGACTACATCACAAAGCCGTTCTCTATGGAGGAGCTTGTCATGCGTGTTGAGGCAATCCTGCGCCGTGTTCGTGGCAAGAAGAGCAAGGAAGCTACTCTTTACAACATCGGTAAGTTTACTTTCGACACACAGAAGCAGCTGCTTATCATCGGCGACAAGCAGACAAAGCTGACTACGAAGGAGAACGAGTTGCTTGCACTTCTGTGCTCTCATGCCAACGAGATTTTGCAGCGCGACTTTGCCCTGAAGACTATCTGGATTGACGACAACTATTTCAACGCGCGCTCTATGGATGTTTATATCACTAAGCTGCGCAAGCATCTGAAGGATGACGACCAGATAGAAATCATCAATATTCACGGCAAGGGCTATAAGCTCATCACTCCGGAAGAGGAACATCAGGCATAAGCGTCAATGTGCGCTGATTGCGACAATAATAAAAAGGCATGCCGTTCAGATAGGTATGCCTTTTTTATTTATATGTTTTCGCAGATAAATCTATTCCTAAATTATTCTGCCGCCATATCTATTTGTCAATTATTCCGGCGCTGTTCCAAAGTTCTGCCAGTCGCTTTGAGTCTTCCAGTGCCTGTTCATAGCTCACTTCATATCTGTCTGTGAGTAGGTTAGCCATGTCTTCGCAGGTGAAATCCTTGCCTCCCAAGCTCTCCCACAGATAGGCAGAGCTGTCGTTCATGCTTATGATGTTGCTGAAGTCTATATTGTTTACACCTTCTGCTACAATGATTTTTTCTCCGCAAACTTCGCGTATCTTAAAACCTTCTTTTGCTTTCATATCTGATATTCATTTATATTGGTAAACTTATTATTTATTTTTGGTGGGAATATTTTCAGCCATATTCGTCTGTGGAAAGCCAGCAAATAGCGTCTTATGGGGCTCAGTGTCATCCACAGCCACGAGTAGGTCTTCCATTTCCAGCCGTCTATGCGGTCGAGTGATGTGCGGTTTTTTCGGTAGAAACCTACTATCGATGCCCTGAAATCCTCTCTTTTGCAGTATTCGCATCCTATGTTTCCGTCTCCCCTCAGCGTTATTTTGTCGCCGTCGATGCCGACTATGCGGTGCAGGACGTAGAAATCTGGTCTCACTTCTGCCAGTATTGGGTCGCCTATTTTTGGGTTGTCCACCTTTGTCAGCAAAGCCTTGTCGCGTCCGTCTTCAAGGAATGGGCGCATGCTTCTGCCTCGCAGCAGCAGTGTTACGTTGTAGCCATCGTTGACAAGCTTTACGATTTCTGGTATGACAACCTTTGACGGCAGTTTCCTTTCCGTTGATTTTATGTTGTTTTTATCTTTATTTTCTGATTGCATATTATGGCAGCCTCTTTGTTTGGCAGGCAGTGGAGCGTATAGATTTTTGTTGTTTCTATCACTTCCCTGACTGCTTGGAATATGTTTTCAAATATTTCTCCGTCCCATCTCATCGTCGAGCATGATGTCAGCACCGAGCCGAAAGCCTCTGTCGGCGACAGTTCCTCTATGCTGTTTTCCTTAGCCCTGTCTATGCGCGTTATGGCGCCCAGCGGTGCCTTCGTGTTTCTGTAGCATGGTGTCTTGCCGCTCCACGGGCTTCCGTATATGTATGGTTTGCCGTCTATCATGCGTATCACGGGGTTGTCGTCGTTCATGAGGTCGCAGTTGGGTATGTGTCTGAGCCATAGGCTTACCTGCGTGGATTTTCCCGTGCCGCTTTTGGCGTTGAAGGCATAGCCGTAGCCATCGTGTCTTACAAGTGAAGCGTGTATGAGCAATGCTTTCTTGAAGCATGCAGAGAAAGCAAACGCCAGCATCAGTACATTGTTCAGTCCGAAGCATCTCATGTCGTAGTTGCCGTTCAGTGCGCAGCGGCAGCATGTGAAATGGCTGTCTGCTATCATCAGGCTGCATTCCTTGTTGTTCAGGTCTTTGATGATGAACTGGTAGCCGCCGTCTTTCAGTCTGTCGACGACAGTCTCGCCGTTGCCTGTGTCGAAGCGTCTGATGCGCTCTCTTTCCTCTTTTGCCACAGGCTTTACAGTGTCGTCAACCGTCAGTGTGAAGAGTAGTGGCTCGGCACATGCTTCTGTGGCGAATGCACTGAATGACGGTATCAGGTGAATGCCGTTGTATTTCGATTCTGCAAAGCTGATGTTGACGAGGAAGTCTGCTATTCTGAAATAGTTGCTACTTGCCTTCATCGTTTTTCTTTGTTTTCTTTGCAGTCTTGTTCTGCTTGTCTTTCATTTTCATTTCCGTCATTTCTGTGTCAACGGTCTTGAATGAAAACGACTGCTTGCCTATGGTTTCTACGTTGTATTTCTTTTTCTTGTTTTCGGCATATCTTTTCTTCAGGCGTGCATATTTCTTCTGTATTTTTTTCTCGTTGTTGTCGAACACTACCAGTGCAACCATGTCTGCCTTGCCCATGCCCGACAGGTAGTCGCGCAGTTGCAGCGAGTAGTCGGCACGGTTGAGCACAAAACCGTTTTTGTCTTCAACCCATACGTTTCCCACCTCCATTACGTCGGTGAAATAAACCGTAGAATCCTTAAACGAGGAAGCAAAGCCATAGATAAACATGCGTTTCTCCAGCCGTCCCTTAGCCTCCGTCGTCAGCGCAAAGACTGTCAGCGCCAACAACAGTAACGTCAGCTTACGTCTCATCTGTCAAATATATTTTTAATAAACAACTATCAATTTTATCAATGGTGCAGGTGCTGAAAGTTTCATCTAAAGTCGGTCAGTCCTGCGTCGCGAGCTATCCTGCGCAGTCGCCTCATGGCCTTGCGGCATATTTGCCTTGCTCTCTCGCGCGACACTCCGAGCCATTCGCCAGCCTCAGCAAACGTCATCTGGCGGCTGCCGAAACCATATACTGCCGTCAGCACCAGCCGCTCTCGCTCGCTGAGCTTGGCAAGACATGCTGTCATCGCCTCCGGCAGTCCGTCGGCAGCCATCGTGTCGGCACCGTCTGTAGCCAGTCCGTCTGCCAGACTGCGGCCGTTGCGCCCACGTTCATCTGCCGAACGCATCTTCTTGCCCTCTGCAGCTGTTGCAGCCTTCATCCGACTGCTTACAAATCGCGAAGCATACGCTGTGAAGCTCGTGCCGCGACTGCTGTCGAAACGCTCGGCAGCTATCAGCACGCCGTAGCAGCCCTCAGCCACGAGGTCGTCCATGCTCACGCCCTTGCCGCGAAATCTCTTGGCTACGTTCACCACAAGACCGCGACATGCCTCAGTGAGGGCTGTCGCTGCCGCCTTGTCGCCGCGCTGCACGCTGTCGACAAGCTCTGCCATGAACTCTGCCGACATCGCGGAGCCGCTGTGTCCGTCGCCAGTTCTCAATGCATGCTTTTCGCTATTCTGCATATTGTTATATACTAATATAAAACGAATGCAAAAATACGAATAATAATCATCATACACAAAAAAATGCGTAAATATTTGTCGATACACCGCATACTAAGCAGTTTCTGCATAGCTGTTATGGTTGACTTCATGGCTGATGTTTTCTTCCCCTGCAAAAACCGTGCCAAACTCGTCTGGATTTTCTTTCGGGGCGAAAAACGATGAAAATTTTTGACACGGAAAAACTGTCCAAATAGATGCGGAACAGCCCATGAAACTGTGAAAATATGCAAAAATCGTGCTGAAACGTGCGTGCTAAAATCGTCAAAGAGCATGTTTGAGGCTGAAAACTGCATGTTTTCGCGCGGTTACGGCTTAGCAGTCATATCGTTACAGAGTGTTTGTAACGGTGTGACGGAGTATCTGTAATAGGATTACAAGATGCTTGTAAAAATCCTGTAATCCGTATTTCAGTGTCAAAATGCTGATAGCCAACGACTTATCCGACAAGCCGAAATACTCGCGTATTTGCCGAAAAATATTTCGAGACGACTTTCGCGGGCATTCTCGCGGCAGTAAACGGGCGAAAATTGATTATACTTTTTGTCAGTGCGCGGAGGTAGATGAGACTGGTAACAGATGATGATAAAGTTGCCAGACAAGAAGTCTCCTAAGCGGGGAGTTCAGGACCGACACAGAAACGGACTCTCATCGCGCAGACATTGCTTAGGTAACAATTATTTGATTTCCTGCAACATAAACTAAAAGCACTGTTACAGTCAATATAAAAAACAAAGGCAGGCGTGATGTTTTCACTGCCTGCCTTTGGTGTATCGTCGTTGTTTCAGCTTGCTTTTACTGCTGCTGCAGTTCAACGGCGAAGTATCCCTTCTTTCCAGTCGGGTAGATACCCTTTATGTAGAGTACCGGGTCTTTGCTCGTTGATGCTTCCTTAACGGCTTTCTCCATGTCTTCGAGCGAGCGGATAGGCTGGTTGTTGACGCTCTGGATGATGAATCCCTTGTTTATTCCGCTTTGCTTCATGGCTCCGGCTTCAACCTTCATAACTTCAATTCCGTAGTTAATGCTGAGCTGTTGCTTCTGTGCATCGGTTATTTCGCGGAAGTTTGCTCCGAGTACGTCGAGGTCGGCACTCTTCACAACCTTAGTGTTGCCCTGTGCGTTTTTCAGCGTTACGCTCTTGGTGTACTTCTTCTTGTTGTGCAGGTAGCTTATCTCCACCTTGTCGCCAGGACGCTTGCTTGCCATAATCTCCATGAGTTCTGCCTTCTTTGTAACGCTCTTTCCGTCGATAGCCGTTATTACGTCGCCTTCTGCAATGCCTGCATCGGCAGCAGCACCGTTGTCTTCAACTTTGTCAACATATACGCCGTTGTTGGTGCCGAGATCTACTTCCTTGTCTTTCTCTTTCTGTCCGTCGATGTATTTGTGTACGTCGGTGCCCTGTATGCCGAGCAGTGCTCGCTGCACAGTGCCGTACTGCTTGAGGTCGTCGACGACTTTGTTCATTATGGTTGTCGGTATTGCAAATCCGTAACCGGTGTAAGAGCCTGTTAGCGAAAATATCATGGCATTGATGCCAACGAGTTCTCCTTGTGTGTTTACAAGTGCACCGCCAGAGTTTCCGGCGTTAATGGCAGCGTCAGTCTGTATGAACGATTCCACACCGTTGGCTCCTATTGAACGAGCTTTAGCGCTGATGATGCCTGCCGTTACAGTGTTGTTGAATCCAAATGGATTGCCAACTGCAATAACCCATTCACCCACTTTCAGTTTTTCACTGTCGCCTATAGGCAGTGTAGGCAGGTCTTTACCGTCTATTTTTATCAGTGCGAGGTCGGTAGTAGGGTCGTTTCCAATGATGCGTGCCGAGAATTCTCGGTTGTCATTGAGTGTTACGGTCAGTTCGTCGGCACCCTCTACGACGTGGTTGTTGGTTACGATGTAGCCGTCTTTAGATATGATTACGCCCGAGCCTGTGGCAGTTTTCTTTGGAGTCTGTATCTGGCGCTTCTGTGTGCCGCCGCCACCGGGATTGCCGAAGAATCCGAATGGGTCGAAGAAATCGGCAAACGGGTCCTGCACCTCAACCGTTTTGGTCTTCGAGTTTTGTACATATTTAATGTGTACCACTGCCGGCAGCGATTTCTCAGCGGCGTATGTGAGGTCTACTTGTCCTGTTGGTGGTGTGGCAGCGTGAGTGGTTATGAACGTGCCTGTTGCGAACATTACTGCTCCGAAGCAGAGTCCTGCAAGTAAATGCTTTGTTGTTGTTTTCATTTTCTTTTTGTTTTTATGTTTATAATTGTTTGTTGTTTTTACCTGTTTTCTTTTCTTTTAGTTTATGTTTTGTCCTCTTTCCGACGTTTTGTCAGCGGTGCGGACTCATAAATGATGGATGCAAATTTAGGCGCAAAATGTGTTAATCTGCCATTTTGGCACTCATTTTTATTCCTATTTAACTCTCGGAAAGGTGTTATTAACTGCCTTTAAGCGCGTGAGAGCAGATTTTTACATTCGTTTATATTCGTAATTTATAGTTTTTTATGTACCTTTGCAGGGTCGGAACGCAGTGTTTCGTTCTGCCGCTGGCGACATTTCGCGTCGCGAGAGGAAAGTCCGGGCAGCGCAGGGAACTCCACTTCTGAAAATGGAAGCTGCTGGCGACAGTGGGTTAAGGCAGAAGAAAACGACCGCCCCAACGACGGCGACACCATGTGTTGCTGCATGGGGTAAGGGTGAGAAGGTGTGTGTAAGAGACCACCAGCCAATGGGTGATCATTGGGCTGTGCCTGCTGGAGGCTGCAAGTTCATGTAAACCGTCGACAGAGGGTGCCCGCCCGAATTGCGGAGCCGTATGGCTGTGCATGCGACGGAGGGTAGAACGCTTGAGTTGCAGGGCGACTTGCAACCTAGATAAATGGCAGATGCCGGCTTTGCCGAGAGGCTTTGTCGGAACAGAACCCGGCTTACAGAGACACTGCTTTCCGCTTTTTATGAGAAAAATCAGAAGTTTTCTATGGCTTCGATATATTCCACAACACCGCTGTTGGCAAGCTTTTTCATTCTGAAATTGCGCATCGTACGGTGCAGCAGATAGTAACAGCCGCACATAAGAAGGCCTGCCGCAACGCCAATGATGAAGTTCTGCATCGACTGTTTCATAAGAGCAACGATGGCAATGGGCACTACAAAGCAAATGCCGTAGCGAGTATAAACCTTCTTTTGCTCCTCGATACTCTGCGGACCGTCCATCACTTCATACAAATAGTCGTCTACTATGTCTTCCGTAACGTTGAAGTCTTCTGGTTTCGGAAACGATTTGTCGGCACGGTGCTCGGCTATTTTCCTGCGAATGGCATAAACATATTCGCGGTCTTTCACTTCTATTCTCTTTTCGTTGCTCATAATTCAATAAAATAAATAATTCCCTGCGAAATTACGAAAAATGCCAATATCACACAAAATAATGTTTGGTTATTTCAAAAAAAATATTACTTTTGCATTGTTATAGCGTTTGTCGATGCAGACGAACGATGCTTATATACATTAATATATAGGAGACTCGAACAATGGATTTACCTGAATTTATGTCCTATAAGGACAATTTTTCGACAAAAGCCTTTGCCGAAAAGATATCAAAGATAGCAAAGCGTGCAGGCTCCAAGCTTGTTTATGCAGCTCTGATACTCTACTACAGTCTTCAGAGCAAGAGCGTTTCGATGAAAGACAAAGCCCTTATTCTCGGAGCATTAGGCTATCTTATCAGTCCGCTGGATGCCATTCCGGATGCATTCCCTATCTTGGGACTTGGTGACGACCTTGCCGTATTGACTTTTGCACTAAAGAAAATATGGGACAATGTATCAGATGAGATGCGCGAGAAGGCTCAGTCGAAACTGTCAAAGTGGTTCGATGAAGACGAAATAAGCGAGATTGACAATCTTTTTGAAGAATAGTTTAGACCCTCATGCTGCAACGCAACGATTTCAGAATAGAGATATGCGCCAATGGCGTAGAGAGCTGCATGGCTGCACAACAGGGTGGGGCAGACCGTGTGGAACTGTGTGCCGGAATACCGGAAGGCGGCACTACGCCGTCGTTTGGTGAGATATTGACGGCTCGCAAAGTGCTTACGACAACCAGACTGCATGTCATCATACGTCCGCGCGGCGGTGATTTCCTCTACACAGACATGGAGACGGAGCGCATGATTGCCGATATCGACATTGCCAGAGAACTTGGTGCCGACGGCGTAGTGTTTGGATGTTTGACAGAAAAGGGCGACATCGACATGGACAGGAATGCCACTCTCATGAGCCATACGGCAGGAATGGCGACGACATTCCATCGTGCTTTCGACCACTGCAACAACCCGCAAACGGCTCTCGAACAGCTCGTTACGCTCGGCTTCGACCGCGTGTTGACTTCCGGACAGCAGCCTACGGCGCCGCAGGGAGCGCCATTGCTGGCTGAACTGTATCGTCAGGCAGACGGCAGAATAGCCATTCTGGCAGGTTGCGGAGTAAATGAGACAAACATACACCAGCTCTTTCTCGACACCGATGTGCGCGAATACCACTTCTCTGCGCGTGAACTGACGAAAAGCAATATGCTCTACCGCAACGACAAGGTGTATATGGGTGCTCCCGATGCCGATGAACTGTCGCTGCCATACACTACGGTGCGCCGTGTGGAAGACACTATTGCAGCACTGATGAAACAGTAAATTCGCAATAAAAACTTATTCCGACATGAGGCGCGGGATTAGCGTCGACATTATGAAGGAAATAATTTTTGGGGATTATAAATAAACAACAACAGTCGCAGGAAGTATGTTTCTCTGCGACTGTTGTTGTGAGGTGCCTGGCGGATTCGAACCGCCGTAGACGGTTTTGCAGACCGTTGACTAAGCCACTCATCCAAGGCACCGTTTCGATTTGCGGATGCAAAGGTACGTTTTTAATTCGTACTAACCAAATTTTTTCAGTGTTTTTTATTTAGAACACATGTTTTTGTGTTTATTTTTGTCGGCATTGCATCCTCCGTCGGTGTAGAACGGGCAGTCCTTGCAGCCGCCACATCCGCAGTCGTTGCTGTTGAATGCGTTGTAGATTTTCCTTGCAATGTATGCTGCGCACAGTGCAAGTACGATGATAACTATAATGTTTTGCAGTGTCATTTGAATATCTGGTAGACCGCCGCGCTAACTATCCATGCCAGTGCCGTCGTGTAAAATGCTGCGAACAGAGCCCATTTCCACGAGCCGCTCTCGTTTTTTATTGCTGCAACGGTGGCAATGCATGGGAAATATATCAGCACAAAGAGCAGGAAGCAGAATGCCGTCAGCGGCGTTATGCCGTCGGCTTCCATCTTCTGTCGCAGCCTGTCATACTTTGTCATGTCGTCGCTGTAGCTGTCGTCGTCGGCAAAACTGTCGTCGGCAGAGTAGAGTACGCCCATCGTAGAGGCAACAATCTCCTTTGCGCCAACGCCTGCTATGAGTCCCACGTCGAGCTTCCAGTCAAATCCCTGAGCCTTAAACACCGGCTCGATGGTCTTTCCAATGCGTCCGATGTAGCTTTGTTCCTGCTGTTGCTGAACGGTCAGTTCGCTGTTGTGCGGGAAGTATCCGAGAGCCCATACCACGATGCTTGCCACGAGGATGATGCCTCCCATCTTCTTCAGGTATTGCTTTCCTTTCTCCCATGTGTGTCTCATCATCGCCTTAGCCGTAGGGAAGCGGTATGGCGGCAGTTCCATTACGAAGGGTGTGTCTTCGCCTTTTATGAGAAATCGGCTGAACAGTCGGCTCATCAATACTGCCAGAAGTATGCCTATGACGTAGAGGCTTATCATTATCGTTGACCTGTATTCTACGGCGAAGAACGTTCCTATTATCATAATGTATATAGGCAGTCGTGCCGAGCAGCTCATCATCGGCAGCACGAGCATCGTTATCAGTCGCGAGCGCCGGCTCTCTATCGTGCGTGTAGCCATGACTGCCGGCACGTTGCATCCGAAGCCCATTATCAGCGGTATGAACGACTTGCCGTGCAGACCCATAGTGTGCATCAGCCTGTCCATTATGAATGCTGCGCGCGACATGTAGCCCGAATCCTCCATAAACGATATGAATGCGTAGAGTATGAGTATCTGCGGCAGGAAGACGATGACTGCTCCGACGCCTCCAATGGCTCCGTCTACTATCATGTCGCGCAGTGCTCCTTCGGGCATCAGCCGGCTTATGGTGTCGCCGAGCCATCCGAAAGCGGCATCTATCCAGTCCATTGGGTACTGTCCGAGTGAGAAAGTAACCTGAAACATGGCGTAGAGTATGAGTATGAAGATTGGAAATCCCAAGTATTTATGCGTTATCACGGCATCCAGCATGTGTGTTATCTGGTATGTATCCTTCTTCTTTCCAGTTTCATATTTTGCCTCTTGCAGTGCTCCGTGAATAAATCCGTACTTCGCATCCATCATTGCCGTCTCCGAGTCATCGTTTGTTTCCTCCTTTATCTTGTCGGCTTCGGCGTTGCGCACTGCTATGATTTTGTCGGCATTGGGCAGTGTCTTGATAAACTTTTCGCTGTCCTTGTCCTGTTCCATCATCTTTATGGCAAGGTATCGTGTAGAGTATCTGTGTCGTATCTGCGTATCCTTTATTATTTCGTCCTGCACGCGACCGATGCTTTCCTCCAGCTGTTTGCCGTGATTGATGTGTATGTGTCTGAAGTCGGGCGTATCGCCTTCGTTTGTCTCCACCATTCTTATGACCGTCTTAAACAGTTCCTCTATGCCTCGTCCCGACGTGAAGACTGTAGGCACCATAGGCACGCCGAACAGTTCGCTCAGCTTCTTGTGGTCTATGTTGTCGCCCCGTTGCTCGGTCTCGTCATACATGTTGAGTGCGCATACCACGCGTATGTGCATGTCGATGAGCTGCGTCGTGAGATACAGGTTGCGTTCGAGGTTGCTCGTGTCGATGACGTTGATGATGACGTCTGGAGTCTGTTCTATAATCTGCTTGCGCACATAGAGTTCTTCGGGGCTGTAAGCCGAGAGCGAGTAGGTGCCCGGCAGGTCGACGAGGTTGAAGCGGTAGCCGAAATATTCGGCATGTCCCACCTTAGCGTCTACGGTAACTCCCGAGTAGTTGCCCACGCGCTCGTGAGCCCCCGATGCAAAGTTGAAGAGCGAAGTCTTGCCACAGTTGGGATTGCCCACCAGAGCCACGTTTATCGTGCGGAAGCGCTTGTCGTCGTCATCGTCGTTGCCGATGCTGCCGTACGGCTCGTCTGCCGGCAGCGACGGCTGTGTGTTGCCGTCAGCCGAAGCACCGGTGCCGTCGTTTTTTCGTGCAGTCTCGTCGGTAAACACCTCTATCATGTCTGCCTCTTCATGGCGCAGCGACACCTCGTAGCCCATGATGCGGTATTTCACGGGGTCCTGCAGCGGAGCATTGAGCAATACCTCCACCTTCTGTCCCTTGATAAATCCCATTTCCACGATGCGTTTGCGGAAACCACCGTGTCCGAGCACTTTCACAATGATGCCGTGTTCTCCAGTTGACAATGCTGACAGTTTCATCTTATAGAATATTTATTTAGTTTGCAAAAGTACGCAAAAACGCGGTAATATGCCATTTCCGCGCGAAAAATACCTACAAGTAGGTATGTCGGCGACGTGTTCACAGCGTCGGCAGTCATTATAGTTTGCTATGCCGACGCTCGAAAAAATCTCCACGCCGTAGACTGTTTTCAGCATCGGCTGATAACCATCCGCAGAAAAATACATAATCAATTTTCGCCCGTTTACAGTCGCAAGAATGCCCGCGAAAGTCGTTCCGAAATATTTTTCGGCAAATACGCGAGTATTTTGGCTTGTTGTCTAAGTCGTTGACTGTTAGCACTTTGACTCTTAAATACGGATTACAGGATTTTTACAAGCATCTTGTAATCCTCTTACAGATACTCCGTCACATCCTTACAAGCACTCTGTAACGATATGACAGCCAATCCGTAATCGTGTGAAAACGTACATTTCCCAGCCTCAAACATGCCCTTTGACATTTTTAACACGCATATTTGACGATAATATTAACAGGTTTTCACACTTTCAGCACCTGTTCCACATCTATTTGGAGAGTTTTTCCCTGTCAAAATTTTTCATACTTTTTCGTCCCTCAGCAAAACCGCGCACACTTTGGCACACTTTTTGTAGTGAAGTTTTTTCTTTCGCCCCGCTTTTGGCTTTTTGCTTCCATTCTGACGGTTTCTTACAGTTTTTTAATACCTTTTCTGCTTGTATATGCGCAAATTTATCTACATTTGCACACTGAAAATAAATGAAACAAAAATAAATCATATATGAAACAGTTTATGTGGAAATACATGTTTGTCGTAGGCTTCATGGCTTTTATGCTCTTGCCTGTGTCTGCCCAGCAGAAGACCGACAGTGCTGCGCAGCGGGAGACCGACACGTTAGTGGCAGATAATGAAGTTGTTGCGGCAGACAGTGATAGTGTTTTGTCATCACAGCTGACCGACGTAGCCGACGACAGTATGGCTGCCGATGAGGAAGATGCAGGTGTATATCAGACGCTGAAAACAAAGTTCATCGAGGGCAATGCCGGCTTTATGTCGCTGGTGGCACTCGCGCTTGTTCTCGGACTGGCTTTCTGCATAGAGCGAATAATATACCTGACACTATCGCAGGTAGACACTCAGAAGTTGATGGCAGACATCGACCGTCTCGTGGAGGCTGGCGACATAGAGGGCGCCAAGACTTTGTGCCGCAATACGCGCGGACCGGTGGCATCGGTGTGCTATCAGGGACTGCTGCGCATGGGCGAGCCGATGGAAGACGTGGAGCGCTCGATAGCCAGCTATGGCTCAGTGATGGTTGCCAACATGGAGAAGGGATGCTCGTGGATAACGCTGTTCATCGCTATGGCGCCGTCGCTCGGATTTCTCGGAACGGTCATCGGCATGGTCATGGCTTTCGACCAGATACAGAGTGCAGGCGACATAAGCC
Source organism: uncultured Prevotella sp. (assembly GCA_900315545.1). Classification (GTDB taxonomy): domain Bacteria; phylum Bacteroidota; class Bacteroidia; order Bacteroidales; family Bacteroidaceae; genus Prevotella. The sequence continues at coordinate 17,808 of OMZM01000013.1, forward strand.
CGACAATCGTGGCTGCCGGAATGAAGGTAGCGCTGATAACAACCATATTCGGTATTATCGTAGCACTGATACTGCAACTCTTCTACAACTACATTCTGACTAAGATAGAGCGTCTGACGGTGGAAATGGAAGATGCAGCCATAACACTGATGGACACAATAGTTAAACATCGCGCGACACATGAACATAAATAAATACTATCATAGGCGACCATCGAGAATGCGACGGATAAAAGACAGGAGCGCAAGCACTACTGTCTTCCGCATCATGCTGGCGCTCATCGTGCTGGTGTTTGTGCTGTTCTACACTGTGGGCTACAGGCATACTGACAACGACATACCTCAGTTTAACGCTCCGCTGCTGACAGGCGTGCTCGTGGCTGTTGCCATTCTGTTTGTTTGCGGAACGCTGGCAATGATGCTGTGGTCGGCACTGCGCAGCCACCGCAAGGGCATGCCTTTCTGGAAACAGAAGGAAAACGGTGTGCCGAAAGGAATGATAACGCTCGTAACGTTTTGTGCCGTATTTGTGCTTATGCAGCTGACATTCGGCTTCGGCAGCAGTCGCGAAATACAGATAAACAACCAGCCATACGCTAATGTGATGTGGCTGAAAGCAGCAAACATGTTCATCGTAACGGCTGCGGTAATGCTGGCTGTCGCCATTGGAGCAATAGTGGCAGACTGGTATGTGGGCAGAAAGAACAGGGGCAGCGTCCCGTCAGCCGAAAACTACGGCTCTGCCGACACGGAAAAATATAGCACCGAGAAAGAAAAAGAATAAGAAATGTTCCTGAAAGACAGACTTCGCAAGGTTCCAGAACTCAACACTACGTCGACGGCAGACATATCGTTCATGCTGCTGATACTGTTCCTCGTAACCACATCGATGGACATCGACAAGGGATTGTCGCGGCAGTTGCCACCCACGACACCGCCCGAAGAGATGATGAAGGAGCGCGAGGTGGAACGCGAAAACATAGTGAACATTGAGGTAGAAGCCAACGGAAAAATTACCGTCGACGACAAGGAAACAAGCCTGAAGCAACTGAAAAGCCTGCTGAAAGCATTTATCGAAAAGAAGAAAACAACGCATGTCATCAGAATAACGTCGCACGACGATGCGAGCTACGAAACGTATTTCAAGTTGCAGAACACCATCATGTCTGTCTATCAAGCCCTGCGCAACGACTATCTGAAGAAGCACTACGGCACGACGGTTGCCACCTGCACCGAAGAACAGTTGCAGGCAGTGCGCAGCATATATCCGCAGCGCATCTCGGAAACATACGACGACGAGAAAGGAGGCGCGGAATGATAATAAAAAGACGCAGGCGCAGAACCGTGCCAGGACTGAATACAGCATCGCTGCCAGACCTCATATTCACGGTGTTGTTTTTCTTTATGATAGTAACTCACATGAGAAATGTTACTACGAAAGTGAAATACACCGTGCCGAAAGGCAACAACCTGACACAGATAGCCAAGAAATCGGCAGTAGTTTACGTGTATATAGGCAGGCAGAACGCCGCATCGGGCAGCGCCGGAAACAATGCCGACAACTACAGTATACAGGTGAACGACAGGATTGTAAATATAGATGAACTGAAAGATTGCATCGTTGCCGAACGCAACAAACTGGCGCCGGAAGACGTGCCCGACATGGTTGTGTCGCTCAGAGCCGACAAAGACTGCCCGATGAGCATAGTGAGCAAAGTGAAAATGTCGCTGCGTCAGGCTAACGCACTGCGCATAAACTACAATGCAACGAACTCCAACGAGGGATTGTAGATTATAATTTAAAACAATAAATGCCATAATATAAGCAGAAAACAATCCTGAAAATACAAAAAATCGGACAGTTTGTTATATTTTTACTGATAATAGTTGCATATTTAAATTATTATAGCTACATTTGCAACAAATAATAAAGTAATAATATAAAACATTATGTCACAACACCAGTTAGATGCTTTAGACAAGAAAATACTTCGTCTTATATCAGAAGATGCACGCGTACCGTTCCTCGAAGTAGCACGCGAATGTAATGTCAGTGGTGCAGCAATACACCAGCGTATACAGAAGTTAGTAAATATGGGAGTACTCATCGGCTCGCAGTTCATCATAAATCCTGAAATGATAGGATATGAAACAAGTGCCTTCATAGGCTTGTCGCTGAAGAATCCGGAAGACTACGACAAGGTGGTGGAAGGCATAAAGAAGATTGACGAGGTAACGGAATGCCACTTTACTACGGGCGGCTACGACTTGTTTATCAAGGTTTATGCGTTCAACAATCATCATCTGATGAACATAATACACGACAAACTGCAGCCGCTTGGACTGGCTCGCAGCGAAACAATCATCTCTTTCCACAACTCGGTGAACCGTTCGCTGCCTATCGTAGACATTCCGAAGGAATACCAAAACAAGTAAGCCGACAGTCAGACACATTATTATATATATAAGAACAATGCTCCTCAGCACATTTTCCAGTGCTGGGGAGCATTGTTGCAATATGTGTTCGGGCATGCATGGCTATGCCTGCGTGCTGCCGTTTATCTCACATAGTCGACGAAATCGTAGCAGAATTCATGCTTCTCGTCCTTCGCGTGGCTTTCCCTTTCCACCTCTTTCCAGTCGCTGTAGTCGGGAAAGAACGTGTCGGCATCGGCAGGCGTGTCGTCAATCTCCGTCAGACAGAGCCTGTCGGCAAAGGCAATGGCTTGCTCATAGATGCTTCCGCCACCTATTATATATACGTCCTCGTCTTTACGGCAGTTGGCAAATGCTTCCTCGAGCGAGCCGTAGCACTCGCATCCGGGCAGGCTGGCAACGCTGCGGCTGATGACAATGTTTCTGCGGTTAGGCAGTGCTCCTTTAGGCAGCGACTCGAAAGTGCGGCGTCCCATGATGATGGTATGACCTGTAGTAAGCGACTTAAAGCGTTTCAAGTCGTTCGGAAGCCAGTACAAGAGCTTGTTCTTGTAGCCTATGGCCCTGTTCTTTGCGACAGCAGCAATGATGTTTATCATGTTTGTTGTATATGTTTTTTAATTTGTTGTCATTAGTTCCTATACTGACACCGTTGCTGCGATGTGCGGATAGGGGTCGTAGCCTTCAAGCTGGAAGTCTTCGTACTTGAAGCTGAAAAGGTCTTTCACGTCAGGATTTATAACCATCTTTGGCAATTTGCGAGGTGTTCTCGTCAGCTGAAGACGTGCCTGCTCGAAGTGGTTTTTATATAGGTGAGTGTCGCCGGTGGTGTGTATGAAGTCGCCGGCTTTCAGTCCTGTGGTCTGCGCCATCATCATCAGGAGCAGTGCGTAGGATGCAATGTTGAACGGAACTCCCAAGAATGTGTCGGCAGAACGCTGGTAGAGTTGCAGCGATAGTCTGCCGTTGGCAACGTAAAACTGGAACATTGTGTGGCATGGAGGCAGTGCCATCTTCTCAACTTCAGCCACGTTCCATGCGCTGACAATCATTCGCCGAGAGTCGGGAGAGTTCTTTATAAGGTTCAGAACATTCTGTATCTGGTCTATCGTGCCACCATGATAATCTGGCCATGAGCGCCATTGATGTCCGTAGACAGGACCCAGTTCTCCGTTTTCGTCAGCCCATTCGTTCCATATACGCACTCCGTGTTCCTGCAAATAGCGTACGTTTGTGTCGCCGTTGAGAAACCACAGCAGTTCGTAGATTATCGATTTCAGGTGCAACTTCTTTGTCGTGAGCAGCGGAAAGCCGTCTTCGAGATTGAAGCGCATCTGGTGTCCGAAGATGCTTTTCGTGCCGGTGCCGGTACGGTCGGTCTTTTCCACGCCTTCGGTCATTATCCTGTTTAGTAAATCCAAGTATTGTTTCATGTTTATATTTTATTGTTTTCGTTCGTCATAGAGTCATTCTCACCCTCCATTCGTTAGGGTATAAGTTGTTCGATCTGTTGCCAATGTTCTTCACAAAGCCCAGTGGCAGACCTTTATAGCATACCACTACGTATCCGCGAGGCACGTCGCCATGAAGTTCGATGGACTCCTTTCGCAGATATTTTATGGCATCTTCGTATTCCAGATCTACGCATGGGAACGCATCTTTCTTGAGTATCGTCGACAAGGCGAGCGCCTGATGCGGTATGAAGTCGCGCCCTTTTGTCTGTCCGATGGTAATTCCTGCATGAACGATGCGCAGGTTTTTCCCTGCAGTTTTATATATCTGTTCCCACATTTTAGGGAAAGCGACAATGTCGCCGTCAGTCTCTATCGTAGTGAAATCATCGGCACGACGTATGTATTTAGACAGGTCAACGGTACCATTCTTGCCATTGTTCCTGTTCTTTCCCTTTATGTTTCTGTTGGCTTTGCTATATATTGTAGTGTCGTCCTTTTTCCTTATGACCGCCATGAACAACCCTTCGCCTTCAGTCTTGCCTGGAATGAAGCGGTAGACAGGCATGTTGAAATCTTTGAGCAGGCTGCCGCTGATGTTCCACGAAGGCTCTGTCGGTATGTCGATAACCTCGCCTCCGAGCTCGTCTGCTATCCATCTGATGTTCTCCTCGTTCTCTCTGGTGTTGAAAGTGCATGTGGAATAAATCATCGTTCCTCCGTCGCGAAGACATTTCCAAGCCTCGCTCACAATCTCGCGCTGCAATGCCTGACATTTCGCAACGCTCTGCGGGCTCCATTCTTCTATGGCTTGATGGTCTTTACGGAACATCCCTTCGCCTGAACATGGTACGTCGCACAGTATGAAATCGAACATTATGCCAGATCGCGAAAAGTCTTTGGGGTAGTTGTTGGTAACTATCGTATTCGGGAAACCCTGCTTCTGTATGTTTTCCGACAGTATGTTGGCACGCTTTCCGATAGGTTCGTTGGCTATCAGAAGGCTGTCTTGCGGCATTATTGTCCTCAGTATTGTCGATTTCCCACCAGGTGCGGCACACATGTCGAGTATTGCCAGTGGCGCCAAGTCTGTCTTTTCGATGTCATCGTCAGCAGTTCTTTTGCCGAGCAATGTGCCTACTACGTGGTTGAGAAACATAGAAGATGCTTCCTGAACATAGTATGCTCCGGCATGAAGCAATGGGTCGAGGGTAAACAGTGGCCGCTCTTTCAGGTAGAAACCATCGTTGCACCATGCCACAGGCTTGCCTACAGTGTCTGTGTCAAACGGTATGTCGCTTGTCTTAGCACGGTTTAGTCGTATGCTGACGGTAGCTTTTTCTGCCAAAGCATCACACAATCGACGACTATTTTCGTCGCCGATAATATCTTTCATCTGCAATATAAAGTCGTTTGGCAGTTGCATTTACAGTATAGTATGTTGGTCTCTGACACGTTGCAGTGTATACCGTGCATAGACGATTCTTATATTGTGAAGCAGAAAGTTGTGCCTGTTTTGTCAGTCATCTTTCTCTATTATCAGTCCAATGTCTGACACTCCGCGCAATATATCCCTTCTCATATTGTGTCTGATGTTTATGTGCAGAGAGTCATCTTTGTTGAGAGTCAGTTTCCTGAAAGGTATTATTTGCAGCCACAGGCTTTGTCCGTGTCCCAGTTTTCGTCCGTTTCTGTCAGCCAGCTGACAGTCTACCGTGTCGGTCAGTTGTCTTCCCGACGGCATCACGGTTTGCTCTACAATCAGATTTAGCGACATGAACGGATACTTGTCGTTAGTGCGTATGCCTATCATCTCGTTGTAGTTTCCAGCGGATTTTATGTGTGCTACGTCGTAGACTGTTGTAGTTGTCTTGTCCCATCCGTCTATTTCCACGCTCTGGTATGACGTGTAGACCACATTGTCTTGGCATGCCATGAGTGGAAAGGCAACAACTGCGACGGAAAGAAGTCCGGCAGCGGCAACATATTTCATCATGTTATTCCGCATGAAGTTATCCGTTTTTATCCTCTTTGTTGTTCTTTGCCTGAGCCTGTTTGCGGCGTTGCTGCTGGTTGCGGTTGTTTTTCTTCTTCTTTTTCTTGCTCTTGTCAAATCGCGTTATGCTTTCTCCTTCGAGCAAGTCCTTGCTGCGGTTGTCGTTGTCGGCAAGTGTGTCGCTCAGCGATGCAGGTTTTTCGCCTCTCTTGTTCATCTCTATAATTTTTATAGCCCTGCTTGCCGGTATAGTCTCAAGGTTTGCCGCAATGCGTTTGTCGGTAGAGTATGTAACAAGTCCAGCAAGTATGTCAGCCTTGAAGTGATAGTAGTCTGCGTCTTGAGTCTGCAACACTACTTCGCGGCTCGGCATTTTTTTGCCAGCCTCAATGTAGTCGTCAACCTCGTAGTTGAGGCAGCATTTCAGTTTGGCGCACATTCCTGCCAGTTTCTGCGGGTTGAGTGATATGTCCTGATAGCGTGCAGCGTTGGTGCCGACCGAAACAAAGTTCTTCATCCACGTTGCGCAGCAGAGTTCGCGTCCGCATGGTCCTGTGCCTCCGATTCTGCCTGCCTCCTGTCGCGCGCCTATCTGTTTCATTTCTATTCTTACGTGGAATGTTGCTGCCAGGTCCTTTATGAGTTGTCGGAAGTCAACTCGTTCGTCGGCAATATAGTAGAATATGGCTTTTGTTCCGTCGCCCTGATATTCCACGTCGCCTATTTTCATGTCGAGTCCCAGTCCCTTTGCTATCTCTCGACTGCGTATCATTGTTTCGTGTTCGCGTGCCTTAGCCTCGTGATATTTGTCCATGTCGGTCGGCTTAGCCAGTCGGTAAATCTTCCTGATGTCGTCTTCCGACTTCAGGTTTACCTTTTTTATCTGCAATTTCACCAGCTGTCCTGTCAGCGTAACCACACCTATGTCGTGTCCTGGATTAGCCTCCACAGCCACGATGTCGCCCTTGTGCAGTTCCAGTCCAGCCACGTTGTGATAGTATCCCTTGCGTGTATTCTTGAATTGCACTTCCACCAGGTCGGTAGACGTGTCGTTTCCGGGAACGTCGGCAAGGTAGTCGTATGTGTTGAGTTGCTTGTTTTGCCTTCCTATTCCCTTGTGGCACAGTCCGCGTCCGCAGCCGTGCACTATCTTGAAGTTCATATCTTTGTAGTCCATCGGATATTTATTTTTTCAGTATCAACATTATAATTTTCAGTGCCATGTCGAAGAAAACAATCTTGGCGTTGGCATTTTGTCCTATATCTCTGTAGCATCGTGACAGCAGTTCTTGTATTTCGATGACGTTTTTCTCGTTGATGAACGGTGAGAAACGCTTTGTAAAGTTTTCCTCTTCCAGTGTCATGTACGACAGTTCCGGTATGTGGAAGTTGTACATAAAGCTCTCTCTTGTCATTCGTTGGAAGTACAGTAGCAGTCTTTTCTGCTGTTCTCGTCCCATCGATGCTATTCCGTCGCTCCACTGGCGCAGGTCGGCTATTCTGCGTTCGTATGCTTTTCTCATCAGCGTTATGAACAGGTTAAGGAATTCCTTGTTCTCGCTGTCGGCATCAAGTTCGGCTATTGCCTTTGCCCAGCTTCCGTTGCTTATGCGTGCAATCCTGTGTGCCGTTTCCTGGTCCAGTCCGCGTCGCTCTTGCAGTGCAGCCTCTATTGTCGGCGTGTCGATGCGCGGTATGTCGATGCGCTGTGTTCGGCTCCTTATTGTTTCGAGCAGTTTTTCCGGCTCTTCCGAAGCCATGATGAAAACAGTCTGCTGTGGCGGTTCTTCCAGAACCTTCAGAAGTTTGTTTGCGCTGGTGCCGTTCATGCGTTCGGGCAGCCATATTATAGACACCTTGTAGCCTCCCTGACTCGATTTCAGAGCAAGTTTCTTCGACAGTTCGTCGCTTTCTGCTCCTGTGATGATGGCTTGTTGGTTTTCTGCCTTCATCATTTCCATCCATTCGTTTATAGTGAAGTATGGTCCCGACTCCAGCATCTGTCGCCATTCTTTGGCATAGTCGTTGCTCACGGGCTGTCTTTCCGAGGGCCATCCTTTCGGCTTAATCGTGGGATAAGTGAACAGCAAGTCGGGGTGTTCCATCTTGCGTAGCATTGCCATTTGTCGTGCGGCATGTTCCGACTGCGGATTTTCCTCTGCTTCATGTCCGCCGAGAATATATGTCGCCAGCGACATGGCAAGTGCCATTTTGCCGAAGCCTTGACCTCCGCAGAGCAGCAATGCGTTTGGTATGCGTCCGTCGTCTACGAGCGAGCGCAAGCGATTGATGGCTTTTTCCTGTCCTATTACTTCGTCAAATCCCATTGCGATTATTTTTTGAAACATGGCACTGCCGTCAGTGCATATATACTATTTCAACCTGCAAAGATACTAAAAACTTTTTATATCGTTGCCGATTGTCGAAAAAAACACATTATTATTTCATAATAGTCGTGGCGATATGTGTTTGCGGACGGTGCTTTGGTGCATGAAAAAACCGTTTGCCGGTAGCGTTGCTGATTGCTCGTGTGCGTTGCAGCGCGTGTGGCAAACGGTGTGTATGTCGCCTGGCGGGTTTAGAAGTCGATGTCGAAGAATTCCTCGTCTTCCTCCAGTTCCTGTTTCTTTGGCTTTGGTGGATTCTTCAGTTTGCCGTCCTTGTCGAACATTCCGTATGTTGTTCGCAGCACGATGAATTCTGTCCGTCGGTTCAGCTGGTTAGCCGTTTCCTGCTTGTCTTTGTCGAGTTTCTTTATGAAATCTTCTGTCAGCACGTCGTTTTCCTTAAGCCAGTTGTATTTCTCGGTCAGTTTTTTCCTTATGGTCTTTGGCTTTTCCTTGCCATATCCGCGTGGGGTCAGTCGGTCTTTGCTTATTCCTTTGGCTATCAGGTAGTTCACTACCGTTTCTGCGCGTCGCTGCGACAGTCGCTTGTTGTATTGTGCCGAGCCTTTGTAGTCGCAGTGTGCGCTCAGTTCTATGGTAACGTTAGGGTTTTCGTTCAGCAGTTTCACGAGTTCGTCGAGTGCTGCTGCCGATTCCGGTCGCAGTGTAGCCTTGTCGAAATCGTAGAAGATGTTGTCTATCATCACAGGCACCGTTATGCTCGGCAGTGGGAATTGCAGCACGTATTCCTGCGATTCCTCCACTTCGCCTACGCGCAGTTCCTGCTTGTGGTTCAGGTATCCTTTGCACGAGGCGAGGAAAATGTAGTCTACGTTTGGCTTTATCACCTGTTCAAATGAGCCGTCGCCCTTGACGCTGAGCTTCACGTTTGTGCCGTCGTTGCCTACCATGTAGACCTGTGCCGCCGGCAGTTCGTAGCCTTCCAGTTCGTAAACCCATCCCTTGACCGACTGTACTATCTCCGGATTTTCAAACGAATAGATGTGGTCCCATCCGCGTCCGTCGCCTCGATTCGACGAGAAGAAGCCTCGATTGAACGGTCCTTCAAAGGTCATTCCGAAGTCGTCGCCCTGCGAGTTGAGTGGAAATCCCGGATGTTCCAGCTGATATTTGCCGTTTGTTCCTACTGTTGCTATGAATATGTCGAGTCCTCCGAGTCCCTGATGTCCGTCGCTCGAGAAGTAGAGGTCGCCGTTAGGTCTGAATGTTGGGAAGCATTCGTTGCCCGAAGTGTTTATCGGTGCTCCCAGATTTTCCACTCCTCCGTATCCGTTAGGCACTATTCTCACTCGCCAGATGTCGAGTCCGCCCATTCCGCCTGGCATGTCCGACGTGAAGTATAGCCAGTGTCCGTCTGGCGATACTGCCGGATGTGCGAAGCTGGATAGTGTGTCGCGCGAGAGGGGCACTTCCACAGGCTTGCTCCATGCTGCGTCGCTGCGGTTCGACTTCACTATCTGTGCGTAGCGAGGGTAGGAGGGATCGGTCTTGCATTGTGTCAGAAACATCTCGCGCTGGTCAACAGAGAAGCAGCAGGCGCCCTCGTCGAAGTCGCTGTTCAGTCCCGATTCTATCTGCTGTGGCTTGCTCCATTTGCCCTTGTCGTCTTTCTGCGAGAAGAATATGTCGCCTGCCTTTGCGCCCGTTATGCCCGAAACCTCGTCGCCCTGAGCCTCGTTGCGTGTCGACGTGAAGTAGAGTTGGTCGTGCTGGTCGCCGAAGAGCATGGGCGAATAGTCGGCGCGTCGCGAGTTGAAGATGTCCATTTTCTTCACTGTGTAGCGCGAGCCGTCCTTCTTCCATTTGGCTGCCTGCTGTGCCGACTTCAGTCCTTCGCGTGCCAATGTGTTTTTGGGCATCGAGTCGAGCACCATCTTAAACTCCTTTTCCGCCTCCTTATAGTTGCCGTTTCTCATCAGCTGACGGGCAAAGTCGAGGTGTGTCAGCGTGCTGTCCTGCTCGTAGCGTATGACGTTTCGGTAAGCCGCGATGGCTTTCTGCGTAGAGTTTATGCGGTCGTAGCAGTAAGCCAGCTTGCCCGAAATCTGCCCGCGCTTCTGGCGCTCCTTAGGAGGTGTCTTAGAGTAGGCTTGCTTAAACTGTGTGGCAGCGTCGTAGTATTCGCCGATAGCGAGATATTTCTCTGCCTTCTTCAGGTTTTTCTCTGCGCCGCAGGACACGAGCAGCAGGCTGAGAATGGCGATGGCTGAGCACGCCAGTGATATATTTCTGTAGCGGTAAGTCATTGCATTGTGTATTTTTAATACAAAACGCGAAACTCTCCGTTTTATTGTGTTTCGACGCCGCATATCGTTTTCGCCGTTGTTTTCCATTGCCAGCCGACGGCAAAGTTATAATCAATTTTGGCTCGTTTACTGTCGCGAGAATGCCCGCGAAAGTCGTTTTTGAAATCAAAGGTGCAAAATACGCGAGTATTTCGCGTGTAAGCGTAACGGTCTGATAGTCAGTGTGATAGTGCGAAATATGGTCGGTTTGTGCGCTAAATACAAGTGTTAAAATTGTCAAAGAGTATGTTTGAGATTGTCAAACACACTGTTTGAGGAGGTCAGACACGGTGTTTGAGGGTGTCAAACTATATGTTCTGCAAGCCAAAACAGTAGAAACAGACGTGTCAAAGATGCTCTTTGACAATTTTAACACTTATGTTTGACCTCGAATTTTGCATATTTTTGCAGTCTGAAAGGTTTGTTTGCATCTCTTTTGCGAGTTTTTCCCTGTCAAAATTTTTCATACTTTTTCGTCCCGAAAGAAAATCCGGATGAGTTTGGCACACTTTTTGCTGTGAGAAAAAATCCACCTGTAAAATAACGTATCTTTAGTCGGAAAAACGTAAACAAGTTTTGGCTTTTGCCCGCATTTCATACATTCCCACTGCCCGACACAATAAATTTATCAATTTATATTCACTCTCTTATTCATATTTTTCGTACTTTTGCAGGCGAAAAACATAAAAATAAGCAAACGTATGACTTCTTCTGTCCATATTCTCGGAGTATTGCTGACAGTGGCACTGCTGCTGGCAGTCAGTTGGCTTTCGGGACGCAATGTCAGGGATGCCCGCAGTTTCATGACTGGAGGCACGTCTGGCACGTGGATGGTCGGGGGCGCACTGCTCGGCACAATGGCAGGCGGACAGTCCACCATAGGCACCGCACAGCTGGCGTTCTGCTACGGGCTGTCGGCATGGTGGTTTACGCTCGGTGCAGCCATAGGATGCCTGTTGCTGGGCTACGCCTATGCCGGACCGCTGCGACGGAGCGGATGTACGACGCTGCTCGAGATAGTTCGCAGCGAATATGGACGCCGAGCCGAAACCATAGGGTCGGTGCTCTGCATGGTCGGCATCTTCATCAGCATCGTCTCGCAGGTGCTCTCGTCGGGCGCCATGATAAGCAGTTTCTTCAGCATACCCATGCTGTGGGCATCCATAGCAGGCGCAGTGCTGATACTGCTGCTCGTCTTCTTCGGAGGCATACGCAGTGCCGGAGTGAGCGGATTGGTGAAACTGATACTCCTATATTTCAGCTCGCTGGCAGCCGGAGCCATCGTCTGGCACATTGGCGGAGGCATAGACGGACTGCGCAGCGGTGTGGAAACAATATATCAGTCGGACACGCTGACCCGTATTGGCAGCCTGCCCGACATCGAGAGCATACACCATCGCTACGGCAGCCTGGTGGCTCGAGGCGTCATGAAAGACTTGGGCGGATGCCTGTCGCTGGTGCTTGGCGTAGTGTCTACGCAGACCTATGCACAGTGTATATGGTCGGCATCTACAACACGACACGCCCGCCGCGGTGCGCTGATATGCGCCTTCAGCCTCCCGCTCATAGGAGCAGCCTGCACACTCGTAGGCATATACATGCGCGGACATTATATTACTGCCGACGAATGGGCAGCCATGCAGCAGGCAGGCGAGACACTGCCCGACGGGATAGGCATAATAGAAAACTCGGCTCAGGCTTTCCCAGCCTTCATACTGGGACATCTGCCCTCGTGGCTGGGCGGCATCATGCTCGGAACACTGCTCATCAACATTCTGGGCTGTGGCAGCGGACTGTCGCTCGGAGCAGCAACGATACTCGTGCGCGACGTCTACGGAAACCTGACGCGCAAGGCTTCGCAGTGGTCGCAACTGGCAGAGACACGGCTCTCAATAGTCATCATACTCGTTGTGGCTGTCGTCTGTGCCATGATGTGGAACAATTCCTTCATCAACGATCTTGGCTTCCTGTCGCTCGGATTGCGTGCCGTGTCGATACTTTTCCCACTCAGCCTTGCACTGTGGATGCCCAAACGCTTTGCAGCAAGCCGCATACTGACAGCCATGCCGGTAGGAGTAGCAGCCATGCTGGCAGCCAAGACACTGTCAATGCCAGGCGATGCAGTCTACTATGGACTCGCCGTAGAACTGTCGTACATACTCATCCCTACAGGAAAGAAAGCCGCCAAACAATGACAGCACCAACGTATAAAGAGGAAAAAACAGCACGGCAACCATTAAAATAGCAATAAAAACTAAATTTTATGCTTTTATTTTGCATATTCGGCTATAATGGTTATCTTTGCAACAAAATATAAAATTTAATATTAAAGAAAACATAATGACAAACAAGGAACTAATGTTGAATGCTAACCCAGTAGTAGCATTCTTGCAGAAACCGGCTTCAGAATTTACAAAAGCCGACATTATCAAGTATGTCACAGAGAATGACATAAAGATGGTTAACTTCATGTATCCAGGCGGCGACGGCAAGTTGAAGACACTAAACTTCGTCATCACAAACCTCGACTATCTTGAAACAATCCTCACTTGCGGTGAGCGCGTAGACGGCTCAAGCCTCTTCTCGTTCATACAGGCAGGCAGCTCAGACCTCTATGTACTGCCGCGCTTCTCTACGGCATTCGTCGATCCATTCGCCGAAATACCGACAATATGCATGCTTTGCTCATATTTCGACAAAGACGGAAACCCACTTGAGTCTTCACCGGAACACACACTGTGGAAGGCTTGCGAGGCTTTCCGCAAGGTAACAGGCATGGAATTCCATGCAATGGGCGAGCTGGAATACTACGTTATACAGGAAGACGAAAAGATGTTCCCTGCCGTTGACCAGCGCGGATACCATGAGTCGGCTCCTTACGCAAAGGCTAACGAGTTCCGTCAGCAGTGCATGCAGTACATCGCGCAGGCTGGTGGACAGATAAAATACGGACACTCGGAAGTAGGAAACTTCTGCCAGAACGGACTCAACTACGAGCAGAACGAAATAGAATTCCTGCCAGTGAAGGCTGAACTCGCTGCCGACCAGCTGACCATCGCCAAGTGGATTATACGCAATCTCGGCTATCAGTATGGCTACGACATAACTTTCGCACCGAAAATCACTACAGGCAAGGCAGGCTCAGGTCTGCACATTCACATGAGAATGATGAAAGACGGCAAGAACCAGATGCTCGACAACGGCGTACTGAGCAAGGACGCACGCCGCATGATAGCAGGCATGATGGAACTGGCACCAAGCATTACGGCTTTCGGAAACAAGAATCCGATGAGCTACTTCCGCCTCGTGCCGCATCAGGAAGCACCTACCAACGTATGCTGGGGCGACCGCAACCGCTCAGTTCTCGTTCGCGTGCCGTTAGGATGGGCTGCCGACGTAGACATGAGCCAGAAGGCTAACCCGCTCGAAGCGCGTTCTGGATACGACACATCAAGCAAGCAGACTGTGGAAATGCGCTCGCCGGACGGCTCGGCTGACGTTTACCAGCTCATCGCAGGTCTCTGCGTGGCTTGCCGTCATGGCTTCGAGATGGAGAATGCGCTCGAACTCGCAGAAAAGACATACGTCAACGTGAACATCCACGCTGCTGAAAATGCAGACAAACTGGCACAGCTCGCATGCCTGCCAGACAGTTGCGAGGCTTCAGCCGACTGCCTCGACAAGCAGCGCAAGGTGTTCGAGGAGCACGGAGTGTTCTCTCCGGCAATGATAGACGGTATCATCAAGCAGCTCCGCTCATTCGGAGACAAGACTCTGCGTGCTGATATCGAAAACAAGCCAGAGGAAATTCAGAAGCTCGTCGACAAGTACTTCCACTGCGGATAGTATCTGAAATCAATGGGATAGTATGACTCCTTAACGGGACAATACATCTCCTTGATAAGAAAATACAACTCTTTGATTTTGACAATACAGCTCAATCCAGTTTCGCTGCGTAGATTTCTGCGCGTGAAACTGGATTGCTTTATATATATAATATAAGGTATAGCATGTTTTTCGGTGCTTATTCTTTGGCGTTTTGCATGAAAAAAGGTATCTTTGCGGTAGTATTTCAAATGCAGATAAATAAGCAAAACAAAAATGGAAAACCAATATATCAAGCAGTTTCCAGACCTTATGAAGGGAAAGAAGGTCATGTATGTTCACGGTTTTGGCTCCAGTGGACAGTCTGGCACGGTAGGAAGGATGCGAGAGGTGATGCCCAATGCCACTGTCATAGCTCCCGATTTGCCTGTCCGTCCGCAAGAGGCTCTCGCCCTGCTGCGCGATGTCTGCGAGCGTGAAAAGCCTGACCTGATACTCGGAACGTCGATGGGTGGCATGTATGCCGAGATGCTTTATGGCTACGACCGCATACTGATAAACCCTGCTTTCGAGATAGGCGACACGATGGTGAGCCACAATATGGTAGGCAAGCAGACGTTCCAGAACCCGCGAGCCGACGGTGTGCAGGAGTTCATGGTTACTAAGGCGCTCGTCAAGGAGTATAAGGAGATGACGCTGCAGAACTTTTCCGGCGTTACGGAAGACGAGAGCCTGCATCGCGTAACGGGACTTTTCGGCGATGAGGATACGCTGGTAGACACGCGCGACATGTTCTGCCGACACTACAAGCATGCCATCAGTTTCCATGGCGAGCACCGCATGAGCGACAAGAGTTTCATGCATTCCGTTCTGCCCGTCATACGCTGGTACGACGACCGACAGCAAAGGCGCGAGCGTCCTATAATATATGTCAGCATCGATGCCTTGCGCGACAGGTATGGCAAGCCGCTGAGCAGCAGTCAGAAGACATTCCGCAGGCTTGCCGAGAGCTATGCCCTGTACGTCGTGGCACCTGCCGAGACTAATTCGGCAGACAGCATGCCGCTGGTTGTGGAGTGGGCTACAGAGTATATTGGCGTGCTGGCTTACGACAGGGTGGTGTTCGCTGAAGATGTCGGACTGCTGTATGGCGACTATCTCGTGGCGCCGTCGAGCCTGCAGGGGGCCGACCGTTTCATGGGAACGCACATTGATTTCGGCAGCGATACGTTCAAGACGTGGGAGGAGACAAGCGAGTTTTTCGAGCGTCTGGGCGGTCAGTAATGCCGTCGTCGGCTGTTGCCTGGCAGGTTACACATTATATTATATATAGAAAAAGTGTTCAAAGCTGCGTACTTTGAACACTTTTTTATTTTACTATCCTTATGTGCTTATCGTCAGAATTATTCTGTCGGGAGTGCTCGGAAACCTGTTCCGAGAATTTCAGAACTGTCCATTATGTTTACGAAAGCATTTGGGTCGATGTTGTGGAGTGCCGACTTCAGCTTTACCATGCCTGCGCGGTCGAGCGTAACGTAAATCATCTTGCGCTCGCTGCCGTTGTAAAGTCCGGTACCCGTGAGGCATGTTCCGCCGCGCTTCACGTCGTTGATGATGTAGTCGCGCACCTCGTCGAGCTTGTCGGTAACGATGAACATGGTCTTGTAGGTCTTCATTCCGTCGACAACAAGGTCGATAACCTTACCTTCGATGAAGATGACAATTACCGAGTAGATAGGCAGTCGGATGTCGCCGAAGGCAATGAGCGTTGTCAGCGTGATGATGCTGTCGACTATCATTACGAGTGTTCCGAGCGAAATCTTGGTATATTTGTGGAGTATCATCGATATGATGTCCGAGCCGCCGCTTGTTGCTCCTGAGCGGAAAATCATACCTATGGCAATACCGTAGATGATACCTGCCACTACCGTGTTGAGGAAGTAGTCAGGCTGGAACCATCCTCCGTTGTGCGGTATCGGCACCATCGACAGGTCGGGGTTGGCAGCCGTAGCTATGGCGCCGTCGTGTATGACCGGATTGTAGCCCCATACGCTTTCGAGGATGTATGTAAATCCGAAAATCAGTGCTGTCGAGATGATGGTCTTGATGCCGAATTTCGGTCCAAGAATCCACGTTCCCACGAGCAGCAGAGGTATGTCCATGCAGATGGCATAGAGTGAGATTTTCCAGGGCCATACCGTGTTCAGCACGTTGCTGAGTCCGTATGTTCCGCCTGGAGCCATGAGGTAAGGGTTCACGAACATCACGTCGCCAATGGCGAAGAGTGCGCTACCGACGATGAGCAGGATGTAAGCAATGATTTCCTGCTGCATTTTCTTTTTACTGTTCATATTGTCTTCGTTGTTTTATTGTTTATTCTATGTTTTTCAGAAAACGCCTGCAAAGGTACAATTATGTGAGGAAACTACAAAATTTATTTTGGAATTTCGAGCGTGAGGGTTCTTTGTTCAAGTCCTGAAGTGGTTTGCCTGCGTAAGAAAAGATATAATCAATTATTGCCCGTTTACTGTCGCGAGAATGCCCGCGAAAGTCGTTTTTGAAATCGAAGGGGCAAAAAACGCCCGTATTTCGCATGTCTTTATAATTGTCTGACAGTCAGTTTGTTATGTTGAAATATAGCGTTTGTGTGCACGAATTGTATATGTTAAAAATGTCAAAGAGTATGTTTGACATTGTCAAACACACTGTTTGAGGATGTCAGACATAGTGTTTGAGGGTATCAGACACTATGCTCAGCAGTGCAAAAAAGGCGAAATAGTAGGCTCAAACATACTCTTTGACATTTTTAACACTTATCGCCGACTCGAAAATTAACATATCTTTGCGCTTTCGGAGGCTATTCCGCATCTATTTTGCAACTTTTTCTCTGTCAAAAATTTTCATCATTATTCGGCTCTGAAGAAAAACTTGATGAGTTTGGCACGGTTTTTGTAGGGCGGAGAAAAATGTTAACCTAAAGCGACAGTTTTTCGGTTTATCGGTCCGACAGATATCGCTACAGACATCGCGGTAGCGTTTTGTGATTTTTTGGAAAAATGTTCGGAAAAATGTGTAAGTGCCTTTTCTTCCGAAGTGCGTACCTTTGCCGATGGAAAATAACAATGACAAACAAAGCAAAAACCAACAGTATTATGGCAAAAGTATTGATAGCTTATTATTCGCGTCGTGGCGAAAACTACGTCAACGGCAGCATTCGCAATCTGAAACTCGGCAATACGGAGGTTGTGGCAGCAAAGATAAAGGCGCTGCTTCCCGATGCCGACATGTTCCGCATAGACACCGTGCGCCAGTACAGCGAGTCGTACATGACCTGCATAGAGGAAGCCAAGCAGGAACTTCGCGAGCAGGCTCGTCCCGAAATGAAGGAAACGATAGACAGCATCGACCAGTATGACACTATCATTCTGGGCTACCCAAACTGGTGGGGCACGATGCCGATGGTGTGCTACACGTTTCTCGAGTCGTTCGACTTCAGCGGCAAGACCATCATTCCCTTCTGCACCAACGAAGGCAGCGGTATGGGCTCGTCGGAGAGATTTATCAAGAAACTCTGCCCGTCGGCAACGATACTGAGCGGAGTAGCCATTCACGGCGCAGAGGCAGAGCATGCCGACCGCGAGGCAGAGGTAATAGCCAGAATGGCAAAGTAAAATTGTGTAAAATAAATAATGTATATATGGAAGGATTTATAGTAGACCCCCGCAAGACCACTCCCGAAGAGTTTGAACAGGGAATGCGCGACGTGAAACTGCTGTTCGGCATCAATCACACGATGCCCTACACCGAAGAGTACGACAATCTGGTAAAGGAACTGTTTGCAGGCAACATCGGCGAAGGCAGCCGCGTCATGCCTCCGCTCAATCTGGTGTGTGCCAATCAGGTGAAGATAGGCAGGAATGTATTGATAATGGGCGGCTGCCTGATGATGTCGCGAGGCGGAATAACCATCGACGACGATGCCATGATAGCCGCCAACGCGCAACTCATTTCCAACAACCACGACCTGCACGACCACGCTTTGCTCGTGTGCAAGCCAGTGCACATCTGCCGTAATGCATGGATAGGAGCAGGAGCAACCATCCTGCCGGGCGTTACCGTAGGCGAGAATGCCGTCGTTGCAGCCGGAGCAGTGGTAACAAAGGACGTGGAAGCCAATACCATTGTAGGCGGAAACCCAGCCAAGTTTATCAAGAGTATATAATATATAGACAGTAAGCATGCTTATCGACGAAAAAATGGCACAGGTGGACAGTTTTTCTAAAAAAATGCTTATATTTGCAAGTGATATGAGCAAAAAACTGAAGAACAAGTACAAGGCTTTCTGCCGATGGCAGAGAATGCCGCACCATGTTGCGCCGATCTCGGAAACCGAGACAGAGTGTCCGACATGCCATACATGCTATGTGGGTAACTTTTGTCCGCGATGCGGACAGTCGGCAAAGGTCAGCCGGTTCTCTATAAAGTCTGCACTGCTCAACTTCATCGACGTGTGGGGCATGGGCAATCGTGGCATGTACCACTCTCTGCGCGACCTCGTGCTGCGACCGGGATATATGATTCGTGACTATCTCGACGGCATGCGAATGGCGTATTTCCCACCGTTCAAGATGCTTTTCATACTCACCACGTTCTCGCTGATAGTCAATTACGGATTCAACATCAAGATGACAACCTACGACGAGCATAGGCAGGAGACACTGATACACGAAGATAAACCGGCAGACAACGGCAAGGAGAAGAATAACATAGGAAACAAGACATTCAGACTGATAAACAATTTCCAGCAGAACTATCCCAACATGGCATCGTTGCTGACGGTGGTGCTGATGTCAGTATTCCTCTTTCCGTTCTTCCGACGCATGAAGACACGCACAGACCTGCGCTATACGGAGTTTCTGGTGGCAATGATATATTCCGCCAACATGATGACACTCTACGAGATAGTCATAATGTTCTTCTGCCTGCCGTCAACGCTCTACATACTGGTCCCGCACGGAATGATTCTTCTGCCGCTGAAGCAGTTGAGTGGATTCTCGTGGATGAAGACGATATTCAGAACTGTCATCGGTACGGCAATAATGATGGTATCAATAATAATAGTAATAACGATAGTGCTGATAGTGCTGGAATACCCAGACATAGTGGAGCCGACAAAGTATAGGGTTTGATGAAAGAAAATATAACAAAGGATTTATAATAAAAGCAACGAAATGCTATTGTATTAAAGCACTTTAGCACATTTTGCGATAATTATTAAACTTTGCTAACTTCCGCTATTGTGATGCACTTTTTGTTGCATATTTGTTACGCCATTCAAATTTTTGTTGTATCTTTGCACCGAGTTTTGAACGTTATGTGTAACTTTTAATAATGTCGCAATGGCAAGACCTAAGAAATCATTGAAGGTAAAAGAACCCATCCGCATTCGAGAACGCAAATTAGCGGATGGCAACATCAGCCTGTACCTTGACATCTATGTGAAGGGTACTCGCAAGTATGAATCGCTTGGGCTGTATCTCATCCCAGAGAGTCTGCCCAATGCCAAAGCCGCCAATGCGAGGACACGAAGCATTGCCGAGAAGATAAAGTCTGACCGCATTATCGCCCTGCAAGACCGTGGCATCAAGCAGTGGGACAAGATAAAGCGTTCTAATATGTCGCTCGTCGAATGGCTTACCCAATACGAGCAGGACAGCACGGGCTTCAAGCCCTCAACCTTGAAAGGTCGCCAGGACATGCGCAAGAAGGTGGAAATGTATCTGGAGCAAGAAGGGCTGTCCTATATCGGCATGAACGAGATTGATCAGGACTTTTGCCGCGGCTTTCTCCGTTTTCTTGAAACGGCTAAGAACAGCGTAGCCAAGAAACAGAAAGACCGTACTATCAGCAAAGGATGCGCCCACCACCATCAGGCGGTGCTGAACGGGGCCTTAAACAAGGCTGTACGTGAAGGCATCTTGCAGCAGAACCCCATGAAGATGCTCGACAAAAGAGAAAAGTTCCAGCCGTCACCAGAGGAGCGTGAGTTTCTGACCATCGAGGAACTGCGTAACCTGATGGACGTTCCATGTGCCAATGAGCAGGTGAAGAAAGCGTTCATCTTCTCCTGTTTCTGCGGCTTGCGTCTCAGCGATGTGCGCACACTGACATGGAACAAGATACACAAGATGCCGGACGGGAAAACGCTCTACGTTCATGTCTTTATGCAGAAGACCCAGAAGCCTTTGAATGTGCCACTATCAGGCGAAGCCCTCAAAGTCCTTGAAGAAAAGAAGAATCCCGATGAACCCATCTTCAAGTTGCCAACAAGTGATGCCACCATCAACTACCATATTAAGAAGTGGGTGAAGAATGGTCATATTGACAAGGCAATCTCATTCCATTGCAGCCGCCACACCTTCGCTACAATGATGCTCACCCTTGGAGCCGACCTCTATACGACAAGTAAGTTGCTTGGCCATGCCAATGTGACCACGACCCAGATATACAGTAAAATCATAGACAAGAAGAAGACGGAGGCTGTCAGCCTCGTTGACGAACTATTCACCCAACAATCAAAAGAGGCACATGGAGAAGAGTCAGAAGATTGAGTTACGGCACAGGACATTGCCAAGTGGCAACCAGTCACTATATCTGGAGTTCTACGAGAAGGGCGGCAAGCGGCGGTACGAGTCGCTGAACCTGTATCTCATTCCCGAAAAGGACGAGAATGACAGGCGAGTCAATGAGAACACGCTCAAACATGCCCTCAAACTGAAGTCCGAGCGTGTTCTGGGCATCGAGCATCCGCAGGAAACGGGAGAAAAGATACTTCCGTCAAAGGCGTTCGCCGATTTCATGGACGAGTACCAGGTATATCTTAGGGACATCAAACGGGCATCCGATTCATACCAGAAGATGAACCATTCCACCATCAACATCGTCAAGTCATACCTTACAAACATCAGGAGGCCACGGATATTGCTCTCCAAAGTCGATAAACGCTTTTACCTGAACCTTCTCGCTTACGTCAGGGACACGTACAAAAACACCAAGTCGCCCGACAACCCCAAGGAATTGTCCGGCAATACCAAGCTTGTTTTCCAGACAACCCTCAATACGATGCTCAACTATGCCGTCAAGAAAGGACTCCTTCTGCGGAATCCCTTCTATGAGATAGAAGTACGCGAGAAATTCGGGAAAGTACCGAGTGACAGGACGTTTCTCACCATCGAGGAGGTGAACAGCATGGCCAAGGCCCCAACTGGCAGTCCTGGCACCAAACAGACTTTCATGTTCTGCTGTTTCACTGGACTGCGACACGGCGACATGGCGGCACTCCGCTGGAAGGACATCCGCAAGACCGACGAAGGCGAGGTGATATTTGTGCCGTCGATGCAGAAGACGAAGCATCCCGTCATCGTTCCGCTGGGGAAACAGGCAAAGTCGTGGATGCCAGAGAGACCGAAGGATGCAAACGACCAACTGGTGTTTCCCAACGTCCCGTCATTGGGTGCATCCAACAGGGCTTTGAAGACCATGGCGAAACGTGCTGGAATCAACAAGCTCGTCACTTTCCACACCAGCCGCCACACCTTTGCCACAATGACCCTGACAGCCGGGACAGACATCTACACGACGAGCAAACTTCTTGGGCATACCAGCGTCCACACCACGGAGATTTATGCCGACGTGGTGATGGAGAAGAAAGCAGATGCCGTAAACCTGACTAACGGACTGTTCGGATAGGACATCCATTGAGAATTCGGCATATTCCAACAATAAACCTTTGAGGATTTCGGCATTGAACTTATAGATGCTATTTTGGGGTAAAATGCAACGGAATTGTAAATCTCGTTAGGAAAAAGGCATAAAAATATATAAAAGTCGCTGGAAAAATGACATCAACCATTGCGAATGTCGTTAGAAAAACGTATCTTTGCGCACAAAATTTGATATATTATGCTTAAAAGAAAAATATCTGAGACGCTAAAGAAGTGGAAGGAGCAACCGAACCATTTCCCACTTGTCATCATGGGCATTCGTCAATGCGGAAAGACCTATATCTCCCAATTATTCGCAGAGGAAAACTACAAGCATGTGGTATATATCAATTTCATCAAGCAAAAAAGACGGAAAGAAGCCTTCTATGACTCAAAGGATGTGGATAGCATTATCCTTAATCTTTCTGCCCAGATGAGGACTGCCAAGTTTGTTCCGGGAGAGACGTGCATTATCCTTGATGAAATCCAAGACTGCCCTGAAGCGCGTACTAGCCTGAAGTTCTTCAAGGAAGATGGTCGTTATGACATCATCGCTACAGGGTCGTTGCTTGGTGTGCAAGGCTATGGTAAGGAGGAAAAGAAGCAGCGTACAAGAAAACCCATCAAACAAGAAAGGGGAAGCAATTCCGTCCCTGTAGGCTATGAGCAAATAGTGGAGATGTATCCACTCGACTTTGAAGAGTTTCTGTGGGCGAACAACATGAATGAAGAAATCATCAATGTGTTGAAGCGTTGCCTGGAAGAGGAAAAACCCGTACCAAGTGGCATACATGTTGCGATGAAAACTCTCCTGTATCGATATGTCGCTGTGGGAGGGATGCCTGCTGCAGTTAATGCACTGATAGAAACAGGAAACATGGGCAAGGTAAATGACGTTTGGAATTCTCTTCTCAAAGAATATCGTTCAGACATGGTTAAATATGCCGACGACAAGGACAAGCCTCACATTCGCGCCTGTTTTAATGCCGTTCCAAAGCAACTGGCCAAGGAAAACAAGAAATACCAGTGGTCCAAAGTGGAAAGCGGTGGACGTGGCGTGTTTTACAGAGACTCCCTTCAATGGTTAGAAGATGCCGACATCATACGCCGTTGCTATAACTCCAACATTACGGGACTTCCGTTGGAGGGCAATGCCATAGACAACGTGTTCAAGGTCTATACTGCTGACATTGGCATGTTGGTTGCCATGCTTGGAGGTACGACAAGAGCGGACATTCTTCAAGGCAATCTGGGAGGATTCAAAGGAGCAATCTTTGAAAACCTGATGGCAGATACACTTATTAAAAAGGGACAGAGTTTATACTATTTCCAAAAAGATTCTGGCTTGGAGTTGGATTTCCTTATCCGTTATAAAGGCGAGTGCGTTCCTGTAGAGGTGAAAGCAAAAAGTGCCCAGGCTAAAAGTTTCTCTACCATCAGGAAACATCCAGAGAAATACGGCATTAAGCACTTCGTCAAGTTTGGAGATTATAACGTTGGGCGTGATGGCGACCTGCTTACTCTCCCCGCCTATATGCAGTTTTTGCTCGATTTGGAGCCGGAAGAAGTGATTTTGGAGACGTTAGACACCGATGAACTTACACGAATGGCCAGAGAGTTTCTCGACCAAAAGTAACAATCGTTCAGCTCTCGATATGACACACCAACATCCACATGACGGAGAAATATGCTGATGTGGTGATGGAAAAGAAAGTGGATGCCGTTAATCTTATGATGGCATTCATTGTGTAGCCTATGTATCAAAATTGTTATGTTCAAACAAACCAAAAACACTGCCCGTACATCGTTTGAACGACATCCGGGCAGCGTTATATATGCTGTTGATTTATTACGGTGCATTACTCGATACGGGCGTCAGTCTGCAGGGGCACGCCGTCTGCACAAACTCGATGTTCATTCCCAGCCGCTCTGCCATCTTCCTTGTCATCTCAATGCCGAAGCCCCAGTAGTCGCCGTCGCTCTCCAGATACGAAAGCGGGCGATAGTCACCCATGATATCCACCAGCAGCATACCGCACCCGACTATCTCTGCGACTTTGCTGTCAAGAGGGATGCCGCTCTCCCTCTTAGCGTTTTACTCGTTTCCGCACGATAGGAATGCACTCGCGCCGCCGAAAACGAGGGTGGTAGCGAGCACCCAAATGAGTTTTTTCTTTTTTTATATTGTCCAAAGTTTTTACCAGTCATCATCCTCGTTACCGACGATGCCGTTCTTCAGCGCTTCCTCCACCTTGTCGATGATGGCGTTGGAGTAGGCATGTGTCATCACCAGTGCCTTGGCGCAGGTGCGCTTCTGGGCATCCTTCTCCACGAACGGGTAGTGGTGGGCTATCTCCCACTGCTCGTCGTAGAGGCTCACGTTGGTCTTGTCGTCCTTCTTGCGCTTGCCGTCGCCATACGATTTGTTATTCTCACCGTCCGGGGTGATGCCGAACCAGCCGCCCGAGATGTCGCGCAGGATGTCATAACTCTGCACGGTGTAGGTCACGCGCACCCGACCGTCCTTGATGTCCAGGCGGATGACGGGGGTGATGCTCACGGTGTACTTGCTGATGGTTCCCATATGCTCCACGATGCCGGGGATGGTCGAGGTGATGATGATGCAGCCCGCCTCCTTGTCGTTCAGGGTGATGGGGGGGCCTCCGCTGGACGACGGTGGGAAGGTGGCCGTAGCCCAGTAGTTCAGGGCCACGTAGAGTTGCTCCCTGGTCTTGCCCTCGGCCTGAATCACCTCTTGATAGGTCAACGACTCGTTCTTGTCGAGCGTCAGACCTTCGGCGATGTTCTTGGCGGCGTCGATCCACTTGTCGCCGTACTTCTCCTTGGCATACTTCTCCAGGTCAGCCGCCTTTAGCGCCTGGGCCTGGGCTGTCGTTGCGCCGCTGAAAACGAGGGTGGCGGCGAGCATCCAATGTCTGAAGATTGTCTTTCTCATATATACTCTTAGTATTCTGTTTTGTCTTCTTTCTCCGTCCAGCGGCGGAAGGTTTCGAGAGCTTCGTCACGCAGCAGAGGAATGATTGGCACGGTGCGCTCCGACAGAGGGAGGTCTAACTCTTCATAGATAAAGTCGTCAGCAAACTGGATGTCGCGGGCATCCTTGCGGGTGTTGCCGTAGTAGATGCGGCTTATACGGGCCCAGTAGATGGCACCGATGCACATCGGGCATGGTTCACACGAGGTATAGATGACACAGCCACTGAGGTCGAATGTGCCTAACTTGCGGCAGGCCTGACGGATGGTGTTCACCTCGGCATGGGCTGTAGGGTCGTTGTCGAGGGTCACGCTATTGCTACTTCCTGCGACTATCTCGCCGTTCTTCACGATGACGGCACCAAAAGGCCCGCCGCCACGTTCCACGCTCTCGTTGGCCAGTCGGATGGCCTCGCGCATAAATTCGCGGTCCTGATTGGTAATATTCATGTCGTATTCTATATTCATGTCTCTGATTGTAACAATCGCCCTATTTGCCTCTTCAGTTTCAGGATGCGGCGGACGCTTTGGTCGATGCGCTGTTCGGTGAGCACGCCATCATCCACGGCCTTGACCACGGCATCGAAGGCTTCGACGAAGTTCTGCGGGCCAAGCACGATGTCGGCTCCGGCCTGCAGCGTGCCTACAGCGGCCACGGCATTGCTGTACTGCTGGGTAATGGCCCCCATCTCCATCGCGTCGGTGATGATGATGTTCCGATAGCCCAGTTCGCCACGTAACTTATCCTGCAGGATGACCGACGACATCGTTGAGGGAATGTCAGAGCCTATCACGCGAGGCGCAGCAATATGAGCCGTCATGATCAACTGTGTGCCCCACTGGATGCCAACCTTGAAGGTTATCATTTCGCAGTTCAGCATCTCGTTCCATGTCTTCAGGCTCTGTGCATAGCCGTAATGCGTGTCGGCCTTGGTGTCGCCGTGACCGGGGAAGTGCTTGATGCATCCCGTCACGCCGGCATCCTTCAGCCCCTGCAGATAGCTGACGACCATCGGCGCGGCCACCTCGGGATTGTCGCTGAAGGCCCGGGCACCGATGACGATGTTCTCGGGGTTGGTGTTCACGTCGGCCACGGGTGCAAAGTCAATATCGAAGCCGTAGCGATGCAGGTAGGTGCCGATGGTGTTGCCGCAGTGGTAGGCATTCTGCGGGTCGCCCGTAGCACCGATGGCACCCATCGACTCGAATTTCTCAACCTCGAAGTTCGCATTGTTGGCGATGCGTGCCACGCGGCCACCCTCCTCATCGATGCAGAGCAGCGGCGAGCCATTCAGGGAACGTATCTGGGAAATGAATGCCGCAAGTTGTGCCTCGTCCTCGATGTTGTGGGCATAGAGGATGATGCCGCCCACGGGATATTTCTCGTTCACGCCCTTCATCGTGGCGTTCACGGCCTGCAGTTTGATGGCCTTGATGTCATCCGTACTGCCGTCGATGCTGCTGGGCTGGTTGAA
Organism: uncultured Prevotella sp.; assembly: GCA_900315545.1. Lineage (GTDB taxonomy): Bacteria > Bacteroidota > Bacteroidia > Bacteroidales > Bacteroidaceae > Prevotella. The sequence goes on from OMZM01000013.1 coordinate 44,440, forward strand.
GTGGATGGTGGTGTCGAGGCACTCGGGACGCACGTAGAACAACTGCCCCACCTTTTCGCGCAGCGTCATCCGCTGCAACTGCGCCTCCACCTCGTCGGTCGGCACGACGGGGTTGTCGTCGTTGTCCGACGTACACGAGGTGAATACGCTTGCGCCGCAGGTGAGGATGGCGGCGAGCATCCATAGTTTTATTGTCTGTTTCATATATACCTTATTTCTTATTGATTCGTTTAGTCATGCCAATGGCGCCCGTGGGGCAGACCAGTCGGCAGAGGTGACAGCCGACGCATTTGCTGCCGACGATGCGGGGCTGACGGGTGTCAACATCGAAGGTGATAGCCTGATGGCCGCCGTCCATGCACGATACGTAGCAGCGGCCGCAGCCGATGCACTGCTCACGGTCTATCTTCGGATAGACGATGGTCTCGCGGTCCAGATGGTCGGGGTTCAGGAACTTCGGCAACTGCTCGCCCACCAACTGCTGCAAATGCGTGATGCCGCGCTTGGCCATGTAGCGCTGAAGACCGAGGATGAGGTCGTCGATGATGCGGTAGCCGTACTGCATGACGGCGGTGCATACCTGTACGTTGCTGCAGCCCAGTTGGATGAACTCCAAGGCGTCGCGCCACGTCTCGATACCGCCGATGCCGCTCAATTGGAACCCACCCCCATCCCCTCCCGAGGGGAGGGGAGTTTGATTACTCCCTGCCTCAGTTTCTGTTGCCAGTCTATCCAGACTCCCCTCCCCTCGGGAGGGGTTGGGGGTGGGTCTCATCTGTGCCAGTTCCAGTATGTGGCGCAGGGCGATTGGCTTCACTGCACGACCAGAGTAGCCCGAAAGTGTCTGCTTGCCGCTGACCTCCGCCTCGTGGCTCATCGTCACGCTCTTG
>OMZM01000026.1 GCA_900315545.1 uncultured Prevotella sp.
GTTCCGTTTCTATTTGGAGAGTTTTCCCCTGTCAAAATTTTTCATCATTTTTCGGGTCAAAAGAAAAATCCGACGAGTTTGGCACGGTTTTTGCTGCGAGTCCGATTCTGGTGTCGCCGAGAAACACCGCAAGCCGCTCGATATAGTCTTTTTTAACTATATTGCAGTCTTTTCGTAAGTTTATTTTGCACAAATAGTTAGGCAGGTAGCGAAAAATAAAGTAAATTTGCAGTCAAAATCATTATTATTCTGAACAAAAATATGGGTAAGGAGATAAAAATACGCTGCCGCAACAATGGCAAGACGCTGACAGTGGCTGGCGGAAGCACGCTGAAAGAAGTGTTCGGCGTGTCGGGGCTGAACGATGACTTTGCGCCTGTATGCGCAAAAGTGAACAACCGTGTGGAGGGCATGCACTATCGCTGCTACCAGGACCGCGACGTAGAATTTCTCAACCTGACCTCGGCTTCGGGCTTGAGAACATACACGCGCTCGGTGTTCTTCGTGCTCTGCAAGGCTGTACACGACATCTACGAGAACAGCAACGTAACGATAAACATACCCGTGTCTAACGGATATTTCTGCCAGCTGAGCATAGGCAGGGAGGTTACTGCCGACGACGTGGAGAAGATACGCAGGCGCATGGACGAGATAATAGCCGATGCACTCCCCATACACCACCATCACTGCACTACGGAGGAGGCTATAGAGATATTCCGCAGCAAAGGCTCGCGCTCGAAGGTGAAGCTGCTGAAAAGCATCGGAACGCTATATACGACGTACTACACAATAGACAATTACCCCGACTACTACTATGGCGCGATGCTCACAAACACATCGCAGATACGCCTGTACGGAGTGGAAAAATATTTCGACGGACTGCTGCTGCGCGTACCGTCTACCGACAATCCGACGGTGCTGGGCGAGGTGATAAGGCAGGACAAGATGTTCGAAGTGTTCAAGGAGCACCATCGGGGACAGGACATCGTAGGACTGAGCACCGTAGGCGACTTCAACGAGGCTGTGGCTGAAGGCAAGGCTGTCGACATAGTAAACGTGTCGGAAGCCCTGCAGGAAAAGACCATATCGCGCATAGCCGAGCACATAGCACGCCGAAACGTGCGCATGGTGCTCATAGCAGGACCGTCGTCGAGCGGAAAGACAACGACATGCAAGCGACTCTCAGTGCAGCTGATATGCAACGGAATACACCCCGTGGGCATATCGCTCGACGACTACTTCGTAGACCGCGAGAAAACACCGCGCGACGAAAAGGGAGACTACGACTACGAACACCTGCACGCACTGAACATTCAGCTGATAAATGAGCAGTTTACGGCACTATTCAACGGCGAGGAGGTGGAACTGCCGCGATACAACTTCCTGACAGGAAAGAGCGAAAAGAGCGGAAACAGACTGCAACTGAAGAACAACGAGGTGCTGGTAGTGGAAGGCATACACGCGCTAAACCCGGAACTGACGGCACAGATACCCGAAAACCTGAAGTTCCGCGTATATGCATCGGCACTGACAACAATACTACTCGACAGACACAACTACATACCAACCACCGACAACCGACTGCTGCGCCGCATCATACGCGACAACAAATACCGTGGCGTAGACGCACGCGAGACAATACGCCGCTGGCCCAGCGTGAGGAAAGGAGAGAAGAAATGGATCTTCCCATACCAGGAAAATGCCGACGTAATGTTCAACACAGCCATGCTCTACGAACTGGCTGTCATACGCAGGCAAGCCATACCGCTGCTCGAACAGGTGCCCGAAAACTGCGACGAGTACTCGGAGGCACACCGACTGCTGAAGTTCCTCAGATACTTCACGCCACTGACCGACAGGCAACTGCCGCCGACATCGCTGCTCAGAGAGTTTCTCGGAGGCAGCTCGTTCACATACTGACAACACGGCAACAACGTAAACACAAAGCAGAACAATGAGAAAATGGCAAGATGAATACTGGCTGATGCTCATGCAGATATACCTGAAACGGCCACAGGGACTGAAACCTATGTACTCGCGCGACATGGTGGAACTCGGAATGGAAATACACATGCCGCCAAAAATACTCTACGAACAGATGTTCAGGCTCAGGCAGATAGACACGCCTATGATGGAACACCTATGGAACACATACGGCAAACACCCGAAAAAACTGAAAAAAGAAGTGGAACTGCTGCGCAGGATGAACGGATTTGGCAACTCCGACCAGTTCTACGAGGGCGTAGACATAAACGAAGGATGGGAAAAAGATTTTCGACCAATAGCCGAAAACCCAAAAATCAAGCCGGTAATGCTCATCGTAATACTCGACCTGTACTTCCGCCTGACGCCAAACACAATGGTGGAAGACACGCCGGAAATACGCACACTGGCACAAATGATAGGCATAGACACCGAACTCGTAGTGGAAATAATGAACATCTATCAATACTGCGACCCATACCTCAAGCGCGACACCATGCCATACAACCCGCTCTTTGAAACATGCGAAGACGTGTGGAAGAGATACGGAAACGACAAGCCACAGCAACTTGCCACAACGGCAGCACAGATGATAGACTATTTTAAACACTGAACACATGACAAGACGCATACTGCTATACCTCGCACTCGCAACACTGACACTGACGGCAAGCGCACAAAGCAACGGGAAAAAGAAGACCAATCCCGAAGACAGAACCGTAAACATGGACGACCCGACATTCGTACCGACAGTGAAAGTAGGGAAAGTACTCTACAACGGAGACAGCATACAGTATATGAAGATGAACAACGTCTACGTCTTCCCACAGCCCGAATTTAAAAACGAAAAACAAAGGAAAGAATACAACAGGCTCGTCGCAAACGTAAAGAAAGTGCTGCCAATAGCAAAGGAAGCAAACGCAATAATCATAGAAACATACCAGATACTCGAAAAACTGCCGAACAAAAAGGCAAAGGACGAACACATGAAACTCGTGGAGAAAAGCATCACGACCGAATACAAGCCGCGAATGAAAAAACTAACCTACTCGCAGGGAAAACTGCTCATAAAACTCATCTACCGCGAATGCAACTCGTCAACCTACGACCTCATACAAGCCTTCATGGGACCAATACGCGCCGGCTTCTGGCAAGCCTTCGCATGGGCTTTCGGAGCATCACTGAAGAAAGCCTACGACCCCGACGGCGTCGACCGAATGACCGAACGCGTCGTCCTAATGGTAGAAGCAGGACAATTGTAGGACATGCAAAATGCAGAGAACAGCGAGGGTGTATTTCTCCACACTTTGACATTGTAGAAGCAAATTATAGTTTTTCTTCTAAAAAAGCATCAGAATAATTCATTTTTATTTAGGAAATCATTAACTTTGTACCGTTCTTATTAGTGTATGATGAACTGAAAAGTTGGTAAAACGTATTTATTAACTTCATTCTCGTCCCAAAACAACGGCCAAACGTTTTAAAAAGCAAAGGAGAATAAGGTAATAGATGCGCTCGTATGCGGGCGTATTGTTTCTTTATTTATCCTTTGCGGGGTGCTTGGCCGTTCCCCTGGGGCGATAAAAAGAGAAATGCGTCCGCTTTCAGTACTCCGAATAGTAGTGAAAATCTAATCCCAAAATAACGGCCAATTATGAAAGATTATAACAAAAAAGTATCGGTGTCATTCATAATCCTGAACTACAGATGCTGCAAGGTTGCTGCTACTCCTCGTCGATGGTATTGCCTATCTGTTGTGTTGAGCAGCGAATCCATGAGTAGAAGCATGAGACATCAGGTATGACAGCATCAGATTTATCGGCGTATAAGAAACTAAGTATATAAAAGCGTCGGTTTCCTTAAATAGGAACCGACGCTTGATTTTTCATTTATAATATAATTATGTATATATTATTATTCGGGCAGCATGATTACTTCTACTGAGTTGCCGCCGGCGAAGATTACGTCGCGCATGAATGCTGCTATCGACTCTGGTGTCAGGGCATTTACAATCTCCTTGTAGTTGTTGTACTTGTCGATGCCGAGTTCGTCGTAGTCTGTGATGATGTCCATCCAGTAGCCGTTGCGCTTGCCGTTTTCCTCATATTTGTTGAGCATGGCTTCCTTTACTTTCTTCAGCATTTCTGCGTCTACGGTCTTGCACATAGCCTTTGCTTCGTCGCGCATGATTTGTGTTGCGAGGTCAGCTTTTTCCGGATTGAGCGGGCAAACGCCTACAATCATTGTCATAGGTATGTCGCCTCCGCATGTAGCTTGTCCTATTGCGTTTGCTGAGTAGGCAGCGCTTGCGTCTTCGCGTATCTTCTTCAGGTAGATCATTTCGAGCACCTGTCCTGCTGCGCTTGCCTTGATGCCGTTTTCGAGGGTGTAAGGAACGGTGTTGTTGTACCAGTACATGTAAGCGTTAGCCTTAGGAGTTTCCATTTTGCGTGTAAACTTGTTTACGGCAGCGCCCTGATGGTATGTAGACACTTTCTTCCATTCTTCCTTGTTCTTTGCCTTTCCTGGCAGCGAAGCGATGTACTGCTCGATGAGCGGACGTATAGTTGCCTCGTCGAAGTTTCCTACGAATGCGAATGTGAAGTCGCCTGCGTTAGCCATACGTTCCTTAGCAATCTGGAGCATGCGGTCGTAGTTCAGTTTCTTCAGGTCGTCTACTGTCGGCGACTTGAATCGTGGGTTGCGGTCGTAGAGTGTAGCCTGCATAGAGTCAGCGAAAGCCGACTGTGGGTCGAGGTCTCTGTTCTTCAGTGCGTTTTCTATCATGTTGTAGAACGACTGGTAAGCCTTTTCGTCCTTCTTGATGTCAGTGAATGTGAGGTATGTCAGCTGCATCATTGTCTCGAGGTCTTTCGGTACGCAGTTTCCGCTAACCGTCTCGTGCAGGTTTTGCAGTCCGAAGCTAACGCTTGCCTGCTTTCCTGCGAGAGCCTTGTCGAGCTGTGTGTTGTCGAAAGCTCCGAGTCCGCTCGATGCTGTTGCTGCGTCAACGAATGCTGTGTTCATGTAGTCAGCCTCGCCGTAGAGCGATGCACCACCCTTAGATACCGCAGTCATCAGAATCTGGTCGTCCTTGTAGTCAGTTTTCTTCAGCAGCACCTTAGCGCCGTTTGAGAGAATCAGTTCCTTGTAGCCCAGTTCGTTAACCATGCGTTCGCTCTTGATTTTGCCCTTCTTAGGCAGTTTAGTCATGAGCGGTTCGTCCTTCACGTTGTCTACGTATGCCTCGAGCTGTTCGGAGCGTACTCCGCTGATAGCGTTGAGGAATGTTTCCTTAGTCGGGTATGTAGCACCGTCTTTTTCCTGGTTGAAGCACATGATGACGAGGTTTTCGTCTGTTGTGCTCACGAGTTCCGGCAGAATCTGGTTTATCATTTCCACAGGCAGCTGCGGAGTCAGCATGTTCATCATCTGGTATTCTGTTTCGATGTCGAGTATAGGCTCGTTCTCGAGATAGTGGTCGCGGCATGCGTCTCCGAATACACTGTTGTCGCGCTTGTTGCGGTTGGTGTATATCTTTTCGAGCTGGCTCATGTATTCTTCCTTGGCGCGTGCGTACTCAGTAGCTGTAAATCCGAACTTAGCAGCGCGCAGAGCCTCGCGGTATGCGGCAGCCAGAGCCTCTTCCGTGCGTCCTTCCTTTGGCAGGACGTCGAGTCCGAACGATTCCTTTGTAGAAGCGAGGAAGAAGTTTCCGTCGCTGCAGCTTGCGCTGATGTATGGGCATTCTGGGTCGAGAGCCTTTTCGCTCATGCGCTGGTTGAGCATAACCACAGCCATGTGCTTTGCATACGACTCGAGCATGTACATCATGTTAGCCTTAGCCTCTTTCGGTGTCGGGTCGTGCTTGAACATCAGTTCTACGATAGTCATCTGCTGTTCCTTGTCCTTGTCGATGATGATGATAGGCTCAGCGTTGTCTGGCACCTGTTCTTCCACAACCTGTGCAGCGTTAGGGTCGAGCTTGATGTTTCCGAACATTTCCTTTATCTTAGCTTCTGTGCGGTCGACGTCAATGTCGCCTACGATGATGATAGCCTGGTTGTCCGGACGATACCACTTGTGGTAGTAGTCGCGCAGCACCTGTGGCTCGAAGTTGTCGATGATTTCCATTTTTCCGATAGGCATGCGCTGTCCGTACTTAGAGCCTGGATATAGAGCTTCGAGGTTTCTCTCGAGCATGCGCATTATCGGTGATGTGCGCAGACGCCATTCTTCGTGTATTACGCCGCGTTCTTTCTGTATCTCGTCGGCTTCGAGCAGCAGTCCGCACGACCAGTCGCGCAGTATGAGCATACAAGAATCGAGTGTCTCGATGCGTCCAGACGGCACGTTGCATATGCGGTAAACGGTCTGGTCGATGCCTGTGTATGCGTTGAGGTCGCTTCCAAATTCCACTCCGATAGAGCGTGTGAACTCGATGAGGTCGTTGCCTGGGAAGTTGTCAGAGCCGTTGAAAGCCATGTGCTCAAGGAAGTGTGCGAGTCCTCTCTGGTCGTCGTTTTCCTGAATGGAGCCTACTCTCTGTGCGATGTAGAAGTTTACGCGGTTTTCGGGCCATCCGTTCTGACGTACGTAGTAAGTCAGTCCGTTGTCGAGTTTTCCCATGCGTACAGCCGGGTCCATAGGCAGGTCCGGCATTTGCTGTGCCTGTACCATCGCTGCGATGGTCAGCAAGCCTGCGATAAGAAATCTTTTTAGTTTCATGATTTAAGTTTTAATTTGATATGTTATTCTGTATATGTTAATTTCTGCTATCGTTTTGACATCTCAGATGTTAAAACTTGACAAAGATAAATGTTTTCTTTCAATATTACGTTTATAAGGTGGAAAATCAATTCAATATTTATAAACGTTATGTTTTTTTAAGTTTTTTAGCAAAAAAGTTGTGTTTCTCCATGTTTCTCGGGTGGTGTATGAGTATCTCCTCGCGTATTGTCTGTGTTTCGAGGTGCATGTATATCTCCGTAGTCTTGATGCTTTCGTGCCCGAGCATCACCTGTATTGCCCTTAGGTCGGCTCCTCCCTCGAGCAGTGCCGTGGCAAACGAGTGTCTGAAGGTGTGTGGCGATATTGTCTTCTTTATTCCTGCGTCGCGTGCGTACTGCTTTGCCATGATGAGAATCATTGTCCTTGTGAGGTGTGCGCCTCTTCTGTTGAGGAACACATAGTCTTCCTCGCCCGGCTTTATTTTCATCTTGTCGCGGTCGGCAAACCATTTGTGCAGTTCCTCCACAGCCTTTTCCGATATCGGCACGAGCCGTTCCTTGTTGCCCTTGCCTACGATTTTTATGAATCTCTCTTCCATATACAGGCTTGGGAACTTCAGGTTTACGAGTTCGCTGACGCGCAGTCCGCACGAGAAGAGCATCTCTATGATGGCCAGGTTGCGCTGTCCTTCCCATTTGGCGAGGTCGATGGCGTTTTCTATCATGTCTACTTCTGCCGTCGAGAGCACTTCCGGCAGGTGCTTGCCGAGCTGTGGCGCCTGCAGCAGTTCGGTCGGGTCTTTGTCTATGTATCCCTCCATAGTGAGGAAATGGAACAGTGCCCTCAGTCCGCTCTGTATTCTTGCCTGCGAGCGTGCGCTGATGCCCAAGTCGTGGAGCACGGCGGCAAACTCCTGCAAGTGTTCCAGCCGGGTGTTTCTGAGGCTTATTTTCCTGTCCTTTAGGAACGTGAGCAGCTTTTCCACGTCGTTCATGTAGGCGTCGATAGTGTTCTTGCTGAAGCCCTTTTGCAGCTTCAGGTATTGTCTGAACATCTTTATCTTGCTCGATGACAGCACGTTTTTTGCCATAGTCCTATTGTTTTGTAGTAGTTGTTTCCTTGTGTTTTCCAGTATCCGGCGCTATTGTCTGAGGCTCTCGATGGCAAGTCTGTAGCTGTCGGCTCCAAATCCGCATATCATGCCCTTGCATGCCGCTGCTATTACAGACTGACGTCTGAATGTCTCGCGTGCATAGATGTTAGACATGTGCACCTCCACTACCGGCGTCTCTATGGCGAGTATGGCGTCGAGAATGGCTACTGACGTGTGGCTGTATGCGGCAGCGTTGAGCACTATGCCGTCGTATTTCCCGTCAGCCTCGTGCAGTCTGTCCACTATGGCGCCCTCGTGGTTGCTCTGGAAATAGTCGATGTCGGTGTCGGCGAACCTGCTGCGCAAGCCGTCGACGATGTCTTTGTCGGTCAGTGTCCCGTAGATTTGCGGCTCTCTGGTGCCGAGCCTGTTGAGGTTGGGACCGTTGATTATAAGTATCTTCATGTTTGCAAAGGTACGATTTAGTGATTAGAAAACAAAATAAAACGTATGTTTTTTTCAAAAAATGCGGCTGCTGCCGACGTCGTGCCCGAGCAGCAGGCTGAGAGCGGCGATACGGTTAAAAATTAACACTCCGTATGTTAATGCATTAACACGAATACGCCCTGAGAATGCGATGTTTTCCCGTTTCGACATTCAAGAGCCGAAAAACGCCGAAAATTAGCCTCCGTCCGTATCTGCCTGACACACAGCCTGATGCCCGCAGGAGCAGGCGTTTCGTCGCTCGGCAGCAAGTGTTAAAATTGTCAAAGAGTATGTTTGAGAGTGTCAAACAGTGTGTTTGAGGATGTCAGACATAGTGTTTGGCACTACAAAACACAATGCCTGGCGAGCCCGTTTCTGCCAAAAAGCAGTGTCAAACATGGTCTTTGACAATTTTAACATTTACGTTCCGCATGTCAAACGGGCACTTTTTTCTCTGAAACGCACTTTTCTCTCCGCAAAAAACATACCGGCTGAGCGCCCGACAGTTTCATAATTGTCAACTATCAGCTGCTTTGGCATGGCGACAGTCCGTGTTTGTAACAAAATTGTAACATCATTCTTTGCGGAAAAGTTGCACGGAATAAAAAAGAAAATTCTTATCTTTGCAGTGCAAAACTAAATATTATAGTCAAAAACCAATCACACTTAGGATTTTAAAGTAATGCTAATAGATTTAATAATTCTTCCTTAAATTAATGAGAAGTGACAATCTACCTACTGACCCAGTGCGCCGTCAAGATGTGAAATCCTGACAGCGCTTTTTTCTTTTGCCGCCTTCCGTTCCAGCCGGCACGTGTTTCGGCACGCCGGCAGTAGCCGTGTAACACGTTTGTAAACTTATTGTAAACGAAATGTTACTGCGATAATTAGCGACATATTGGCTCTGTCGCTATCTTTGCAGCGACAAACAATAGTATAAACTAAAAAAGACAGAAGAAATGAAAACAAGATTTAGCTTTTTGGCAATGTTCGCGTTAATCTCGCTGGGCATTGTACTGACGACAAGCTGCAACGACGATGACGAAGACGTAGCAGCAAACAAAGTAAAGACAGAAGTTATGACGGCGTTCCAGGAAATGTATCCTAACGTCAACGCCATGTGGGAAGTTGAGCGCGGCATGTACAAGGCTGAGTTCTACAGCAATGGCTGCGAAGTGGAAGCATGGTATCAGATGGACGGCACTTGGGTGATGACCGTTACCGACCTGCACGTCTCGATGCTGCCGGCTGCCGTTGCCGACCGCGTGAAAACCGACTATCCTGACCGATATATTGACGACTGCGACCTCGTGGAGAAACCAACAGAGAAATATTATCAGCTGGAACTCGACAAGCAGGGAGCAGCCGACATATACGTGAAAATCTCCGAAAACGGAGACATTCTTCCTTAATTAATTTAATTGCAGTCTATTCTGCTGACCTGTGCGGCGTCGGGACAACAGCCCGGCACCGCACTTTTTTTGATTTTACAGGCACAATAATTTTGTCATTTCGACACATAATTGTATATTTGCAGTTAGAAAACAAAAACCGAAACCGCAGACATCAGTCAAAAACAAACAACTATGGGAAAAGGAAAAAACAAACGACAGCGCATGAACAAGCGCCAGATGACCGACGCACTGGTAAACATGTTCCAGTCGCAGCCAGGCGAAACATTCACATTCAAGCATATATTCAAGCAGTTGCACCTTGACAACCATCCCGCCAAGATGCTCGCCATCAACACGATGGAAGAGATGGCGTGGGACGACTTCCTGACGAAAGTGTCAGACAACAGCTACCGCCTGAACGTAGAGGGACAGGTGCAGGAAGGCATCTTCCACCGCAAGTCGAACGGCAGAAACTCATTCACTGCCGACGGCTCAGACAAGGCGATAGCCGTATCTGAACGCAACTCCATGTTCGCCTTCGACGGCGACCGCGTCAGGGTAACGCTCCTCGCACGCCGACAGCGACACATGAAGGAGGCAATGGTTACAGATATCCTCGAGAGAAAGACCGACCAGTTCGTCGGACTGCTGCAAGTGGAAAAAGACTATGCATTCCTGCTGACCGAGAGCAACATCTTCGTGCACGACATAATGATACCCAAGAAAAAGCTGAAAGGCGGCAAGACAGGCGACAAGGCGGTCGTCAGAATAGTGCAGTGGCCCTCGAAGGAAAAGAAAAACATCATAGGCGAAGTGGTAGACATACTCGGAAAGAAAGGAGAAAACACAGCCGAGATGCACGCCATACTCGCAAAATACGGACTGCCATACAAGTATCCGAAACACCTTGAAGACCTTGCCGAGAAGATAAGTGCCGACATCACGCCGCAGGACATAGCCGAGCGCGAGGACTACCGCGACACAACGACATTCACCATCGACCCGCACGATGCCAAAGACTTCGACGACGCACTCTCGGTAAGACTGCTCGGCGAAAAGAAAAAAGGCAGCGGCGGCACAGCCCTCAGGCAGTGGGAAATAGGCGTACACATAGCCGACGTGTCGCACTATGTGAAGGAAAACTCGCCCATAGACAAGGAGGCACAGCGCCGAGCAACGAGCGTCTACCTCGTAGACCGCACCATTCCGATGCTGCCCGAGCGCCTCTGCAACTTCATCTGCTCGCTGCGACCGGACGAAGACAAACTCTGCTACAGCGTCATCTTCAAGATGGACGACAACGGCGACATAGCCGACTGGCACCTGGCACACACCATCATACGCTCAAACCGGCGCTTCGCCTACGAAGAGGCACAGGAGATACTCGAACAGAACGGTGTCAAGGACGGCACCGGAGAGCCTGCACCGCAGCCAAAAGACGGCAAATACAAGGGCGAATACGGAGAGGAACTCTGCACGCTCGACCGTCTTGCCAAGCTGCTGAGGCAGAAACGATTTGAAAATGGAGCCGTGAAGTTCGACAGAGAGGAACTGCACTTCGACATCGACGACAAGGGAAAGCCGACACGATGCTACTACAAGAAGTCGAAAGATGCCAACAAGCTCATAGAGGAATTTATGCTGCTCGCCAACCGCACAGTGGCTGAGAGCATCGGAAGAGTTAAGAAAGGCACTAAGGCAAAGACCCTGCCATACCGCATACACGACCAGCCAGACCCCACAAAGCTCGAAGACCTGCGACAGTTTGTCAAGCGCTTCGGCTACAAGGTCAAGACCTCAGGCACACGCGCGGCAATATCGCGAAGCCTCAACGCGCTCATGGATGGATGTCAGGGACGCAACGAGCAGAAGCTGATAGAGACGATAGCACTGCGGGCAATGATGAAGGCGAAGTACAGCGTACACAACATAGGACACTACGGACTGGCTTTCGACTACTACACCCACTTCACGTCGCCAATACGACGATACCCCGACACGATGGTGCACCGACTGCTGACACGCTACCAGAACGGCGGACGATCAGCCAACAAGGACTACTACGAAGACCAGTGCAAGCACTCGTCGGACATGGAGCAGATAGCACAGAACGCCGAAAGAGAGTCGATAAAATATAAGATGGTGGAATTTATGTCCGACTTCATCGACGAAGAGTTCGATGCACACATCAGCGGCATACAGTCGTTCGGCATCTATTGCGAGATAGACGACAACCACTGCGAGGGTCTCGTGCCGCTGCACGCACTCGACGACGACTACTACGATTTCGACGAAAAGAACTTCTGTCTCGTCGGACGCCGACACCACCGCCGCTACCAGCTGGGCGACGCAATAAGAATAAGGGTGGAAAAGGCAAACATAGACAAGCGACAGCTCGATTTCGACATAGCATGACACCGTTCATGACTTAACATGAGAAAATGCTTCTATCATGGCTGTCATCGGATAGAAATGCAACGGGAGACAGAATAAACAGTCTTTCTCCGCATATAACGGAAACAGAAAGGGCATCTTTTGCTTCGCAAGAGGTGCCCTTTTACATTGAAAAACACGCTCATTTATACTATATTTTCACGCAAAAGTTAAATTTTCTTATTTTCAGTCCTTGCTGTTTAATTAAATCAAAATAATAGTTTATTTTTGCAAAAAGTACCATGAGATAAACAAAATCATTTTTATAAAAAACTATTTATAACTTTAACAAATTATCAAGTCATGAAGAAAATCCAGATTATATTACTGTTTGCGTGTCTTAGCTTTGCATGCTGCGACCCAGGAGAAGTAAGTTATTATATCCGCTTTAGACCTAGAGTGTACACATTTGAAAAGGAAGGCGGTGAAATCACTATGAAACTGGAGGATCCTATATTCCGTAATTGGGAATTTTCAAGTAAAATAGCAATACCATGGCTTTACAATGATTATCCTAAAAATCCTGAAGAAAGAAACGAACTTCTTATGGATATAAGAAAAGACGATAGCTGGTATAAAATAACGAAGCTTTCAAATGGAGACCTGCATGTATGGGTAGACAAAAACAACAAGAACTATGATAGAAGTATTATTGTTGGTGTAGATAACTTCAGCGATGGTTGCGCAGGAGGAGACGTTATTATAAGACAAAGGAAATGAAACGTAGTGTTTAGACAATCGAAGAAAGTGGGTTGAGCACCTTGAATGTCTCAATCCACTTCAAATGATAGATGATGCAAATTCTCTAAATAACTAAACAATATCATTATGAAAAAAATCATTTTATTACTGTTAATATGTCTTAGCTTTGCATGCTGCGAGCCAGTAGATGGTAATTATTTTTTCAGCTTTCGTCCCAATGAGTACACATTCGACAAGGAAGGCGGTGAAATCACTATGAAACTGGAGAATCCCATATTCCGCAATTATAAAATTTATGACATTGGGGTACTCCCTTGGTATGACCCAGATTCTCTTGTTTACGAACTGTCAGAAGAAGAAAGGATAGAACTAAGTTTGGATTTGGAAAAAGACAAAAGTTGGTATAAAATAACGAAACTCGCAAATGGAGACCTGCATGTATGGGTAGACAAAAATGATAAGAACTATGGTAGAAGTATTTGGGTTTCTGTAGGAGACTTCAGTAATGATTACGGTCATGCAGGAGGAGACGTTATTATAAGACAGAGGAAATGAAACGTAGTGTTTAGACAATCGAAGAAAGTGGGTTGAGCATCTTGAATGCCTCAATCCACTTTTCTATTGAGAAGTTTGTTTTAAATAATAAAAAATTATTTTGTTCTTTGCTTACTTAATCGTATCTTTGCATGCGTTAAATTGTCGGACGACAGACAACTAAAGAATAACTACACGTTAGAGATGAACTTAACTACATTTGCAAAACGATACTTCCACAGTAGGCAGAAGGAACTTGAAAGCCACAACAACAAGGCAATAGAGTTGCAGCGCAACGTCATGCGAAAGTTGCTGAAGAAGGCTGCCGATACGGAATACGGACACCAACACCACTTCGACAACATCACTTCGTATGAGGGATTTGCCAACTATGTTCCTGTCAATACCTACGAGGAACTGAAAGCCTACATCGACCGCATGAGGCACGGCGAGCCAAACATACTGTGGCCCGGCAAGATAAAATGGTATGCCAAGTCGTCGGGAACAACAAACGACAAGTCGAAATTCATACCTGTCAGCAGCGACGGACTGGAGAACATACACTATGCCGGAGGGCGCGACACCGTGTCGCTGTACTTCATGAACAACCCCAACAGCCGCATGTTCGACGGCAAGTCGCTGATACTCGGCGGCAGCCACAGCCCCAACTACAACGTGCACGGCAGTCTCGTGGGCGACCTGAGCGCCATACTGATAGAGAACATCAACCCCGTAGTAAACTTCTTCCGCTGTCCCAGCAAGCAGACGGCACTGCTGTCAGACTTTGAGGAGAAGCGCGAGAAAATAGCACGCGAGACACTCAACAGGCACATAACAAGCCTCTCGGGAGTGCCGTCGTGGATGATGTCGGTGTTGGTGAGAGTGATGGAACTGTCGGGAAAGAAATACCTAAACGAGGTGTGGGAAGACTTGGAAGTGTTCTTTCACGGAGGAATATCGTTCACGCCGTACAGGAAACAATATGAGCAGCTGATAAGGAAACCCGACATGCACTATATGGAGACGTATAACGCCAGTGAGGGATTCTTCGGTCTGCAAAGCGACCTGAACGACCCGGCTATGCTGCTGATGCTCGACTACGACGTCTTCTACGAGTTTATACCTATGGACGAGATAGGAAAGGACAATCCTACCGTCGTGCCGCTTGAGGGCGTGGTGCTCGGAAGAAACTATGCCGTGCTCATTTCAACGTCGTGCGGACTGTGGAGATACATGATTGGCGACACCGTGAAGTTTACGCAGAGAGACCCGTTCAAGTTTGTCATAACAGGCAGGACAAAGCACTTCATCAACGCTTTCGGCGAGGAACTGATAGTAGACAATGCCGAACAGGGACTTGCATACGCCTGCAAGATGACAAACGCAGAGATACGCGACTATACGGCAGCACCTGTATTCATGGACGATCAGGCGCGATGCCGCCACCAGTGGGTGATAGAGTTTGCGAGAAAGCCGCAGTCGATAAAGGAGTTTGCGCAACTGCTCGACGCTAAGTTGCAGGAGATAAACTCCGACTATGAAGCCAAGCGATATAAAAACATCACGCTGCAACATCTCGAAGTGATAGAAGCCAGAGAGGGACTGTTCAACGAGTGGCTGAAGCAGCAAGGCAAGCTCGGCGGACAACACAAGGTGCCGCGACTGTCGAACGACAGAAAGACCATAGACCAACTGATAACCCTGAACAAACAATAATGAAGAAAGCACTACTGTTTCTACTGCTGATAGCCTTTGCCGGATGTGCCAGAATGGGACAACCTGACGGAGGATGGTACGACGACATGCCGCCACGCATATTGTCGTCGACACCCGCCGACAGAAGCGTAGGCGTGGACAGCAAGCGCATAATAATAAACTTCGACGAATACATAAAGCTCGAAAACCCAACCGAAAAGGTCGTTGTCTCGCCGCCGCAGAAAGAGCCGGCAGAGATAAAGGTGCAGGGAAGGCGCATCGTGGTAGACCTGAAAGACTCGCTGAAGCCGAACACCACATACACGATAGACTTCAGTGATGCCATAACCGACAACAACGAAGGCAATCCTATGGGCAACTATACATACAGTTTCTCTACAGGCAGTGCCATCGACACGATGGAAGTTGGAGGATATGTCATGGAGGCGAGCAACCTGGAGCCCGTGAAAGGCATGCTGGTGGGACTGTATGCCGTCGACGAGACAGCAGGAGAGACAGCCGCAGACCCTTTCCGCACGATGGCGCTGCAACGCATATCGCGCACTGACGGCAACGGACACTTCGTAATAAAAGGCGTTGCCAACGGTACATACAAGGTATATGCACTGCAAGACACCGACGGCGACTATATGCTGACACAGCGCGGCGAGAAGCTGGCTTTCATGGATGAGACGATAGCGACGTCGTCGAAACCCGACATAAGACAGGACACCGTGTGGGTGGACTCGCTGCACATAGGAGCCATAAACAGGGTGGGATATACTCATTTCTATCCAGACGACATCGTGCTGAGAGCCTTTACGGAAATAAGCGACGAGCTGTACCTGATGAAAAGTGAGCGCCGCGATGCTGACAGGCTGACATTTGCCTTCAGCAGAGGATATGACAGGCTGCCGCAGCTAAGACCGCTGAACGCGGCATGGGGCAGTGGCGACTTGCTGGCAGAAACATCGCTGAAGAACGACACTATAGTGTATTGGCTGCGCGATACGGCTCTCGTCAACACCGACACGCTGACAGTGGAAGCAAAGTATTTTGCCACCGACACGCTCGGAAACATAGAACAGCTTACCGATACGATAGAGTTCATATCGAAGATACCGTATTCGCGACGGATGAAAGACCACCAGAAGATGCTGGAGCAGTGGCAGAAGCAGCAGGAAAGGGCAGCCAAGCAAGGCAAGGAAGTGAAATATGTGCCGCCAGGTGAGGCTCTGGAGCCGCGATACAGACTGACGTCGGAGATAGACCCGAACACACTGATAGAAATAGACTTCCCCGTTCCGCTGCAACAGGTGGACACCACGCGTCTGCACATATATGCCAAGAAAGACTCGCTGTGGTATAACGTAGGTTTCAAGATAGCAGACTACGGCTCTGACAATGCAGGAAACGCGAAATTGCCCAAGCCTGCCTCGATAGCAGACAAGCGACGTCTGTTCGTGCAGGCAGCATGGACACCGGGAACGGAATACAGCTTTGAGGTTGACTCGGCTGCCTTTACCGATATATACAAGCATGTGTCGCAGAAATTCAAGAAAGGTTTTCGCGTGCGTGGTAAGGAAGAATATGCCACTCTGTTCGTAAACGTTTCGGGCGCGGGTGAAGGCGATGTTATCGTTCAGTTGTTAAGCGCCTCAGACAAGGTGCTCAAAGAAGAGAAAGCCATCGGAGGCACGGCAGAATTCTACTACTTGCGTCCAGGAACATACAACATGCGTGCCTTTGTCGACAGCAACGGTAACGGAGAGTGGGACAATGGCTGCTATGACGAACAGCGGCAGCCGGAAATGGTGTACTACTATCCGCGCGAGCTCGAAGTAAGAGAGCGATGGGACATGACAGAGAACTGGAATCTGACGGCAACGCCTGCCTACAGGCAGAAGCCTACAGGGCTGATGAAGGAGAAGAACGACAGTCTGCGCAGGGCGAGAAACCAAAATGCTGAGCGCGCAAGGAAACTGGGCAAGACGTATGTGCCGCAACAGAGATAGGGAAATAAGCTGAACGAAAGAAACAGCGACTGTAAAAGTCAGAAAAAGAATAAAGTGTAAGACAATGCAGCAGAGCATTTTCTTACACTTTATTATGTTGTCCAAGGCGGATTCGAACCACCACAAACAGAACCAAAACCTGTTGTGCTACCATTACACCATTGGACAATCAGTCTGCATAAGACAGTTTAACGGCTGCAAAGGTAGTTGTTTTTTGTGTCTTAACCAAATTTTTCGTTTAATTTTTATGGTGTATCGAACTGTCAGAGTGCCGAAAACGCCATACAGCAACGTAGGTTTTTCGGTTGTAATAATATATTAATATGTATAAATGGAAATGAGTTTTGTCATTTTTGTGTACGAAAACATGTATATTATTGCACATTACATAGTGATGTGTGCAATAAGACATTTCTTTTTTTACAAAATATTTGCACACGTGAAATAAAATTTGTTCCTTTGCAGCGGTTTTGAAATAACTAAGAATTAATTATAATTTATAAACATTAAAATCAAACTATTATGTCAGAAATTGAAGCAAAAGTAAAGGCAATTATCGTAGACAAACTTGGTGTAGACGAAGCAGAAGTTAAGCCAGAGGCAAGTTTCACAAACGATCTCGGTGCTGATTCACTTGATACAGTAGAATTAATAATGGATTTCGAGAAGGAGTTCGGCATTTCTATCCCAGACGACAAGGCTGAGAAGATAGCTACTGTAGGCGATGCTATTGCTTACATCGAAGAAAATGCAGAGTAATTACTTTCGATGATTTATAATTTGAGGTTATAAGGAAGCAATGTTATGCCCCCTTATAACCTCAAAATGATTTTATAAAAGTTACAAATTTACTACTTCATATAGAATATTTATGGAATTAAAGAGAGTTGTAGTTACAGGACTTGGCGCCGTAACACCAGTAGGGAACACCCCAGAGGAGACATGGAAGAACCTTATCAACGGTGTCAGTGGTGCTGCGCCAATCACACTGTTTGACAGTTCTAAATTTAAGACACAGTTTGCTTGCGAGGTGAAGAACTTAGACATAAATGAGTATATCGACCGAAAGGAATCTCGCAAGTTAGACCGTTACACACAGTTGGCTATCATCTCTGCAATGCAGGGCGTGAAGGATGCAGGCCTGGATCTTGAGAAAGAAGACCTCAACCGTATCGGTGTAATCTATGGCGTAGGCATCGGAGGTATAAAAACATTTGAAGACGAAGTAACATACTATGGTCAGCATGTGGAAGACGGTCCTAAGTTTTCGCCTTTCTTCATTCCTAAGATGATAGGTGATATAGCATCTGGACATATCTCTATACACTTCGGATTTCACGGTCCTAACTATACGACGACATCAGCATGTGCCAGTTCGACCAATGCCATTGCCGACGCATTCAACCTGATACGTCTGGGCAAGGCAAACATCATCGTCAGCGGTGGTGCTGAGGCTGCTATCTGTGCTTGTGGTGTAGGCGGTTTCAACGCCATGAAGGCATTGTCTACACGCAACGACGACCCACAGCGCGCTTCTCGCCCGTTCTCTGCAAGCCGCGACGGATTTGTAATGGGAGAAGGTGCAGGATGTCTTATTCTGGAGGAACTGGAGCATGCCAAGGCACGTGGAGCAAAAATCTACGCAGAGATGGTAGGCGAAGGCGAAAGTGCAGACGCACACCACATAACAGCATCGCATCCGGAAGGACTTGGCGCTAAGCTCGTTATGCAGGCTGCACTTGAGGATGCCGGACTGAAACCAGAGGATATTGACTACATCAATGTTCATGGAACATCTACTCACGTCGGCGACATATCTGAGGCTAAGGCTATCAAGGACGTGTTTGGCGATGCCGCATATAAGCTCAACATCAGTTCTACAAAGTCGATGACAGGACACCTTCTCGGTGCCGCTGGAGCCATAGAAGCAATGGCTACGGTGCTGGCAGTGAAGAACGATATTGTTCCTCCTACCATCAATCATGACGAAAACGACAAGGATGAGGAACTGGATTATAATCTGAACTTTACATTCAACAAGGCACAGCATCGTGAGGTAAGGGCTGCACTGAGCAACACCTTCGGCTTTGGCGGACACAATGCGTGCGTCGTTTTCAAGAAATATGCAGAGTAATTTTATTGACAGAATTAAGCTCCCTTTCCGAAAAGAAAAGGAGCTTATTGTTTCTCTATACTCCATACTCGGATTTTATCCCCGCCATATAGAATACTACAAACTCGCGCTGATGCATAAGAGCGGAGGCAAACGTGAGAAAGGCAAGCCTATAAACAATGAAAGGCTGGAATTTCTCGGTGATGCCATCCTCGATGCGGTTGTAGGAGATATTGTCTATCGCCACTTTGAAGGCAAACGTGAGGGATTTCTGACGAACACACGCTCGAAGATAGTGCAGCGCGAAACGCTCAACCGGCTTGCTCATGAGATTGGGCTTGAAGAACTGCTTGTCGTTAAATCGAAACCACAGTCGCACAACAGCTATATGGGTGGAAATGCCTTTGAAGCCCTTGTCGGAGCAATTTATCTTGACAGAGGCTACAAAGGATGCATGAAATTCATGGAGAAGCAGATTCTTTCGAGAATGATAAATATCGACAAGGTGGCAAAGAAAGAAGTCAACTTCAAGTCGAAGCTGATAGAGTGGTCGCAGAAGAATCGCGTAAAGATGGATTTCCATCTTGTGTCAACGGACAAGGATGAAGGCGGAAGCCCAATGTTTCACTATAAGGTAGTTATAGAGGGCATTGACGGATGTGAAGGAAAGGGATATTCGAAGAAAGAAAGCCAGCAGATAGCATCGAAGCTGACGCTTGAGAAACTGCGCAAGAATCCTAAGTTCATAGATGAAGTCTTTGCTGCCAAGACCAACAGGACTAAGATGGAGGAAATGCCAGTGATAAATGTGCCGGACATAAACCAGAAGGAAGACTTCATCATAAGACAGGACGCAGACAATGTTTCTGCTGAAGCGACAAACGGCAATAGTCGTAGAAAGATAGGCATGGCGAACAATGATGCAGACTCCGGCTCTGAACGCAAGGGATATAGCGGAAAGGATGGCGAGGACGAATACGACCTCAGTGACATATCGGCAAATCCGAAAAAACTGTCGCGTGAAGACATTATAGCCCAGGCAGAGGCTGCAGCATTTTCGGAAAAGGACAATTAGCAGACTTATATTTTCAGATAAAGACTATGACGTGGATGCAAAAAATAACGGTTGTTACGGTTGCACGCAACGTATGTCAGGCTTTACGGCAGACTATGGACAGTGTGTTGCAGCAGGACTATGAGAACGTGGAATATATAGTCGTTGACGGTGCATCTACTGACGGTACGGTCAGCATGCTTGAAAGTGTAGACTGTCCTTATCTGAAATGGATTTCAGAACCAGACAGTGGCATATACAATGCTATGAATAAAGCCATCGGTATGGCAACTGGCGAATATGTCATCTTTATGAATGCTGGCGATTTATTTGCCGGAGATGACGTGCTTAGTCGTGTTTTCGAAAAACCAGAGCAGGCAGATATAATCTATGGACACGTTGAAAAGAAAGACAAGCAGGGTGTCTGGCAGGTAAAAAAAGCAGAACAGCCCCATAACAGCCACCGCATGTTTTTCTGTCATCAGTCTTGCTTTGTCAGGCGAGAACTATTGCAACGCTACTGCTTTGATGAGAGATACAGATATTCCGCAGATTTCAAACTCATCAAGACACTCTTCCTTGCCGGTCATACGTTTGTACTTAAAGATGTTGTCGTAGCCCGCTTTGATACCAATGGGGTGTCAAACACCCGTCGTTCAGAAGGACTGGCAGACAATATAAAAGTTGTTAGGGATGTAGACAACATGAAAGAAAGGCTGCGACTGTTGCCTCGACTGTATTTCGTATATTTTATGTGTCGATGGCGCGAGAGAAAAAGAAACAGTAAAATCCGATAACTAAAAACTAAATTATATGGCAAACTATGACATGCACGCATTGCAACAGCACATATTGAAGATGTTGCTGGATTTCGACAAGATATGCAGTGAGCATGATTTGCACTATTATGTTGTGTTCGGAACAATGCTTGGTGCGGTGCGCCACAAGGGGTTCATACCATGGGATGACGATATTGACGTAGCGTTGCCACGTCCTGAATACGAACTGCTTATTGCCCATGCGAGGGAGTGGTTTCCTGAGCCATATGAGTTTGTATGCCATGAGACCGACGAGCATTTTCTCGGAGGCATAGGCAAGATGCAGGATGTAACGACAACACTTATAGAGCGCAAGCATGTAGACTATCTTGGAGGCGTATATATAGATATCTTCCCTATTGATGGCATATCATCCTGCAAGCCGATGCAGTATCTGCAATATTATAGGTATTCGTTCTACAAGAAACTAGTCTACCTTCTTCATCGCGACCCTTACAAACATGGACACGGACCGTCGTCGTGGCTGCCGCTGTTGGTTCAAAAGTTATGCACGCCGAAGGGAGTCATGAGACGCTTTAAGAAGGTTATGCTCACATACGACTACGATAAGAGTACATATACAAGCTTGCTCAACGACGGTATGACAAGCGTCATGCCTAAGACATACTATGGCAGACCAACCCCGATAGAGTTTGAGGGACACACGGTTATGGGCGTGGAGCGGGCTCATGACTATCTTGAGCACGAGTTCGGCGACTATATGAAGATACCCGATGAGGCTCATCGCATAAGCCACAACTTCTACTATCTTAACTTGAACGAGCCATATAGGGACTACGACAAGAATAAATAAAACCTAATATAAGTAAATTTGAAAAAGAAACAAACATTCAGAAAGCTGTTCATCGTTATGTTGACAATTTTCTCCATGCCAGCTTCTCTTTGGGCACAATCTATATTTGGTGGAGGTTCCGGAACGGAAATAGATCCGTATATCATTTCATCTATCGAGCACTTTGACCAGTTTGCAAGCAATGTTAACAGCGGAAACAATTATACTAAAGTGTATTTCCGCTTGGACAGTGATTTAGACTATAGTGGCAGAACGTATACACCGGTAGGAGGATATGCAGGTAATGCTACAAGTACAGGTTACTATTTTTTTGAAGGTACTTTTGATGGAAATGGACATAAAATTAAGAATGTAGTTATCAATACACCTACAAATAATTTTGTAGGACTGTTTGGTACTATAAGTTCCTACACATGTATAAAGAATCTCACGCTTGGGGAAGGTAGTATTATTAAGGGCAACAAATTTGTAGGAGGTATAGCTGGCTTCGGCTTGGGATACTATGCCTATAATGACAGGGGAATACGCAATTGCGTTGTCGAGGAAGGCGTAAGTATCAGTGCAAATAGCGACGTTGGTGGCATTATTGGTATTGCTGAGGGCTACATGACAGGATGTCTGTCGCTTGCAGATATCAGTGCAACAACTGATGAATATGTCGGTGGCATTGTAGGCGATTTAGCGACAAACTTACAACCTGATAACTGCTACTATGTCAGCAACATCATCACGGCTGGCATAGGAGGTGCAACGGCTGCCGAAGCGGGCGACACTGATGGCGCAAGACGGGCTTATGCACTGTGTGAAATGGGCGACGGGCTAACCATTGACGACGGCAATGTAATCTGCTACAATAATATTATGTATGGCCCGCACGGGGGGATGATATCGCTTAAAATAAATGGTTTGGCAATAGAATTTGATGCACCAGATACTCTGACCCCTTTCAATGCTACATCCAACCCAGTATGGACGGGAACAGGGGCGGAAACAGACCCATATACTGTTAAGAATACATCGGGGCTCAATCTGTTGTCTGTAATGGTAAACAAAGGCTTTACTTATGAAAACAAGTATTTTCTCCAGACTGCAGACATAGACTATTATAACAGACTGACGTGGATTGGTTTTGAGCCGATAGGTAATGATAATGCTTTTAAGGGAACGTACGACGGTGGTTCTTACCGCATCAAGAATATAAATTATACTAACTCTGGGAGAAATAATGTAGGACTGTTTGGACATACAGATTGCTGCACTATAAAGAATGTTGTCCTTATGGGGACAAGATTTAATGGTAAAGATAATGTAGGAAGTATTGCTGGATACGTTGAAGGTGGAAATATAAGCAATTGCGTTGTTTCTAACATTAACTATAATATTGCAAATGTTTCGGGTGATTATAATGTAGGTGGTATTGTCGGAAAATCTATTAGTAGATTGAAAGCAACTCATGATTATTTTAATCCGATGATAGAAATACGTTCATATATATCAGATTGCCTTTTCATGGGAGAAGTGTATAACTATAATAATTACCCATATACAGGTAGCATTATTGGCTACGATACCTCTCAAAAGTCCAACAACTACTACACAGGTAACAGTTCTGGCGTCAAAGGTATCGGAGGATATGACGGAAATTCTTATGATACTGACGGGAAAGCCATGTACGGCTATAGTGTAAGGTTGGACGGTAATGGTACGCTTGCACTTGCGGAAGTGCAGAATAAGAAAGGTGTTGAATTCGATGGTGTCGTATATGCAGGTGCTAACCAGTCGGTCTTTCTCGACATTAATCCGCAAGTGAAGTATGGCTACGAGACTGGTAGTATAACGGCAGATGCCGGAACACTGGCAGAGGAAGGAAATATGTGGAAACTGGCAATGCTGGAAAGCAATGTAGTGATTTCCGTTTCGGATGTGTATCTCGCCTTTCTTGATGAAAGCGAGGATGAAAACTACAACACAGGACTGTTAGCTGATAATCTTGATGCCGGACCTATCAACGTGATGTTGAAGGGGCGCACGTTGTATCGAGACGGACACTGGAACACGCTGATGCTGCCTTTCTGTCTGACGACAATAGAAGATACACCGCTTGAAGGTGCTGAAATACGCACGCTTACAGAGGGAAGTGGTATGTACGATAACGGTACGCTCACGCTCAACTTCACACAGCCTCAAACGAACATAGCTGCGCAGACCGCCTATATCGTGCGATGGAACGAGCAGGGAGAAGACATCGTCAATCCAATGTTTACTAATGTAACGTTGGAGGATGGATATAATATTATCCATCTGCTGGACAATGGCATACAGTTCTTCGGTATGGAGGTGCCCTACCATATAGAAGAAGAGGACAAGTCAATTCTGTATATGGGTAGCGACGACAAGCTGTACTACCCAAATGCTCCTATGACCATAAAGCCATTCCGTGCTTTCTTCATACTCCTGGACTATGTTGCAGGAGAACCACAGAACGATGGCGCAATGGGAATAAGCAATTTTATCATTAACTATAATGATGACACTTTGCCGACGGGCGTAAGTAATACAGCCGTAGGTTATGAAGCCAACGCATGGTATGACCTCAGCGGCAGACGACTCGAAGGTAAACCATCTGCAAAGGGAATATATATCAATAATAACAGGAAAGTAACTATAAAATAAGCTATAACCATGATAATTAAAGAAACATATAAAAGTCCAAAGACAAAGATATTGAAGTCAAAAAGTTCAGACAACTTGCTTTTAGGCAGTGTAACTAACGTTGACAGTCGCAGTAGTGGCAACGACGATATAGGCATAGGCTATGGTGGAGGTGGCTCTGGACCTGCCCGTTCAAATGAATACAGCATCTGGGACGATGAGGAGTAGGTTGTCTTTTAGTTTTGATAATTGACAGATATAATATTTATTTGCATAAATAGTATAATTTGTATTGTGCCTAAAATCCGCAGATAATTTTTCGAGTGTCAGATTTAGCCCTTGCTTGTGACGATTGTGTCTGACTCTAGGCTTAGAAACGCTTGACATGACTTGTA
>OMZM01000001.1 GCA_900315545.1 uncultured Prevotella sp.
TGGGGTCGTTTACTGTCGCGTGAGTGGCGGCGAAAGCCGTTTCGGAAATCTGAGGGGCAAAATATGCGGGTATTTTGAATGTTATTGTAATTATCTGAGAGTCAGAATGATAGCGCGAAGTATGGCGGTTTTGAGGGCGAAGGAGGAGTGTTAAAATTGTCAAAGAGTATGTTTGAGATTGTCAAACAGTGTGTTTGAGGCGGTCAGACATAGTGTTTGGGGGTATAGGGCATAGTGTTTTGCAGGGCAAAAAACATGAAATAGGCGCGTCAAAGGTACTCTTTGACAATTTTAACAGTTGTATTTGGGTGTGGAATTAACAGATTTTTGCAATTTTAGAGGCTAAAAATTTTCTATTTGGAGAGTTTTTCTCTGTCAAAAGTTTTCATAATTTTCGGGGTCGCAACGGAAGGCGCGAACACTTTGGCACGGTTTTTGCAGGGAGATAATAACGGGAACGATAACCTTAACGATAACGGGAACGGGAAATATTAACGGGGACGATAACCTTAACGGGAACATTTACGAAAAGAATAACAGGTTTTCCTTTCTTATTCTGCTTGCTATTTTCACATAATACTCTAAACTGGAAAAAGTTATTTGTGAAAACTGGATGCTTTAGGCAGTTGTTTTGTATTTTTTTTGTATTTTTGCAGCCGATTATGCTGAAGACACCACTGTTAGGTTGTACGCTCGCGGAGCTGAAGACGATAGCTGCCGAGCTTGGCTTGCCTGCTTTTGCGGGTAAGCAGATGGCAGAATGGATATACAAGAAGCATGTCGGCTCGATTGACGACATGACGAATATATCGCAGAAGAACCGCATGGCTCTTTCTGAGAGATACTGCATCGGCTTGAATTTGCCTTCTGACGAGCAACGTTCGGCTGACGGCACCGTGAAGTATCTGTTTCCTACTATTGGCGGGAAGCAGGTTGAGACGGTGTATATTCCGGACAGGGAGCGTGCCACAGTGTGCGTGTCGTCGCAGGTTGGCTGCAAGATGAACTGCCTGTTCTGCCAGACCGGCAAGCAGGGCTTTGAGGGTCAGCTGACGGCTGCCGACATTCTGAATCAGATATATTCGCTGCCCTATCGCGACAGGTTGACAAACATAGTCTTCATGGGTCAAGGCGAGCCTATGGACAACCTTGACGAGGTGTTGCGAGCCACTGCCGCGCTGACGTCGGAATGGGGCTTTGCATGGAGTCCGCGACGCATAACGGTGAGTTCGGTGGGTGTCAGGGGGAAGCTGAAACGCTTTCTTGACGAGAGCGACTGCCATGTGGCGATAAGCCTGCACAGCCCGATACCCGAGCAGCGCAGCCAGCTGATGCCGGCAGAGCGTGGCATGAGCATCACCGAGACCGTAGAACTGCTGCGCCATTATGACTTCAGCCACCAGCGCCGCCTGTCGTTTGAATACATTGTCTTCGACGGTGTCAACGACTCGATAACGCATGCACGCCAGATAACCAGGCTGCTGTCGGGGCTCGACTGCCGAATAAACCTCATCCGCTTCCACCAGATTCCCGACGTCGACCTACACGGTGTTGACGACAAGCGCATGGAGGTGTTTCGCGACTACCTGACCAATCACGGCATCTTCACTACCATCAGAGCCAGTCGCGGACAGGACATCTATGCCGCATGCGGACTGCTGAACACTAAGAACAAACAGGCAAAGGCAGACATGAACTTAGAATAATATACATATTAATATATATATAGCATAAAAATGGAAGACAGAAAAATACGTGTAGCAATTACACACGGCGATACCAACGGTATCGGATATGAGCTTATTTTTAAAACCTTCAACGAGCCTGCGATGCTTGACATATGCACGCCCATTGTCTACGGCTCGCCCAAAACGGCAGCCTACCACCGCAACGCGCTCGACATGCAGGCCAACTTCACTATCATCAATGGTGCCGACGAAGCCGTAGACGGCAGAATCAACATGCTGACCGCCTTCGACGAGGAAGTGAAGATAGACATGGGCGAACCTACGAAAGAGAGCGGCGAGGCAGCAATAAAAGCCTTAGACGGAGCCATGAAGGACTTTCAGGACGGGCTTTTCGACGTATTGGTAACAACACCGATGACCATGTCGGAAATAAAGGGAGACTCCTACCCTTTCAAGTCGCAGAACGAATATATAACGAAATATGTCTCGCCAAACAACAAGCCGCTGCGCATCGTTACCAACAGAGGCATGCGCATAGCCATCGTATCAAGCTCGCCAATGGCAGAAATATGCAATACCATATCGAAAGACGCTATAGAAAGCAAGGCAAACATGTTTGCCGAGACACTCCGCCGCGACTTCCGCATATCGCAGCCACGCATAGCCATACTGTCGCTGAACCCCAAGTCGGAGCAAAACGGCAAATTCGGCAAGGAGGAAGAAGAAATCATCAAGCCAGCCATAGAGAGCATAAACGAGAAACGCCCCATAGCCTTCGGTCCCTACGCCGCCGACGAATTCTTCACCACACAGCAGTATGAGGCATTCGACGGAATACTGGCAATGTACTACGACCAAGCCGCCGCACCATTCAAACTTCTGTCTACAGGCAACGGCGTATGCCTGACAGCCGGCATGCCACTCGTACACACATACAGCAACCACGACTGCGGGTTTGCCGATGCTGGCAAAGGAACAGCCGACGAGACATCGTTCCGCGATGCAATATACCTTGCCATCGACATAGCAAGAAACAGGGAGGAATATGACCGACCAATGGCAAACCCACTGAAAAAACTGTATAACGAGAAACGCGACGACGGCGACAAGAACCGCTTTCACACGAAAGACCCCAAAACAACAAACACAAAAGAAACAGTCAGCAACGAATGAGCAAGAAATACCAAAACGGTTTCTTCGTCTTCGGCTTTGCACTACTGGCACTCATGCTGTCGCAACTCGACTACCGCGAAGTCGTCGCCGGCGTGAAACATGCCGGATACTGGTTCTTTGCAGTTGTCATGCTATGGGGAGTGCTATACCTTTTCAACACCTACACATGGTACATCATAATAAAGGCAACAAGCAAAGGCAACAATCAAGGCCACAGAGAGCCGTCGTTTGGATTTCTGTATAGGCTCACCGTCTCCGGATTTGCCCTCAACTACGCCACTCCTGGCGGGCTGATGGGAGGCGAGCCATACCGCATAATGGCTTTGTCATCGCGCATAGGAAAAGAAAGGGCATCGTCGTCGGTGATACTCTTTGCCATGACCCACATATTCAGCCACTTCTGGTTCTGGCTCCTATCGGCAGGACTGTTCATCGCAACGCAGGAAGTCAACCTGCTGTCAGCCATCGTGCTGGCATCCACACTGGCTTTCTGCATGCTCGGAATATGGGTATTCATCGTCGGATACCGCAAGGGACTTGCCAACCGCGCAATGAAACTGATGCGCCACATACCCATAATCAGCCGATGGGCAACCCGTTTCATAGAGAAACACCGTGAGGAACTCGACAACATTGACCGACAGATAGCCTCGCTGCACAACCAAAACCGCAAGACATTCCTTACCGCCGTAATGTCGGAACTGACATGCCGAATATGCTCGGCAGCCGAAATAATGTTCATACTTCTCGTACTCTATCCATCAGTAAACTACATTCACTGCATACTGATACTGGCTTTCACAAGCCTGTTTGCTAACCTGCTGTTCTTCATGCCCCTGCAGATTGGTGGCAGGGAAGGCGGATTTATCATGTCGGTAAAGACTATGGCAATGACTATGAGCGACGGAATATTCGTAGCGCTCATCGTCCGGCTGCGCGAAATGATATGGACAGTCATCGGACTGCTACTTATAAAACTGGAGAAAACATAGGTTTCTAACAGTCGCTAAAACACAAAACATACCTGTCGGACAATCCACCGAACAGGCAAACTTAGCAAACAAAACAAATATTTTCTGCAAAAATGTCAGTTGTTTGAAAAAAAATATGTAATTTTGTCATCCATTATGAATACAACTGAACTACAAAAAATAAAACAACGATATAACATTGTGGGCAACAGCGACGGCTTGAACCGTGCCCTCGACGTTGCACTGCAAGTGGCACCGACCGACCTGAGCGTACTCATCATCGGCGAAAGCGGTGTCGGCAAGGAGATTATACCACGCGTGATACACGACAACTCTCCACGCCGACGCGAAAAATACTTTGCCATAAACTGCGGTTCCATACCAGAAGGTACCATCGACAGCGAGCTTTTCGGACACGAAAAAGGTGCATTCACAAGCGCCATCGGCGAAAGCGAAGGATACTTCGGCATCGCAAACAAAGGCACACTGTTCTTAGACGAAGTGGGCGAACTGCCGCTTGCCACACAAGCACGACTGCTGAGAGTGCTCGAGACAGGCGAATACATAAGAGTCGGCGGACAGAAAATAATGAAAACCGACGTGAGAATAGTGGCTGCCACAAACGTCAACATGCAGAAAGCCATAAGCGAAGGACGCTTCCGCGAAGACCTGTACTACAGGCTCAACACCATACCAATACAGATGCCACCACTGCGCGAACGCGGCGAAGACATCATACTGCTGTTCCGCCTGTTTGCCATGCAGATGGCTGAGAAGTTCCGTCTGCCACGCATCACACTGACAGACGACGCAAAGCAACAGCTGCTCAGATATAAATGGCCCGGAAACATACGACAACTGAAGAACATAACAGAACAGATGTCGGTGCTCAGCGAGAAAAGAGAAATCGACGGAAAGACCATACAGCAATTCATTCCGATAGACGAGGAAAGCACACAGCTTGCCGTCATCAACAACAGCAGCGGCAACCATTCTTACGAAAACGAGCGCGAAACACTGTATAAGATACTCAACGAACTGAGCGGAAACGTGCGCGACCTGAAAAGGGAAATGAACGGACTGCGACAACGCATAGACGATGCAACCGAAATAACGTCGAAAGCAGTAGAAATAAGAAACAACCTGCCGGCTGTTGAGGTAAACAATGGCAAGACAGCATCGGTGTCTGCCGGAAGAATGGGCAACAACGTTGAATATGCTGAAGCAGAAGAAATATCAGAAACGGAAAGCCTTAACATCAACGAAATAGGCAGACAGCTCATAGAAAAAGCGTTGGAGCGCAACGGAGGAAACCGGAAAAAAGCAGCAAAGGAACTCGGCTTTTCCGACCGAACACTGTACAGAAAGCTGAAACAATATGGCATGGACAACAAATAAGACAGCAAAGGCAGGCGTGTTGGCAATACTCTTGATGCTGACATCATGCCGCGTATCGTTTACGATGAACGGTGCCAGTATCGACTACAACAAGACAAAGACGATACAGATTGCCGATTTCCCCATACGGGCAAGCTACGTCTGGGGACCGATGCAGGCTATATTCAACAATGAACTGAAAGACATCTTTGCCAACCATACACGTCTTGAACAGGTGAAACGCAACGGCGACCTGAAAATTGAAGGCGAAATAACACAATACCAACAGCGCAACAAGGGTGTCTCGAGCGAAGGATATTCTGCGCAGACAGAGCTGTCGATGACCGTAAACGTAAGGTTTACAAACAACACCAACCACAAGGAAGACTTCGAACGACAGTTCACGGCAACGGCATCATACGAGACGACACAGTCGCTGAATGCCGTTCAGGAAGAACTCGTTACACAAATGGTGAAAGAAATAACCGACCAGATATTCAACGCTACGGTAGCCAACTGGTAGAAAAATAATAAACGAAAGAGCCACATGGAACTGACGCAATTAATAACACATCCGGAAATGATGAACAAGGAGACCCTCTACGATCTCCGCTCGTTCCTTGCGCTCTATCCATATCACCAGACGGCACGGCTGCTGATGCTGAAAAACCTCTTCATCCTGCACGATAACACCTTCGATGCAGAACTGCGCAGAGCCGCAATCTACATCACCGACAGGCGCATAATATTCAATCTCGTAGAAGCAAGCCACTACAAGATACAGAAAACTGAGACAAAGGCAGAAAGTCTTTCTGCCGAAAAAGAAAAAGAAAGCCGCACACTCTCGCTCATAGACACATTCCTCGAAGCACGTCCAAACGACGTAGACGAGGCGGAAACAGAAAAGAACAAGCGCAAGCCGGCACCTGCCGATGTGGCTGTAGACTACGTTTCATACCTTATGCAACTGGAAGAAGAGGAGAGCAAAGCGCGGAAAAGCGGGCCTGAAATGAAAGGTCAGAACCTCATAGACAACTTCATCAACAACGAAAAAGGCAAGATAGAACTGAAAGAAACGCCAGAATATTTCCCTGAAATAGATGAAAGCAACGGAGACGAAAATAGTGGCGAAGAGAACTATTTTACCGAAACTTTGGCACGAATTTATATAAAACAAGGTAAATATTCGCAGGCTTTGGAAATAATTAAGCGTTTAAATTTGAATTATCCAAAAAAAAATGCTTACTTTGCAGACCAAATTCGATTTATCGAAAAATTGATAATAAATAACAAAAATAAAAACAAATAAAAGACATGTACACATTATTCGTAATTCTAATCCTTCTGGCAGCGCTCTTTATGATCGTCATTGTGATGGTTCAAGAGTCAAAAGGCGGCGGTCTGTCATCAACCTTTGCATCGTCAAACCAAATCATGGGTGTGCGCAAGACTACCGATTTCATAGAGAAAGCAACATGGGCACTTGCTGTGGCTATGGTGATTCTGAGCATCTTATGCGCCTATGTAGCACCACATCAGACTGTTTCTCAAAGCGCAATGGAGAAGAAGGCTATTGAGAATCCACTTGCAAACCCAAAGACACAGCAGAACTTTGGCACAGCACAGCCACAGGCACAGGAGCAGCCTAACGCAGCCGGCGAAAGCCAGAACAACACACAGGCACCTGAAAAGCCTGCTGCTGAGAAGAAATAGGACAACAAACAAGATATCCAAATAATTGGAGCGAACACCTGAAAGCATGGAGTTCGTTCCTTTGTTTGGTTATATCAGGCACGTCGCGAACAGTGCATTATGCCCTGCCCCGTTTCACTCTGTAAAGCAAGTCGTATTGCAAATTTATTACATACACGCCATTTCTTCATAAATCACAATACTACAAGCAGTTACGCACATTGCCACTCACGTCTGAAGTTGGCATGCATCAGGTTCTGAAACAAAAAAGAAAGCAAAAATTTGGTTATTACAAATAAAAGTCATACCTTTGCACACGCTTTCAGAAATGGAAGCACAAAACAACATGGTGGGTATAGTTCAGTTGGTTAGAGCGTCAGATTGTGGTTCTGAATGTCGTCGGTTCGAGTCCGACTATCCACCCTTACAACTCCCGTAAGCAGTGCTTCGGGAGTTGTTTTTGTATGCAGTAACATCCAGATCGCAGGCTGCCGTGTCTTTCTACAGGCTGCCATCCGTTGCAGTTTTTGTATGCAACGGCAACTCACAGATATAAAAAGCATGTATAAACACAAAGGACTTGCCTCTCGGCAAGTCCTTTATATAATACAAAAACATTATGAAATTATTTTGCGAACAAGATTATTATGAATTATGTAACTTACTATTCTGCGTTATTTTCTTTTTGTTCAACTTTTCACATTTTATGCAATTATAATCTTTTCGGTTGCAAAGATACGACTATGTCATTGTTCGTGCAATACCTAAAAATAGTGTTTTTTACAGATACCTAATTGTTGTTATTCCAATAATTTATGAATTATTTGCTTATAAATATTTCGTATTTCGCCGAAATAGCTTATATTTGCATTCCAAACCGTAAGGCATTCGATAACGCATGAGGCTGTGTTTCCAGCTATATTCGTTTATTGATAAACTATAAAACACATGCTTATGAAAAAGACTACAAAAAGATTGTTATTATCGGCAGCCACACTGTTGTTTGCTGCAGGCACATTAGCTCAGGAAGTGCTGACATCCATTGCTGAGATAAAGAATCTCAAAGGCAATCAGTATTTCACTGTTTCGTTTGCTCCCAACACGGTTCAGGTGCTTTGCGTTCAGGTAAACGGGAGTGTATCTGCTACATATCTCTGGGACGGCAAGGACGGATTGTTCCTGTATAACTCGTACACGCCGCAATGGCCTGTGGCTGACCTGAAGATGGGCGACTATGTGTGGGGTACGCTCGACGGCTTGTGGGAATACGACCTGCTGGATGTTTACAATGCCGACGGAATGCTTACGGTTGGTGAAAACAAGCCGATTGTGCCGATAGACATTACCGGTGCGGAACTCACGGAGACGGAATATGAGAAGAACAACGGCTACTACCGTCTGTCTGGCGACTACGATGCGCAATACGGCACGTTCACTGCCGACGACGGGACGTTCTTCCTGCTCAGCGAGGAGAATATCTCGCTGGCTGACATTCCAAAGGAAAACGGGCACGGTTTTATATCTGCCATATATTGGAAGGGCAATACCAACTACTGGCTCTCGCCATTAGAGCAGAATTTCATTGACTATGATGAGCCTGAGCCCGATGCTATCGAGGGCACAAAGATTGCCGACGGCGCTGCTAATGGCAATGCCACGACAATAGACGGTAAGCTGGCTGGCAGCTGGAAGACGCTGAGAAACGGCGAGATTTACATCAGCGGAGGAAGGAAATACATAAAAAACAAATAAGAACATATTTATAATAATTATTATTTACAGACATGGAAGAACAGAAAAAACGATTTATAGCAGCTTCATACAAGTTGTTTGCGAATGAAAACGGTGAGAATAAGCTCATTGAGGAGGCTCCGGCTGAGCAACCATTTGTGTTTATCAGCGGGCTGGGTGTTGCTTTGGAATCATTTGAAAAGGCGATTGTCGACCTGAAGACCGACGACACTTTCGACTTTACAATCATGCAGGAAGAGGCTTACGGACCATATATGGAAGAGAGAGTGCTTGACCTGGACCGCGAGATGTTCTGCATTAACGGACATTTCGACAAGGAAAACGTTTACGAAGGAGCCATCATTCCGCTGCAGAACGAGGAAGGTACGCGCTTCTCGGGGCGTGTGATGAGCATCGGCGACGACAAAGTGAAGATAGACCTCAACCATCCGCTGGCTGGCAAGGACCTGCACTTCACAGGCAAAATCATTGAGGTGAGAGATGCGAGAGAGGAAGAAATCATGCAGACCATAGACCATCTGACCGGCAAGGGTTGCGGTTGCGGATGCGACAGTTGCGGCGACGACTGCAACAAGGACAGCCACGACAGCGGATGCGGATGTGGATGCGGACACTGCCACTGATAAACGAAATCATAGAAAGATACGATATGAATACAACGGGACAACTGTTCAGGCTGACAACCTTCGGCGAAAGTCATGGCGAAGCTATTGGCGGAGTGGTCGACGGCATGCCGGCAGGTGTGGAAATAGACATGGCTCTGGTAGAGAAAGAGCTGAAACGACGTCGTCCCGGACAGTCGAACCTGACCTCGACGCGCAACGAAGCCGACGAGGTCAGGTTTCTTAGTGGCATTTTCGAGGGGAAGTCGACAGGCGCACCCATTGCCTTCATCGTTGAGAACAACGACCAGCGCAGCAGCGACTACGAGCATCTGCGCAACATATACAGACCGTCGCACGCCGACTATGTGTATGAACAGAAGTACGGCATACGCGATTTTCGCGGCGGAGGACGCTCGTCGGCACGCGTTACGCTCAGCCGTATCGTTGCAGGAGCACTGGCAAAGATGGTGCTGCGACGTGCAGGCATAGGCATTACGGCATATACCTGTCAGATTGGCGACATAGTGCTTGAGCACGACTATACACACTACGACCTGACGAAAACGGATGACAACGATGTGAGATGCCCCGACGCGGCAACAGCAAGCCGCATGATCAGCCTGCTGAAAGCGTTGAGAAACGAGGGCGACACGATTGGCGGAGCGGCTGCGTGTGTCATAACGGGCTGCCCGGCAGGACTCGGAGAGCCTGAGTTTGGCAAGCTGAACGCTGCATTAGGTGCCGCCATGCTGAGCATAAACGCAGTCAAGGCTTTCCAGATTGGCGCGGGATTTGATGTTGCAGCGCTTAGAGGCAGCCGTGCAAACGACATTTTCGTGAAGTCGGACGACGGAAAGCGCAAGGTCAGGACACTGACTAACCACAGCGGAGGAATACAGGGCGGCATCAGCAACGGCGAGGACATATACTTCAGCGTGGCTTTCAAGCCCATCCCGACCATCATGCGCGAGCAGGAAACGGTAGACCGCGACGGCAACAAAACCATCATCGAGCCTCGCGGACGACATGACGTGTGCGCCGTGCCGCGTGCCATTCCCATCATTGAGAGCATGGCTGCAATGACAATTCTCGACCATTGGCTAATGGCAAAAATAAGCAATATTCTGTAAGTAAATTTGGTTGATTTGTAAATAAAACTGAGTTTTTTGCGAACAAAACGTAAAAATTATCATAAAAAGTTGGTGTAAACAACTTAAAATTGTTAACTTTGCGGGCGCAATAGGACTTGGTTTGCGAAAATCGCCATTGCAAATAGTTAAGTCTAGTTTAGTTTTTGTGTTGGTGAGAGCGACGTTTTTTACGTCGCTCTCTTTATTTTCCACGCTTATGGCTCTGTCTGCGGCTGGCATAGGCATACAGCATGTGCTTGTCGGATGTTGTATATTTGCTTTCACTATTTAGACTGTCAGATGCGCCGTTTTTGCCTGTATGATTAATTTTTACTGTCGCGTGAGTGCCCCCGAAAGTCATCATGAAGTAAAAAGGGGCAAAATATGCCCGTTTTTCGCGTGCAGTCTTTATCTGTCTGACAGTCAAAACGTTAGCCGTATATATAATGATTGTGTGCAGGAAATACGAGTGTTAAAATTGTCAAAGAGCATGTTTGACATTGTCAAACACACTGTTTGAGGATGCCAGACACAGTGTTTGAGGGTGTCAGACACTATGCAGGAGAGGCAAAAATGGGCAAAACAGAGGTGTCAAAGATACTCTTTGACATTTTTAACAGTTGCTTATCACCTCCAAATTAACATATTTTTGCTAAATCAGAGACTGTTCTGCATCTATTTTGACAGTTTTACTTTGTCAAAAAAAAATCACAAAATCGGTCGGAAACGACTGTCGTGCAGTCTAAATAAGCAGTGGCAAAGAAGTCGTCGCAACTGCTCGTCAGCCTCATACGCAGCCTATTATCTCGCTTATGTCGTGGCATCCGTGAGCATCAAGCCAGGCGCTGATGCCGTCGCGCACCTTCAGCGAGACAGCCGGGTCGATGAAGTTTGCCGTGCCAATCTCTATTGCCGTAGCGCCAGCCATGAAAAACTCTATGGCATCTTCAGCCGTCGAGATACCGCCAAGACCTACCACAGGGATGCTGACAGCCTTTGCCACCTGCCACACCATGCGCACGGCGACAGGCTTGACGGCTGGTCCGCTGAGCCCGCCGATGCCGATAGACAGGCGCGGCTGGCGTCGCTCGATGTCGATAGACATGCCCATGAGCGTGTTTATCAGCGACACGGCATCGGCTCCCTCTGCCTCTACGGCACGCGCAATGTCGGCAATGTTGGTAACGTTGGGCGACAGTTTCACTATCAGGGTCTTATCGTAGTGCTTCCTTACGGCACTGACAACGGCAGCCGCGCCCTCGCACGTTACGCCGAAAGCCATGCCACCCTGCCTTACGTTAGGACACGAGATGTTGAGCTCTATGGCAGGTATCTTCTCCAGAGCATTGATGCGAGACGCACACTCGGAATAGTCCTCGACGGAAGAACCGCTGACGTTGACAATCATGTTAGTGTCTATATCGCAAATCTGCGGGTAGATATGCTCGCAGAAATAGTCGACGCCCTTGTTCTGTAGCCCAACGCAGTTGAGCATACCCTGCGCCGTCTCGACCATACGGGGATAGTCGTTGCCCTCGCGTGGATTCAGCGTGGTGCCTTTAACTATTATTCCGCCAAGCTCTTCAAGCGGTATGAAGTCGGCAAACTCTATGCCGTAGCCAAACGTTCCAGACGCCGTCATCACCGGATTCTTAAGGCTCAACTTGCCTATAGATGTACTTAATCTTGCCATAACAAATCTTTATAGTTAAACACCGGACCTTCCTTACATACACACACATTGCCCCTGACGGTCTTCTCAACGCAGCAGAGACACGCACCAAGCCCGCACGCCATCATATTCTCAAGCGACACCTCGCAGTCGGTATTGGTCTGGCGGGCATAACGGGCAACGGCTTTCATCATGGGCAGCGGACCGCAACACGCTATGCGCGAGAAACGGCTGTTCAGAATACTGTGGTTGGTAACAAAACCCTTCTCCCCTGCCGAGCCATCCTCTGTCGTAACATACACGTCGCCATAAGCCCTGAACAAATCAGCCTGCAACAAGTCGGCACCCGTACGCGCACCAAGAAGAAAAGCAGGACGATGCCCCTGCTCGCTCAGCACCTTGCCGAAAAACAGCAACGGAGCAACACCCACACCGCCACCGACAAGCAACAGGCGCTCGCCTGACGACAAAGGCATGGTGAAAGCATTGCCCAGAGGCAGCACACAGTTAATCCTGTCGCCCTCGCGGCACTCCATAAGACGCCTCGTGCCGTCGCCTACGCCGGCAACAAGCAGCCACACCTCATTCTCCGCTCGGTCGAAATAATGAATAGACAACGGACGGCGGAGAAACGTATTAGGCGAGCCGTCGACCCTCACCTCTACAAACTGTCCCGGCAACATCTCAGGCAAAGACTCGTCATGCGTAAGCCGCAACAGCTGATGATGTGCCGACAGCCTCTCCGAAGACTTCACGCTCAGGTCAAGAATAGCTTTCTTCATGTACTGTAAAATTAACAAAATAAATAATTATTGCAAAGATACGGAATATTATTGACATACAAAAGCGATTTTGGAAGATTAACGCAGTTCAGCCTATAAATAAAGGCATTTCGAGGAAAATTGAGGAAAGTCCGCAAGGTGCCACTAAGCAAATCGAGGCAGGATGGTGATGACGCATGAGTTTGAGGATGCGAATCTCGCTTTCACCAGAGACCTCTTCGTTTTCATGAATTTTACTGCCCTGTCTTTCGTGGACTTGAAGGAACTGACTACGGACAACATTGTGGAGGTCAACGGTGAAAAATGGATTGTCGGCAAACGTCACAAGACGGGTGTACCCTATCAAGTGAAACTGTTGGCTGTACCCTTGCAGATTATCGAACGCTACCGTGAGTTTTCGAAGGAGAATCCGAAATCTGTCTTCGGCGAAGTCAACTACTGGAGCGTATGCAAGAAGTTGAAGCCAGTGATGAAGGAGTGCGGCATTGACAAGCCGATTTCCGCACATTGCGCAAGGCATGAATTCGCTACGATGGCCTTAACAACGCTCTAATGTTTGAATGTACTAACGCAATAACGCTCCAACGTACCAATGAGCAGCACCAGCAGGAGGTGAGCAACTTGAAGCGTCTCTTAGATAAGGCTTACAGATGGTTCCCAAGTTTCAAGCGTTTTCTCAATATGGAGCGTGAGTGTCTGCAATGTGGCTTCAACGAGGTGCAGACCGACAAACTGCTACATGGCCAGACCGTCAATTATAGTGGGCGGCTTCACTCCAATGAGTACAGGCGCAATGCACTTGCCGATAATGTCACAGCACAAGTGATAAGGGACGAGAAGCGAAACTTGTTCCTGCATATCAACCAGACACCTATTGCCCAATGGTTTAAGGAACAGTTTGGAATAGTGCAAGAACAACGAAGAGGACTTAGGCGTTAATTTGTTAAAGGGAGCAGATTTTTATAACTTGCCCCCTTTTCTTGTCCTTATCTTAGCTTAAAGACCTACTTTTTTGCATATTTTCTCATGAAATGCTCTCTATTCCAGAAACTTTTCGTAAATTTGCACCAAATAACAAGTGATTATGAGTCCAGTATTCCGACGCGAAAGTGAATATACGTTTAAGATATATTCCAACGAGGAGGAGCGGATGCACATTCATGTGCTCTGCGACGGCAAGGAAGCCAAGTACTGGCTGGAGCCGCAGGTAGAACTTGCTAAGAATACAGGCATTCCCGAGCATAAGTTGAATGAAATCCAGAAAATCGTAGAGAAATATGCAGACAGCTTCAAAGAACAATTCCGCCAGCACATCGGTAAGCGTATTGATGATTAATGCGCAGGGCATCATGCTCTCAGTGCTGGGTCACGACTATTTCCTGTCATATAACCGCATTCCGTGGATGCAGGATGCCCCCATCCGTAGTGTCCTAAACGTGCAGATGAGTGGTCCCGAAGCCATTGAGTGGCCTGACCTCGATGTCGATCTCGAACTCGATAGTCTCCGCCACCCTGAGCGCTATCCGCTTGTTATCAAGCGGAACGAATTGGATTTCGTAGGTATATAATTTAATGTAGAAATAGTAATGAGTGGATAGATCGACAGACATAGAGCTATTTAAGAAAGCGTTGACTTTTTGATTCTTGATTCAGAAATTTCGCCAAAATATCTCCCGAGAAGATAAAAAGTTGATGCTCGCGTAAGGCGCGGGCTGACACTTGTATCTGGGAGAACGGCGTTTGGCGATGCCTCTGAATCGGATGCGGAATCAGACTCGCGCCGATTTTATACAAAAATCTCATAAACGACATTAATGTATGAGCAGAGAACAAATTGACAAAATCAATGCTGTGCTTGCAGCCTATTTCGACAAGCACAGGGGAGAAATAGTGCCAGCAAAGGATTTGATGCCTGAGTTCGTCAAAGCTGGAGTGTTCCAACAAGACAGAAAGAATGGCTTGCCCATACGCCAATTGCTGCGCGATCTTGATTCAAGGGATAGGCTCAACTTGATTCCTTATATTCGTCCCGAAAGAAAGGATTTTAATACGAAATGGTTTTTCTCTGATATGCCAGCCCCTGTTGAGAAGCAAAAAACATATAAGGAGGAAAGTCCACGGGCTACCCTTCGTAAAAAGCCTGTAAAGCCGCAGCAGATAAAGAAGGGAGACCGTGACGAAGACTATGTAATAAACCTCTGTGACGAGATACTTGAGCAAACAGCTAAACGCCAACACCGCTTTGATTTCTTGCTCGGTGATACGGGTGCAAAGCTCCCTGTTGATGCCTATTACCCTGTATTGAATCTTGTAATTGAATATCGTGAACGTCAGCATACAGAATCCGTTAAATTCTGGAACAAATTGACTGCAAGTGGGATTACGAGAGATGAACAGCGGGCCAGATATGACCAACGCCGGCGCGAGGTCTTGCCGCAACACGGCATACGTCTTGTAGAAATATCCTATTCTGACTTCCAGTATGATGGGCAGAAACGACTACTACGTTTAGCCGAAGATGACAAAAAAGTCGTTCTGAATATTCTAAAAGCAAATAATGTCTTGTAGTATTTATGCAATTTTAGGAACAAATGGAAGTACCAGCAAAGACCATCGAGGAGTTTCAAGATGTAATAGCCATCATAGAAAAATGTCAAAAGGTCAAAGTCCTTGTGGCATTTATAAGCGGGAATACAGCATACGGACTACCAGAATATGATTCGCTGAAACGATTCGTTTACATATTCGTCCACCAACAGACAAACGACAAGCAGATGACGACTTTTCACAATGGAGATATTGAGGCAAAAGGTTATTCTGTCGAGAAATTTGTCGCCGGTTTGGGACGCTGCAATATAACACGGATTGAAATAGCACACTATCCCGCCTTTTATATCGGTGATTCTGATTTCTGCAAAAGACTAAGCGCATTGGCGAAACTTGCCTTCCCTTTAGACGGAGCATCAATTCAATATAAATATAGCTGCAAGGTCTTAAAAGACGATTATCCTCTGTATTATATTAGGCATAACCTTTCGCGAAAATGGATTTTCGACTATGGAAAAATGCCACCGATAGAGTTTGCAAAACTTGTCTCCGCTACTGTTGAAAACGAAATCATCAGAAAGAAACTTCTTGAGATAACTCAAGCTCCATTCAACCTAAAGGAATATCCCGATGTATGGGAATATATAAAGCGACTGAACAATTCTATTCACATGTCAGAGTTCAAGCCTAATGAGGCTGCCGAGGAGCAGGCCAATATCCTCATACAGGAAACTCTGAAAAAGTATCATCTCCATTAAGTAGGAACACAATGAAAAAACTAAGCAAAGAGTTTTGGAGAGGCTTATGTGTAACCGCCCTTGTTATGGGCTGCCTATTTTGTTGCACAGCCTACTTTGCCCTACAAGAGCGAAAACAAAAAGAAGAATTTCTCCGTAGGAATAATGAGCACCGAGAGGCAATCAGGCGGGGACTTGACTCTATTAGGCTGCATAATGACAGCATAAGAAAATCTGTCAGCACAAAAAAGGGAAAAGGAGGAATTACCATTGGAACTGATGACGATGACCGAGACCATTACGACATCCCTGATTTCGATGACCTAATACCAGGCGAGGAATACGACGAGGAATTTGTCGACCGCTCGCAGGGCGACCCAGAATTATACAATTAACATGCCTGGCTCTAAGTATTTTCTATTAAATAACCATAAAATCCCGTGGGTGGCATACGACTCACTGGATTTTTTTCGTACCTTTGCCCCGACAAAGAGTCATTGAAACAGGCTGGTGGCTCAACGTCGGGAGTTCATTGACAAGCAAATCATAGCAGAATGAGGAAATGAGAACCGTTGCCAGTTCGTAACCCAGTTTTTTCTCAATCCTCCGAACTGCCTTTATTTACAAAAGGTTTGCGATTTTATCCAAAATTACGGAATAAAGCTGACACTGGAAACGATTTTAGAAAAAATTACACCCCGCCTGAGTTTATAATGACATTATTTGTCTCAATGGTAGCAAACGCACAGGATTTTTTTGCATCTGAGAATGACACGACCATCATGACAGAATACAACGATGGGCGATTATGGGCATATAGGCAAATTGGCGATATAGTTATTGGTGTTAGCAACTACGTCGAAAAGAATAGTTACGGCAAGAATTACCAAATTCTTATTTTCATAAAAAATCTTGGTGAATCGTCTGTATTATTCGACCCGGTCATTAGTAACGGCAACTCTAACAAACAAACTCGGAGAAACAAAAGAAATGAAAGTATATACACACGAGCAATATATGAAAATAATCAAGAACAAACAGGCATTGGCTATGGCTATAACTGGATTTTCTAATGGATTTAATACAGGAATGGCAGGTTACCAAACTACATATACTACAACCTACAGCGCAGGTAGAGCGCCATACACACAGATACATACAACTTACAATGACGCTGCAGCTTCTGCAGCCAGGATTGCCGCAAATACTCAGATGATGACACTTGGCAAAATGATGTCTGATGAACAAAAAACAATGTCTCAAGGTTATTTGAAACTAAATACAATTCATCCTGACGAAGGAATTATCGGCCACATTAACATCAAACATAGAAATGGATTGCGTATTACTGTAAATATTCCAATAGAAAACCAAGTATTTTCTTTTGAATGGGATGTAGCAAAGAAGAAAAAACAATGAATTAGCATGTCCGCATGCATTAGTTTGAATATATTAACCCTAACCTCAAAAAACATTATATTAACAAAAATAGGATTACTGTAATCTCTAAAAAACCATACGTGAATAGTGTATCAGACAAATTCAAATACATTGATACATATACTGGCAGTCAGGTTTTCTAACAGAACAATAAACACAACCTTTATCAGACTACCAATCAGTATATGTGTTTCGCTTCACTTTGTAATATAATATTTGTTTTGCAAACATATACGCATACGTATAAAGAGAGAGAATAATGATAATAAAAAGAAAACTACGGAACTAACACAAATATAGCCATAAGCCCTTATCTGACTTATGGCTATTTATTATTCTACTGAACAAACTTATTATTTCTTTGGAACAAACGATTCGTATGTCTGATCGTTATAGAACACGCGAATTTCTACTATGCTCTTATTCGTTTTGTCAATATTTTTCATAACAATATTTTTTGTATTTGGGACCGATTTTGGAGTATATTGACGAGGATTTTCATCTGTCCCTTGCGAGGGTGGAGTGGTGTCTTCTGCATCAAAAAGCAATGGTGGTTGGAATGGCTGCGGCTCAATGTCGGAAGCAGCATTATCATCTGACGATGACTTCTTAAACATTGCACCTGTTCCAAAAACCAACCA
Source organism: uncultured Prevotella sp. (assembly GCA_900315545.1). GTDB lineage: Bacteria > Bacteroidota > Bacteroidia > Bacteroidales > Bacteroidaceae > Prevotella. Next base: position 18,208 of record OMZM01000001.1, read on the forward strand.
GTCAGTATTCAGGAGAGGTAGTTTGGAACGAATAGCCTCAACTGTTGCTAGGGTCGGGTTGGTTCTGCCATTAAAAATACTACTCAATGTAGCCGGAGACAGACCGATAAATTGTGCAAAAGTATTCTGAGTCATGTGCTGAGACTCCATCAGGTGTTTAATTCTATCTTTCATTATTATAAATATTATAGTATATATTAATATGTATATGATCTCACTTCGAGGCTTAAAACTGGAGAGATGAAAATCAAGTTTCTACTCAAAAAAATTTCTCGCAAATAAGCTTTAGCACCTAAAGAATGTGCTTTTTCAGCGAAATCTATATTTTTTACAAAGGTAAAACTAATTATTTACATACGCAACTTTTAGCCGTTAAAATTTGTATTTACAAATCATCATATGTAATTTTATATTCTGAATATTTAAATTACATAACTAAACGGATATACAATTACATTTCAAAACCTAACTAAATGAGACCGATTTATATATTAAAGTATATGTTTGAAGAAAAATTTACAAATAACTGGTAAACAAGATGATAAATTATGCATTCCTCTAATATATACGCATATTGCGTCAGCAAGAAACGCCAACAAACAAAGAAACAATATAAAACACACAAAAAGAATGGTATAATACTTTGGTTTTCAAACGATTACAATATAAAAACGCTGATGTATAATTATTCATTTGGCTTTTAAATTCAATAATTTAGATTTGTATTTTCAATATTTTACATACCTATATGCATGTCAAATGTAAAACAATTCTTAATAAATTATCTTGTAAAATATAAATATTTACATCTGTTTACTTACAGAATTTGCAAGAATGAATGTTAATAAAACAAAACTCTAAATCTAAAAACTTCAAAAAACAGCAAATTATTCGTTATTATTTTCGTTTTCGATAAATTGCCAAAACACGAAAAACGACGGCATTCTCAGAGCACAAAAAACATGGAAGAAGTGTCTGTTTATCGGACTTTTTAGGCTAAAAAACTGTGTATAAAAATCTTCAATCTAGAAAAAAAAACGAGCCATTTGGGGCATTTTTCTGATGATTTTTTGCGTATTTCTGGACGAATTAATGGCTATAAACGAATAAAAACAGCCCATTTGGGACTGTTTTTATTCTAAAATGAGGATTTTTTCCTACAAAAATTCGACTGTTTTTGCCATCATCAGACAGCAAAACCAAAGATTTTTGTCAGTGCAAGATGAAATAAAACAACTCTTTCATGAGTTCTCCTGCACTGGTATTTGGGTTGTCGAGTCCCTTACTTTTGGCATCGATTTCTCTAATTTTTGATATGATTTGCATGGTCTTCACACCCGAATAATTTCTCATTCCTATGATGTAATCTCTGGCTTGCCATGTGTATGAAAAACCAAAATATCGAGCCAGTTCCTGCTCATCATTGTTCTTAGGAACATAGTATGCAATCATCAGATTTTGGAAGTATGAGAACAGTTGTGGCAGCATTCCGAACAAGGACCCCGACTTTGGGTTTTTGTCAAAATATTTCATAATTTGATAAGCCTTAAAAATATTCCTGTTTATTATTGCAGATTTCAGTTCAAAGATGTTATAGTCCTTGCTGATTCCGATTTGGCTTTCCACTATTTCCGGTGTTACTGTCTGTTCTTCTTTCAGACTGACTATCAGTTTATCGAGTTCTGATGCTATTCTGTTTAGGTCGGCACCGATATGGTCGGCTATCATCAGTGTTGCTTTGCGTTCTATCTTTATGTTTTTTTCGTTCAGATAGTCTTCTATGAATGGCGCCAGTTCATTATCCTTCTTCTTTACGCTCTCGAAAACCACCCCTACGCTGCCTGCTTTGGTTACGATTTTCTTTCTTCCGTCTATTTTTCCGTTCTTGTAGCAGATTACCAACACCGTCGATGGCAGTGGATTTTCCAGGTATTTCTCTATTGGTTCCCATGCCTTTATGTTCTGCGCTTCCTTAACTATTACCACCTGTTTTTCAGCCATCATGGGGTAGCGCTTAGCCATTTCCACTATCTGAACCGGTGTTGTGTCGGCAGCGTAGACCACCATCTGGTTGAAGTCTTGTTCTTCTTTGGCGAGCACATGGTTTGCTATATGGTCTGAAATGCGGTCTATGTAGTATGGTTCTGCTCCCATCAGCAGGTAGACGGGTGCCGTTTTTTTTGCGTCGATGTCGCGTATTATCGATTCAAACGAATGTTTTTGAGCTGTTTTTGCCATTATTTTTCCATTATTTTTTATCTTTGCAGGTGTTTTCATAACACTTACGCAGACAAAACAAGTTTGTCGTTGACAATAATTATGGTGCAAAGATAATAAAATGTTGCGACTTAATCTACCAGAATACGACATAAAAATACAAGCCACAGGAGGCAAGAAGCATATTTTCGACATTCTCCGCCGCAAATACGTTGCCTTGACTCCTGAGGAGTATGTGCGCCAGCATTTTGTCAACTATCTTATTTCCCATCTCGGCTATCCCTTGTCGCTGATGGCAAACGAGGTAGAGCTGTCGGTCGGCAACAAGCGCATGCGCTGCGACACGGTGTTCTACGACAAGGCTCTCCGCCCTCGAATGATAGTGGAATACAAGGCTCCGAGCGTTGCCATCACGCAAAAAGTATTCAACCAGATATCCAGCTACAACCTTCTTTTGCATGTCGACTATCTCATCGTCAGCAATGGAATTGAGCATTTTTGCTGCCGCATGAATTACGATGCCAACAGCTACAGCTTTCTCGACCATATCCCCTCGTTCAGCGAAATAAACGGTGTTTAGCGGCAGAAAATCGCTGTCGGAGGTTTATTTTACATAAATAATGATTATATTTGCAACTGATAATCTTATAAGTTACATCACAACATGCATATAGCAATAGCAGGAAATATTGGCAGCGGCAAGACTACGCTGACTCGCATGCTGTCCAACTATTACGGTTGGGTGCCGCGCTACGAGTCGGTAGACTTCAATCCTTATCTCGACGACTACTACAAGGACATTCCGCGATGGTCGTTTGCTATGGAGGTGTACTTCCTGAAAGAGCGTTTCAAGGACCTTATAGCCATCAGCCAGAGCAAGGAAACGATTGTGCAAGACCGCTCCATTTTCGAGGGTGTGTATGTCTTCACTGCCAACAACAGGGCTATGGGCAACCTCACCGACCGCGACTACGACACTTACATGGAGCTTTTCAGCCAGATGCTCACGCTTGTGCGCATGCCCGATCTGATGATATATCTGCGCTCGTCGATAACGCATCTCGTAGAGAACATTCAGAAGCGCGGGCGCGAATACGAGCAGACGATGCAGATAGAGTATCTGCAAAACCTCAACGAGCGCTACGAAGACTTCATCTTCAAGCACTACAAGGGGCGCGTGCTGGTGCTCGATGCCGACACAATGGACTTTGAGCACAACACGTCAGACTTTGCTACCATCGTCGACAAGATAGACGCCCTGCTCTTCGGACTCTTCAAATGATACATTAATTAATATATAGAGTAAATCTCAAAACTCAGAATTTGTCAACTTAACATCATAGAATTATGCATATAGCAGTAGCAGGAAACATTGGCAGCGGCAAGACTACGCTGACACGCATGCTCTCACAGCGATACGGATGGACACCACGCTACGAGCCGGTGGACAACAACCCATATCTCGACGACTTCTACGCTGACATGCCGCGATGGTCGTTCAATCTGCAGATTTACTTCCTCAACAAGCGGTTTCAGGAGGTTGTGGAGATTTCAAAGAGCACCGACACCATCATACAAGACCGCACTATCTTCGAGGATGCACGCATCTTTGCGCCAAACCTTCACGGCATGGGAATGATGAGCGACCGCGACTTCGACAACTACAACGACCTGTTCGAGCTGATGATATCGCTGGTGAAACTGCCAGACCTGATGATTTACATACGCTCTACCGTGCCAAACCTCATCTCGCAGATACAAAAGCGCGGACGAGAGTATGAGCGCAGCATCAGAATAGACTATCTTGCAGGGCTCAACGAGCGCTACGAGAACTGGATAAAGACCTACGAGGGCAACCTGATAATCATAGACGGCGACAATACGAAGTTTGAAAGCAACGTGCAAGACTTCCAGACCATCACCGACATGATTGACGGAAGACTCTACGGACTGTTCAAATAGCACAGTAAGGACGGCACCTGCAACTCGCCGTAAGCAAGCATGTTGACGCGCAGAAAGCACCATTTTCTGCGCTGCATGCCTACGGTAGAGACTGCACAGGCAAATTACAGAAAAAAAACAAGCATCTTGTAATCCGGTTACAGACCGTCTGTAAAAACATTACAAAGCATCTGTCACGCTGTTACGGAGTACTTGTCACACAATTACGGCTGACTTGTAATTCTTCGATAGAAAAAAGCTGTGAGATCCAGGTGTTGCGCAAGTCGTCATACGCGTATCTCGCGCAGCACGCTAACGGCATCGCCGACAGTCAGAACATCGCTTATCGACATCAGTCTGCGCCCGCCAATTTCCTTCAGGCTGCACTTCCTGACGTTCATTCCCACATAGTTTATAACCCTCTCAAACATGCTGCTCTGATAGTACGGGCTGTCGGCATTGCTCACAAACTGCAACTGCATGCGCCCCTGACGCAGTATCACCTTTTCGCATCCCAGCTGCTTGCCTATCCGGCGCAGAGCCACCACCTGCATAAGTTCCTCGCCCTGTCGCGGCACCTTGCCGAAACGATCCTCCAGACGCTGCCGGTATGCTTCCAGCTGCTCGTCGGTCTCTATGCTGTCGAGTTCCCTGTAGAGCAGCATTCGCTCCGACGACGTTGGCACATAAGTGTCGGGGAAATACATTTCGAGGTCGCACTCCAGCGCGCAGTCGTCTACAAATCCTATCGAGTCGCCCATGACGTTCAGCGCATCTGCCGTCGGTTTCCCGACAGCACCACTGCCCTCTTCCTTCCGCTGCAACTCCTCGTCGCGGTTTTCATTGCGCAGTTCCACCATCGCCTGCTTGATGATTTTCAAGTAAGTCTCATAGCCCAGATCCTCCATAAAACCGCTTTGCTCGGCACCGAGCAGGTTTCCGGCGCCACGAATGTCGAGGTCCTGCATGGCAAGGTTAAACCCGCTGCCAAGATCAGAGAACGTCTCTATGGCTTCGAGCCTGCGCCTCGCATCGGCAGGCAGCAGAGCCTTCGGCGGCGACAGCAGGTAGCAGAAAGCCTTTCGGTTGCTGCGCCCCACCCTGCCACGCATCTGGTGCAGGTCGGAAAGCCCGAACTTGTGGGCATCGTTTATAATTATGGTGTTGGCATTCGGTATGTCTATGCCGTTCTCTACGATTGTCGTCGACAGCAACACATCGTAGTCGTAGTTGATAAATCCCATTATCACGCGCTCCAGCTCCTCCGGTTTCATCTGTCCGTGCCCGATGACTACGCGGCAGTCCGGCACGTGCTTCTTTATCAGCATCTCTATTTCCGTAAGGTTTGAAATGCGGCTGTTGACAAAGAACACCTGCCCGTTGCGGCTCATCTCAAAGTTTATGGCATCGGCAATGGTCTCGCTGTTGTATGTGGCAACCTCTGTCTGTATCGGATATCTGTTTGGTGGCGGAGTGCGGATGATGCTCATGTCGCGCGCACCCATCAGCGAAAACTGCAACGTGCGCGGTATTGGCGTAGCCGACATGGTAAGCGTGTCGACATTGGTCTTCAGCTTTCGCAGCTTCTCCTTTACTGCCACGCCGAACTTTTGCTCCTCGTCGATTATCAGAAGTCCTAAGTCTTTCCATTCCACCTGCTTGCCAATCAGCTTGTGAGTGCCAACAAGTATGTCTATCTTGCCCTCTTTCAGGTCAGCAAGCAACTGCTTTACCTGCTTTGCAGAGCGTGCCCTCGACAGATAGTCTACGCGCACCGGCAGGTTTTGCAGTCGGTCGCGGAACGTCTGATAGTGCTGGAAAGCAAGCACGGTAGTAGGCACGAGCACCGCCACCTGCTTTGAGTCGCAGGCAGCCTTGAAAGCCGCACGCACGGCAACCTCAGTCTTTCCAAAGCCCACATCGCCGCAAACAAGCCTGTCCATAGGGCTGCTGTTCTCCATGTCTGCCTTCACGTCGTTGGTCGCCTTCAGCTGGTCGGGCGTATCTTCATAGAGGAAACTCGCCTCAAGTTCATGCTGCATGAACGAATCGGGCGAGTAGGCAAATCCCTTTGCCTGCTGTCGCTTCGCGTAAAGCTGTATCAGGTCGCGTGCTATGTCCTTTATTCGCTTCTTCGTACGCTCCTTCATGCGCTCCCAAGCACCCGTGCCGAGCGTTGAGAGACGCGGCATCTGACCGTCTCCGGAACTCCTGTATTTCGATATCTTGTATAGCGAATGAATCGAAACGTCTACTATGTCGCCTCGCTGATACACTATCCTTATCATCTCCTGATAAGCCTGCTCCTCGCCGGAGGCATCGTTTCTGGCCTCCGCAGCCTTGCCATATTTTGGCAGCGGCACACGCACGAGTCCGCCAAACTTACCTATTCCGAAGTCAACATGCACGAGGAAATCTCCATATTCCAGCTCCTGCAACTCCTTCATAGTCAGCGCTATCTTTCCGTTTCGCGCCTTGTCAGACTGCAAGTTGTACTTATGGAATCGGTCGAATATCTGGTGGTCGGTGAAGAAACATATCTTCAGACTGTTGTCAACATATCCCTCATGCAGCGTAAACGGCGTAGACTGTATCTCCGACGCATCTATCACACTGTTTCCTTCGCTGCAAAGTATTTCCTTAATTCGTTCTATCTGCTTCTTGCTGTCAGCCATCAGGCATAGCTGATAGCCGCTTTTCCGATAGTCGCCCACTGTTGTCCGCAGCAAATCCACATTCTTGTGCAACAGTGGCTGCGGAGTAATGTCGAAACGGATTGTCGTTTCTGGCGTGTCTGTAGGATGCTGTCCGAAGTCAATACGCTTGAAACGCGAAATTGCTTCGCGGAACTTCTGCCCGCTGATAAGCTGACTGTCGCGCTGCATCTCCTGCATAATCTGGCGTTGCTCAGGCTCTGTAGCACCTTCCAGACGCTCGTTCAGCGCCTGAGTAGAGAAGCCCTCGCGGAAAATATTGTCTATACGCTCGCAGACGAAAGCCATGTCCCTGCATGCCACAAATGTCGTTTCAGGCAGAAAATCCATAAACGGTATCTTCTCTTCCTCCATCCGTGCAAGTGCCGGCACTATCTCTACACGCTGTCGGTGTTCCTTCGACAACTGGTCTTCTACCTCGAATGTGCGTATGGAGTCTATCTCGTCGCCGAAGAAATCTATTCTAAACGGCAGCTCGCAACTGTAAGAATAGACATCGAGAATGCTTCCTCGAGTGGCAAACTGTCCTGGCTCGTAGACATAGTCGACCTCCTTGAAACCTATCTCGCGCAACTGTTGTTGCAGCAGGGTCAGGTCGGTTGTCTGTCCGTTGGTAAGTATGATATTGTGTTCATCGAATATTTTTTTCGACACGACCAGTTCCGACAGTGCCTCAGGACAAGTTACGACAAACACGGGCGAGGCATTCTGTCCTCTCTCGCCGCCCTCTGCCGACAACGCCGACAGCACTTCAGTCCTCAGAATGATGCTTGCATCGTCGAGCTGACCATATTTCACAGCCCTGCGATATGATGAAGGAAACATCAGCACCTTGCATTCGGCACCCGCAAGACTGCGCATGTCGTTGTAGAAATAGCCTGCCTCGTCGCTGTCTTGCATGACGATGAGCACCGTCGACGGCGTGCCTTGAAATATGGAAGCCATGACCGTCGGTGCTGACGACGCATGCAGTCCGTCGAAGAAGAATGTCTTTCGTTTTGGCAGAAACAGCTCCTTGACGGCACTTTTCACCTTCGCCGATGCCGCATACAACGCCAATATTTCTTTCGAGGTCATCCTCTGCGTCTTTTTTATTGTTTCTTTGGATATTTGCGGAACCATCCGTCCCAGCGCAGGCGCATGACTCCGAAGAATGCTTCGCCGAATATTCCGCCGCTCATCTTGCTCGTTCCTTCACGTCGGTTGACAAATATGACGGGCACTTCCTTAATCCTGTAGCCTATCTTATGTGCCGTATATTTCATCTCAATCTGGAAAGCGTAGCCCTTGAAACGTATCTTGTCGAGTTCTATTGTCTCGAGAACATTGCGTCGGTAGCACTTAAATCCTGCGGTTGTGTCGTGTACTTTAAATCCCGTGATAAACCTTACATATTTAGATGCGAAGTAGCTCATCAGCACGCGTCCGATAGGCCAGTTGACGACATTTACGCCACTGACGTATCGCGAGCCGATGGCAACATCGTAGTTTTCATCGTGGCAGGCTGCATATAGTCGCGGCAGGTCGTTAGGGTCGTGGCTGAAGTCGGCATCCATCTCGAAGATATAGTCGTAATTATGCTGCAAAGCCCACTTGAAGCCAGTGATATAGGCGGTTCCAAGCCCCAGTTTTCCGCTTCTTTCTATTATGAACAGCCGGTCGGAAAATTCGTCATTCATCATGCGGTGGACTATGCTTGCCGTTCCGTCGGGGCTGCCGTCGTCGATGATAAGTATGTGGAAACATTTGTCGAGCGAAAACACAGCACGGATGATTTTCTCTATGTTTTCCTTCTCGTTGTATGTCGGTATGATTACGATGCTGTCACTCTGGTTCATAATTTCTGTATGGTTGCTTGCGTTATATTGTCTTTTTTTCGTTTGGCACATCTGTACTTTCTGTGTCGGCGTACACCCGTTGGGAATCGAACCCAAACCAACGGAACCGGAATCCGTTATTCTATCCTTTAAACTACGGGTGCATATACTGCTTTACTGCGTGCTGCCTTTCATCAAACAGGATGCAAATGTAATCATTTTAGTTTACTTTATGCCAATTCGAAACCGAAAAATTCATTCATTTTCTTAAATAAGTCATCTTCCGTCATCAGTTTTTCAAACAGTTCGCGCTGCGTAAGTGCCTTGCTGACAATATTGTTCTCGTTCAGGACCAACGAGAAACTTATTTTTCCGTTGTTCAGCTGCTTAGCCATTGAGGCGCGTATTCTGCTTTTTATTTCGTCTATCTGGTTGAGCAGAGTCTGGTTGCTGACTGCAAGTTCTATGTTTGGATATTCCGTTATGCTTGGCTTAATGTTTCTCATTCGTGCAGCCATTCCTGCCATGTTCTGCGGCATTCGCTGGCACATGACAATCCATTCGCGCTCCAAATCTTCCTGCGTGAACTTGCTCTCGCCACTTTCCACTTCCGTTTCCGGCTCTGCTGCATACGTCGTGCGTTTTGTTTCGACAAGCGACTTGTATGTTGTCAGTATACCGTTCATCTTTATCCTGTGCGCCGTTTCTGCCGCAGGCTGCTGTCCTACGGTCTGTTGCGTCTTCGGTTTATTCTTTTCAGCCCCAGCCACCTGTACTGCCGGTTTAGGCTGAATGTTGACAACAATCTTCTGAAACAGGGATTTCAATCTTCTTGGGCTGCGCCCATCACCAGGCGTTTCCTCCTGCGTGATCTGTGCAATCTCTATCAGTGTCAGTTCTACGAGCAGTCGTTTGTTTGAGCTCTGTCGGTAGTTGACGTCGCATTCGTTCATTATCTTCAGTGCCGTGTAGAGGAATTTCTGGTCGCATCGCGCTGCCTGTTCCTCGTATTTTGCCCTTTGCTGCTCGCTCACCTCCAGCAGTGGCAGTGTCTGTTTGTCCTTTGCCATGAGCACATTGCGCACATGCGAAGCAAGTCCGCCTATGAGATGACCACCGTCGAAGCCCTTGTTTATAACGTTGTTGAGCAGCACCATTATGTCGCTGACTTTGTTTGCCAGAGCGAGGTCTATTATGTTGAAATAGTTTTCGCTGTCGAGCACATTTAGGTCCTCTATGACTTTCTGGTATGTTATGTTTCCCTGACAGAAACTTACCGTCTGGTCGAACACCGAGAGCGCGTCTCTCATGCCGCCGTCTGCTTTCTCCGCTATGACGTTGAGTGCCTCCATTTCGTAGGAAACGCCCTCTTTGTCGGCTACCATCTTTAGATGATTGACGATGTTAGCCGTTGTCATGCGCTCGAAATCGTATATCTGGCATCGCGAGATGATGGTCGGCAGAATCTTGTGCTTTTCTGTTGTCGCGAGTATGAACACCACGTGTGCCGGCGGCTCCTCGAGAGTTTTCAGGAAAGCGTTGAATGCTTGCGAACTGAGCATGTGCACCTCGTCGATGATGAACACTTTGTATTTGCCTACCTGCGGCGGTATTCGCGTCTGCTCCATCAGTGTCTTTATGTGCTCCACACCGTTGTTGGAAGCCGCATCAAGCTCAAAGATGTTGTAAGAACGCTGCTCGTTGAATGCCTTGCAGCTTTCACATTCGTTACAAGCCTCACCGTCTGGGGTGGGATTTTGGCAATTTATTGCTTTGGCAAAGATACGCGCGCACGTCGTCTTACCCACTCCGCGAGGTCCGCAGAACAGGTATGCGTGGGCTAACTTGCCACTCTTCACCGTGTTTTTCAGCGTTGTCGTAAGCGCCTGCTGACCTACGACTGAGTCGAAGGACATGGGGCGATACTTTCGGGCTGATACTATATATTCCATAATAAATTGTTTTTCCGCTGCGAAGTTACAAATTTTTCGGTTAATTACCGACAAAACAGTTATTATTTTATTTCTCTCTGCCAAAAGTTTTCCATCGTGGCAGTAACCCGAGCGCAGGAGTTCTGCCTGAATTATGTCCTGCGCAAGAAACTTTTTGCAGGCATCTGTAATAAAACGCTGTGAACTTTCCGACATAAAACACTAATCAATTTTCGCCCGTTTACTGTCGCGAGAATGCCCGCGAAAGTCGTTTCGGAAATCAAAGGGGCAAAATATGCCCAAAATTCGCATGCAGATGCAACATTCTGAGAGTCAATATGTTAGCACTGAACATAGTGTTTCCTTGCAGGAAATATAAGTGTTAAAATTGTCAAAGAGCATGTTTGACATTGTCAAACACACTGTTTGAGGAGGTCAGACATAGTGTTTTAGGGTGTCAGATGCTGTGTTTTGCAGGGCAAAACAGGCGAAATAGGTGCGTCAAAGATACTCTTTGACATTTTTAACAATTATCGGCGACCCGATTTTTCACATATTTTTGCAGTTCGAGGGGCTAAAAAATTTCTATTTTGCAAGTTTTTCTCTGTCAAAAGTTTTCATATATTTTCGTCGCGGAAACATTTTCCGTTCACTTTGGCACAGTTTTTGCATGGAACTTGCCGACAGTCCTCCGCTGTTTGTCGAAGCCTGAAACAAGAAGCGTGGGGATGCATCACGAATGACGCATCCCCACGCTTGGTTTATCTATTCTCCCGCGTTGGGATTATCTCAGAGCAAATCCTGATTTATCTTTTTTATCAGCCTGCATCTGTTGCCCACAGCCAAATATCCGTCGGGAATGTCCTTTGTAACGACACTTCCCGCCCCTATGACGCACCACCTGCCTATCTTTATGCCCTGAATGACTGTCGCGCCGGCACCTACCCAGCTGCCTTCGCCCACGCATACATCGCCACAAAGCGTCGCATGCGGCGACACATGCACATAGTTGCCTATCCTGCATTCGTGGTCGATACTTGCACCGGTATTCACGATGCAGTGTTCGCCTATCGCGGCCTTTGCCTGTATAATCGCGCCTTGCATGACGACAGTTCCCTTGCCTATCGTTGCCGACGGCGAAACGATAGCAGTTGGATGTACGGCAGTGCCGAAAAGTTCACGTTTTTCGGTGCCTGCCGCTTCTATCTTGCCTACCACTTTTCTGCGAATGGCATTGCTGCCGATGCTCACAATCAGTGGCTCTTCAAGTGTCAGTTCGTGAATAACGGGCAGACTGTCAAGCGTGCTGACAGAAGTATTGTCGTCTATTAGCTTGCCAACGCTGTCGCCTTGCGCCTCAACTATATCGCGAATAACGCGCGCATGCCCACTTGCTCCGTATAGAATCATAACATTAGATGTTGTTTATATAACCTTACTGTAGAAATCATAGAGGCACTGGCGGACAAATCCCCTTTCGTATCGCGACACTATCATCTCGCGCGCCTTCTCCGTCATGCCTTTACGCATTTGCTCATCTGTAAGCATCTGCTCCATAGACTGATATATAGCCTGCTCGTCGCGCACAGGTATTATGATGCCGTTCTTGCCGTGTTCTATTATCTCGCGCGAGCCGTTTATGTCGGTAACGATGCATGGCAAATCCATAGCTCCTGCCTCTATGACAGTATTGGGAAATCCCTCGCGGTAGCTTGGAAACACAAAACAATCAGACGCAGCATAGTATGCCACGAGATTGTCGCCTTTCTGCTCGCCTGCATATTCTATCTGCTCACACTCTTCTATCAGCCTGCGTGCTTCAGGAGACACGGGGTCGAGCTCGTTCTCGAAGAAACCGACAAGCAACAGGCGCGTGTTGGGATGAGTCCTGTTGAGCCTTACGAATGCGCTCACCAGTTCGTTTATGCCCTTGTCGCCCACTATACGCCCTACAAACAGATATGTGAAGACACTGTTGTCGCGTATTTCCGATGCCGCCTCCTCTATCTCCTTGCGTCGGGAAAAGCGCTGCACGTCTATACCCATGACGTTTCCATAGCCTAACACCTGCAAGGGCTTTCTGGTTATGCCGTTACTGAGAAGGTCATTCTTCACTCCCTCACCTTCCGGAATTATGTGCGTTGCACATCGGCAGGTAATGGCGTCTGTGAGCATCAGCAACTTCTTCTTCAGTCCGTGCGACGTAGGGAACACAAGTCCGGTAAAGGTATGAATACGCACCGGCACACGGCACATCCAGGCAGCCACCATGCACAGCAGCCCCGCCTTAGGCGTCATGGAGTGCACCATTGTCGGCTTTTCACGAAGGAATGCACGCACTATGCGCCATAGAGAAACAATGTCGTGCCGTATGGAAATATGCCGCTGCATCGGTACAGCTATAGCCTTTACGCCATGCTCAGCCACAGCATCATCCATCTCCTTGCCCGGCGAAGACAACAGCACCACATCATACTGGCGTTTCAAATCGTCCAGCATGCCGCTTACGAAGCCTACCGACAGCGAAACGGTACACGCACGGATGATTTTGGGCTTCCGATTATCTGTATTGTTTTTTATCATCATAATATATCAGGACTATTACTGTAACTCCCTATATAGTTCATAATAGCCCTCAACGGTCTTATTTATGTCAAACTGCTTTGCTCTCTCGTAGCAAGCCGCTGCAATCTTGTCGTAATACGCCTTATCATCGTGAAGGCGGGTAATTGTCTCCGCCAGTTTGTCTTCGTTGCCGTGCTCGAAGAGTATGCCATAGCCATCGGTTACCTCGCGCAAGCCGTCGACATCTGATGCCACGAAAGGCTTGCCGACGGACATTCCTTCTATGTTAGACAACGACAGTCCTTCCCAATGCGAGGACATGACGACAACATCCGCAGTATGGAGCAGCTCAGCCACATCGGTGCGCATGCCCAAGAACCTAACTCTGTCGCTAACACCTAACTCTGCCGACAGCTTTTCAAGCATGTCGCGTCTTTCGCCATCGCCAACAAGCCATAGTTCATATTTGTCCTTGTCGAGCTTCGTCATCGCCTTAATAAGCGTATCCTGGTCTTTCTCGTACCGGAAACCTGCCACCATTATTATAGCAAACTTGCCTTCTTTTTTTACATTGGCGATTGGCGTTGCATTGTGGAAACAAGACACGTCAACACCATTAAATATGGTTTTTATAGGATATTTACCATTCAGATACTTTCTTAAATTTTCCTCTGCCTGATTCGAGATACATATTATACTGCTATATTGGCAGTACATCCATTTGTCTATGCGCGAGTACCATTTAATATGCCTGCGACGGTTTGACGTAGTATGCTCAGTCGTTACAAGTCGGCAGCGTCTTGCAGCAGGAGTGATGACCTTTTCTATGGCAGCAAACAACTGCGGAGCAGTGTTGTGGGTATGTACGATGTCGTAATTCTTTATTATTTTTGCAAGACGAAAAATGTTCATAGGATTATATACATTTCCACCATTTGAGAACGAATATATCCTGCATCCAGACTTCTCCAAACGCTTCTTGAAAGCCGTTTCCTGTCCGTCGAACAGGCACACATCCACATCCAGCCCTTTCACCCTCAACATAGGGACAATGTCTGTTACCAGTTTCTCCGCGCCACCGGTCTGCAACGAAGTAATTACATGAAGTATCTTCATAGCTTCCTTAAATCATTTATGTGCAGCAGCAATCCTAACGGCAATGTCCAGAAATACCCCCACGACAGCACAGGCTTAACACCAGAACTGGCGCAGAAACGAAATCTCCAATAGTTTATTGCTGCTTTCATTTTATGTAAGAATGGTATTCTGCATCCATTCAGTTCAGCATAGGTCATCATTGAGGCTATTGGACTCTTCATTCTAATCCTTACTATTTTGTCAGTCAGTCCACCTTCAAGATAATCCCTGTAATATATTACCTCAGGGAATACCCGCAACTTGTATTTTTGTGCTATTCTGTTCCAGACCAAAGCCTCCGGACAGAAACGTTCACCGTCAATCTCTGGGAACATATATTCCTTTAGCACAGACGTACGGAACACCTCACACATATCGCCTTCGACGTTATATTTATATCTCAGCGAAATACTGTCCGTGTCTAAGACCTTATCATCATTCCCCCTGCCAATTACGGTGCCGTCATGATGAGCCATGTATCCACAGACGCCTCCAAACGTATTGTCTTCCCTAATCTGATTGTAGTAATGTGCGATTGTTTCCAGCGAATTGTCGGGCAGCGTATCGTCGCTGTCAAGAATCAGGAACAATTCTCCCTGCGCCTCTCCAACGCCCCTGTTTATAGCCCTGTGCTTGCCGCCATTCTGCTGCCTAAAATATCTGACAGCAAATCTGGTTTCGTTCTTGGCAGCCAAATCACTGATGACATCTTGTGTATTATCTTCACTGCCATCATCAACTACAACCCACTCAAAACCATCGAAAGTCTGCCTCTCAAGACTTTCAAACAGTTTCGGCAACAAATGCGCCCTGTTATATGCAGGTGTAAAGACGGTTATCAACATGATTATAAACGTCCGTCTATTATCTCACGATTGAGAATTCCTTTAACGTCGAATATAACGTGCTTTTCTTTCAAGCATCCCAATATATTAAAGTCCAAGAACTCATTATGAGCGACTGCCATTATAGCTGCATCATATTTCTCTTCAGGCAACTTATCTATAACCGGAATACCATATTCTTCATGAGCTATTTTAGAGTCCACCCATGGGTCATATACCGTAAGATTAACATTATACTCCTTCAATGAATTATATATGTCTCTTACCTTTGTATTTCGAATATCCGTACAGTTTTCTTTGAAGCTTAAACCTAAAATAAGTATGTTTGATTTCAACACCTGAATACCTTTCTTAAGCATTAGCTTTATAGTTTCATTGGCGACATAATCACCCATGCTGTCATTCATGCGCCTGCCTGCCAAAATTATTTCCGGATTATATCCATATCTCTGCGCACACTGCGCCAAATAATATGGATCTACACCTATACAATGACCTCCGACTAAACCTGGCTTAAATGGCAAGAAATTCCATTTTGTTGAAGCAGCAGCCAACACATCTTGGGTATCAATCCCCATCTTATTAAAAATCTTCGACAACTCATTTACGAAAGCAATATTTATATCTCTCTGCGAGTTCTCTATAACCTTTGAAGCTTCTGCTACCTTTATTGTTGATGCCTTATGAGTTCCAGCAGTTATGACACTCGCATAAACGTCATCAACAACCTCTGCCACTTTAGGAGTAGAACCAGAAGTTACCTTCTTTATATTTTCTACTGTACGTTTCTTATCTCCAGGATTGATTCGTTCAGGAGAATAACCTGCATAAAAATCCACATTATATTTAAGCCCACTTACCTTTTCAACTACTGGGATACATTCATCCTCTGTTACGCCTGGATACACTGTTGATTCATACACTACAATATCTCCCTTCGATAGAACCTTACCAACAGTTTCACTTGCCCGATACAAAGGTGTTAGATCTGGATTATTGTTTTCATCTACAGGCGTTGGCACCGCAACTACATAGAAATTACAATCTTTGATACTGTCAAGAGTATCAGTACATATAAAACCATTCTTTACTGCAGATTGTAACAATTCATCATCGACCTCTAACGTTGAATCATGCCCTGCCATCAATGCATCTACACGCTTTTTGTTCAAATCAAACCCTACTGTCGGATACTTTGTTGAAAACAACCTGGCTAAAGGTAAACCTACATAACCAAGACCTATTACACATATTTTGATATCTTTCATTTTATATTTATTTATTCTTTAACAACTATTCTTTCTGGATAATAGAATTTATTTCATAAACCACAATGCAGGACGATAGAACTTATCCTCATCATAGTTCGTATCATATTCAAACTCATCATAAATATTATCACCTTGACGGTGTCCGTCTGTCAAGAATGTCTTATATGGGTATAACGCATGCATCGTTGTTTGCCAACTATTATAAATTCTATAATATAGGAAGAAACATGTTACAATAATTATTAAGCCATAACTGTTAATCTTTCTCCTTTCAAGACAGACTTTGGGCAAAAAGCAAACCAACGGGACCATAAAGTACCAACTCATTCTACCTCCATTCTCTGACTTTACAAATACTAAAAGAATAGCACAGAAAATAAGAGACATATTCAAGAATATTATGTCTTTAGGGGTTTCCGGTATTTTCTTATAATTCTTCAATATAAAATAAAGGAAAAAACCAGCTTCCAACAAATATGCAATACGGAATCCTGATGCCTGGTTATATCCACCTGCTGCTACACGCGCATCATCGATAGCATCATACGTAGAGAATAATCCTTGTGGGATTGGAGTCAAACCAATAAGGAAACATATTACCATGAACTGTATGACTGTTTCTATTTTAAATTTACGTATAGGTGGGAGAAAGTATATTGGCAAAAGCAACAATGCTGAATTGTGAAATGAATACGCTATAAACCATATTATAATAAAACGTTTAAAATCTCTTTTTATAACATATCTATATGATAATGCTCCTACTGCACATCCCATAACCTGCCGCAGATAGGTAAACGTAAAGAAGAACCATAGTCCTAAAAACAATATTATTGTAAATGGAACATTATCAGAATAATCTTTAAATGAACGTATCAACAAAAAATATGCAGTTATTGTTGTTACAAAAATAAAGATATATCTATTATAGGTTATGTATGACAATAATGCACACCATGTTCCATAACCGAACTCCGTATCATAATATTCAAAAGACTCTGAAGTCCAAGGATTGTCTCCTGCTCGTGTTACATCCGCCATTCTGTCAAACAATTCGGCATAGATGTAACGGTCGTAACCTCCAAACATGTCGGAAAGTGCTACAAATAACCCAAGTCCAGCAAGATACCATGTTGATACCATTGCCTGATATTTCTTTTCTGACGATAATGTTGTATACATCATCGCAACAGCAAAACCAAATATTAATATATATATAAACATTCAACTATCTCCTATATTTATTCTTTTTGTGAATTTACTGCAAAATTTTCTTTTGAACAATATAAACATATTTATTTAATATTGGAACAGAAATAACTACAACTACTCCAATAAATATAAATATCAACAAAGATTGATATTCCATACATACGTGATTGCTTATAAAAACAACATAAAGTATCATAGCCCAAAAATGTACGCCAATTATTGCCAGACCATTTCTACTAATATATTGCAATGGGACAAAGATAATATTAAATACTTTTCCACTATACTTTCCTATAATTTCAAATACAAAAATAGTTATATATATATGCAAATCACAAGTAATGCAAAGCCCTTTACATTGTCTATATATACTAATCTATGTCCCATGCTGTTACCCAAACTTTTAAGTTCTATCTATGTATAGCACGCATTCTGCATCAAGTGCATCTGCCGCACGCAACTTGCCATCGGGTGCTTGGAATCTGAACTCGTGAGTGGCACTCACGAGTTGAATGCCATCTTTGTTGAGTTTCTTTTTCAACCATCTCCAGTAGTTTCCTGCTTTAACGTAGTCATCCTCGTTATTGATGGCACGTACGATATCAGTGGCTGAGAACCACCACTTACTGTGTTCCTCATCCCACACGGCACGTACCTCACGGTCATTGAAAAAACGTATTGACTTCTTGTTCATACTACGTTTATTTCAGGATGTTCTTGTTTCCTACATCCATGTTTCCTTGTATTCTGCCTTGTTTAGCATGGCGGCGCGGAGGGCGAAGCCGCTGTGATACATTTTGTCGTCGCGCACCAGCGTTACTTTCTTTGCGTTTGACAGTACAAAATAGTCGACAAACGACTTCATATAGGTTTTCTTGCTGGCGTCGTATGTGAAGCCCATGTGCACCACGTCGCCCGGTATGACGTAGACGTATGGCAGTATTGACAGGCGGTTGAGGAACATTGTGCTGTCCGATGTTACCAGTATTTTCTCGTTTTCCGATGTCTGGTGCTGCTTTTCTATTACGCTCATGCATCGCTGTATGTATGCCTCGCGCTCGTTTTCGGGCAGAATCTCGCCGCCTTCCCTGAAGTCTCCGAGCAACTGGCGGAAGCGGAATACGATGGCGCTGTACTGCTTCGCGCCGCCAAGCTGAGCTACGTGGTAGTCGGCTTGTTCCTTCAGGTCTGGCGTCAGCTTGAAAAGTTCGCGGAACAGCGTGCCGTAGTTCTCATCGCCGGAGTACATATTTGTGTAAACATGTATCTGCTCATAGTTTTTTTTCAGATACCACCGCAGTATCCGTTTCTGCACTTTCGGTTGCCGGCGGTCTTCTATGCGGTGATAAGTCAGTATGGTGCAGGGATATACGCGCTCAGCATCGTAGCATATCTGGTCTTCCTCTATGCGCCAGTCGTATTGGTTTGGCTCGAGATAGTCTGCCAGTTGCGGCGTTTCAAAGTAGACTTTAAACTTCAGTCCCTGTCGCTTGCACTCGTCGTAGACCGACACGATGCCGCGCAGTCGGTCTGACAGTCCGCCAGAGAATGTCGTGTCGTTGCGCACCATCAGTATCACTGTCTTTCCACCGTCGCTGCCGACAGGCTTGCCTGCCGCCAGCTGTCGGTATGTGGGCAGCAGTTGTCGGCGACGACATATAAAATTGTGTATTATAATTGGTATATAGTACAATCGCGAGTATAGCCTGTATGGCAGCGATAGAATGTTTTTTACGATTGGTTTCATCTTTGTCTTCTTACCTTTTTAGTGCCCGTTTCAGCCTTATATATGCCGCGAACATGCCGAGCATAAGTCCCTCTCGGTTTGCCAGTGCAATGAAAGCGTCTACCTTCAGCCTTCCCACAGGCGACAGCGGATAGAGCCCCATCCCCCTATACTCGGCAATATATTTCCTTACAGTCCTGACATTGTCAAACCGCAGCATCGTGAAAATATGTGCAGCCACGTCGAAGTTCAGTTCCTTGCGCAGGAAAGCCCTCTTCCGCTCGCTCTCGGCAGCCAGCATGTCGCCGTACAGAATGTTGTAGACCTTAAAGGTATCGCTGTTTGCCTTCACCCTGTCGCGCAGACGGCGACTGCAAGATATTGAGTTGACATTCCTCCTGTTATAGTAATACCCCACCTCCGGCAGTGCGATGACCTTGCCAAAGCCGGCTATAGTCTGTATGTTGAAGCATGCATCCTCTATGTGCCTGATGCCGTCGGGAAACCTCCTGTCGCCTATCGATTCGCGCCTGTAGATGTTGTTCCACAGATACTTTCCGCCGCCGGCACTCAGAAAATCATAGCCCGTAAACCGCTTCTCGCTCTTGACAAGACACGTTTTCTTCTCCGTCTTCGGATAAAGCGAGACATAGCTGAACGCCAGCAGGTCTGCATCTTTCTCAGCCTCTACAATCTCACGCAGGCGGCACACAATCTTCGTCTCAATCATGTCGTCGGCATCAACAAACCACACATAGTCCGCCCTTGCATTATCCAAGCCCCTGTTTCTTGCTGTTGCAGGCCCAGCGTTCTCCTGCCTGAAAAGGAAAACATTGTCATATTCCCCTGCAAACCGTGCAGCAATGTCAGCGCTGCCGTCCCTGCTGCCGTCGTCAACCATTATAATCTCAAACTCCTGACGTGGCAGTCCGCAATGCAAAATCCTCTCGACACACGACTGAACGTATGCCTCACAATTATACATCGGTATGACAAAAGACACAAACATATAACTATTTCTATATCAGACCGTTAACTCCTTTCCTCCCCGCTGCAAGTTACAAAACGCGCCATGCAGTTTCAGTAAGCCTCTTACAAACCCTCTGTAACACCGTGACAAGCAACCTGTAACATCGTGACAGACCATCTGTAACAGGATTACAAGCCACTTGTAAAATTTCTGTAAAATGGTATCTGTTGTTGTTGTTTACCATCATCACACGTCCCATGCACTGACATTCAGCACATTACGGACCTTAGGTTTAGAAACAACAAAATAATTCTCTTTTTCCAATTATATGGTTTAAGACTGACAGGATATAGACCCAACTCTGTCATCTTGTCTATAACATTGTTATTAATGCCAAGTGGTTTCCATTGTTTTCTATTGAGATATAGCGTTAAAAGCAATCCAAACAAGACATTATGAGCCCTATTTCTAACAACAGCACATAGTTCGGCATTGTCAGAATATTTTTCAGCAAGTCTTATAAAAGACTGATATACTAGAAGTTCATCACACATATATTTTGTCTTGCGTTCTACATTTATAGATGTAGTTACAGTATTATCATGATATATATATAAATATGGTATATGCTCTGTAAAAACAACACTCTTAGCAACAGCCATCATCCTATAAGTAAACTCTACATCCTCGTGTGTCATTCCACCTCTGAAAAATAATTCATTATCTTTTATCATTTTCAGTCTTACGAACATTGAACATACAGAAGAAGGGCTATATCCTTTTACTATTGCATCAGTTCCGGATATTTCTTCATATAGGGGAAGACTATCATGCTTACAACTTACATTTATAAATTGTCCTTTTTCTGTAACTTCTTTAAGGTAAAACGCCAGCACTTCTATTCCCTTATGACTTCTTAGTTCTTCTATTGCCTTTTCAAACTCGGAAGAATCAATCTTGTCGTCTGCATCTACAAACCAGACATATTCGCCTTCACTGTTTTTCAATCCCGCGTTTCTCGCATACGCAGCTCCAAGATTTTCTTGCTCTATATATTTGAAATTATCATTATTCGCTATATATGGGTCTACAATATCCTTGCTTTTATCGGTCGAGCCGTCATTTACAATAATAACCTCGTAATCCTCTTTATTCAGATTTATATGAAGGATAGAGTCTAAACAATCTGAAATATATTTTTCAGAATTGTACATCGGAATGATTATGCTTAGTCTAAACATATACTATTTCTTCTCTGATAATCTTACGGGATATTCCTTTATCCATCCTCTATTCAGTGTTATCAACTTCATTAAGATGACAACTACTGTATATATATACTTCCTTATTTTAGCATAACTCAGCGTATAGAAAAGCGAGTGATAATAGTCCTTTTCTCCCATGAATGTCCTGTAATCATCAAGAACTCTTGGGAGAAGTAAATTATTTATTAAATTGTTTTTCAATTCTATGTCGCCATCCTTATTTGAACTTGTACAACTTATTCCTGTAACGTCAAATATAGCAACAAAAACATCTACCTTTCTATAGCTGGCATTTTCTTTAATTATATGGTACATAAAGAAATCTCGGTCTCCCATAATCTTATATCTCTCATCATACTTATAGACATCGAATAGAGTTTTCTTTATAAAAGACACAGGGTGCAGCAATGTGCCCGTCAGCATATATGACACCGTAACCTTATCAGGCGAGAGTCTTATATTTCCCGCCGATGTATACATATTTCCACAGACGATATCTTCTGTGAAGTTGTGTGCAAAGACCTTTTCCAGCACATCTTTATCGCATAGATAGTCGCCGGAATTAAGAAACTGCGTATATTCTCCATGCGCAACGGCTACGCCCTTGTTCATGGCATTATAAATGCCTTTATCTTTCTCGCTTACCCAGTAATCTATCTTGTCTGCATACTCCTTTATTACATCAACGCTACCATCCGTACTGCCACCATCTATAATTATGTACTCAAAATCGCGATACGTCTGACCGACAACACTCTCTATCGTCTGTCGCAAACCATCACGATTGTTATAATTTATAGTTATTACTGATAACTTCATCTATTACTATATTATTTTAATGTCCGTATCCATTCACTTTTCAGCCACAGGTTCATGACTTTAAGAATACATACATTCACTTTATATATTATTTTCTTCACTGGCGGTATCTTTTCTATTGTTGTGAACATCTGCCTGTATGGGGTGCAGCCAAAAACATAATCCTCGTAGTCTGCAAGCACACGCTCTGGGAAGCATTTCTTCAGTTCCTCCAGAACTTCTTTCTGCGAAACATCTCTGCTTGTCGTACTGACACCACCGGTCTCGAAACGTGCTACTACCAATGGGACATGCTTGTATGTGGCATTACGGAATACCAGCTCATGCATGAAAAACTTCCAGTCGGCAGCACTCCGCATGGTCTCATCATAGGGATGTTCCCTTAACAATCGGGTCTTTATAAAACTCGCTTGGTGATACAAAGTGTGCTTATAAAACGTCCGCATGGTCACGGTGTCTGGATTGGGACATATATTGTTCTCTCCATAGCACAAATCGCCACATACGATATCTTCTTTGCCCAAACATGTCTGCATGTTGGCTAAGACATCATCACGATAAAGCTCATCGCCGGAATTGATGAAGAGACAATAATCGCCATTTGCCATCCTCACGCCCTTGTTCATAGCCTCATAGATACCGCTGTCTGTCTCAGAAATATACTTGAATGATATTTGCTTCTGCCTTATTTCATGTTCTTTTGCTTCTATAATTTCGCGACTGCCATCAGTACTGTTACCGTCTACAATGACGTATTCAAAATCTGTGAGAGTCTGCTTTTGTACACTTTCGATAGTCTTCTGCAAACCGTCAGAATGATTGTAGTTTATCGTTATTACAGTAACTTTCATTCCTAAACACTACATTATTGTATGATATGAAATAGACAATATGTCTTTTTTGCTAAAAACATTACTCCTTACGACTTCTTTCAGACATTGTAGTTTTTGAGAAATCGATAAGTTTTTCATTGTAGAAATCAATGTCGTTTTATTATATATCGGAAGATAGTCATGCACTTCTTTTCTATAGAATCTTCCAAACTCATCATTTATCTCATTTTCAGGAACATTATTCCTCAGCCACTCTGCAAACATCAGACGCGCTTTTGTTTTTTCTGTGCCAAGGCTTGAGTCTGAAGAAATATTTATGCCACTGTTACGAAATCTTACAAGATGTTCCTGACTTGTAACAACACCATTCCCAGACATCATCAGTGCTGTCGCATCGTCAGAAGCCCACGCCTTAGGGAAGTTTACGAAACCACCTTTGTTGACAAGCGCTTCGCGCCTGAAGATATATTGTGGTATTCCGCCTTTCATTCCGTGCAACATGTGATAATAAAACTCTACTGAAGAAAGATATTGCTTATAACACCTGTCAATAGCTAAAATCTCATTATTACTGTTCACCTGCAAGACCCTTGCACGGAAAATGTCCACGCTTGGGTATTCCCAAATTAAAGGAACAAAAGTCTTGAGAAACTCTGGCGCATATAAATCATCATCGGTGGCAAGTATTACATATTCTCCTTCAGCATAGCTCAGGCACTTGTTCCATTGCCCAACCAAATCGTGTCCGCCAATGTTTTTTTCGTTCCTGAAATAAGATATACGTTCATCCTTGTAGCCCGACACAATCCCCTCAATGTCTTCTGGCGAGCAATCATCTACAACTATCAGCTCAAAGTCAGAGTATGTCTGACTTAATATACTTTGCATAGCCTGCTGAAGATAAGTAGCCTTATATGCCGGAAGAACAAAGGAGAATTTCATCTTTTTCGCTTTATTCTTTTAACGATATCAGAGAGAATGATGAAAGGATACAAAATGGCATAGCCTAATCGGAAAACCTTTGACGAGAACAATATATCATGTTTGTTCTGATTCATTATACGTTGCTCCCTTTCCAGAATGACTTTCATAAAATCCTGGTATGTCTCGTCGGTTAGACTTAATCCACGCCTCATACATGCATTACGCCGTACCTCCAAGTTCCAGAACCATGTGCGGAACCAATTGCTTGTAACAGCCGTTGCCACACCCTGTCTGTATTTATATGTAAATTCATTCAGAACGTAAATATCTCCAACTTCTTCCATCTTGAAGTATAGGTCTTGATCTACTCCTGCCATTATATATGCAGATATGCCTTCTGTCTTGTCATAATATGATTTCTTGAACGTAGCCAAGTTCATTGCTCCGTACCATCGATATGTATAAAAAGATTCACCTTCTTGCAAACTCAATAATTTATTTTCACCATTTATATTCATTTCAGTGTCGCAACTATAGCACCGTGAATATACGATAGAAACTTCCGGGTGTTCCTCATGCACTTTTACCATTTTCTCCAAAGCATCTGGCATCAGTACATCGTCAGGATCTAAAAAGCCACATATTTCCCCATGTACCTTCTCTACGCATCTTCTTTTAGTATATCCACATCCCCTATTTATGTCATTATATACAATATGGAAGCGTGAGTCCGCACTATACTCGCTGTATATTTCTTTTGAATTATCCGTAGAAAAATCATCTACTATGATAATCTCCCAATTATGATAAGTCTGATTCAGAACGCTATCTATTGCTTCTTTAAGATAGCAGCCATTATTATAGTTGGCAATAAGGACCGAAAACAGTTTATTTTCTATCATTGTGCTTTGAGAAAAATGAATTTATTTCGGCATGCATGTATCCATGTAGTCGAGCCTTTACTTTATTTTCTGGAACTATAAAATACCTGCATTTATACAAAAACATCAATAATGACATTTTCATGAAACCTCTCTTGACGAACAATTTTTGAAAATCTTTATATAATGATGCAAAACCATACTCTCCACTTGAGGCATCATTATAAATAAGGAACTTAGAAAAATAGGAGAACAACTGTTCATCATAGCATGGTTCATCTATTGTTGACAGAAAATCCTTTAAGATAATTCCAATATTCTTTATCTCCCGTTCTTTTGTTAAAGAAGTCATTGTCGAGCCTTCATTTAGATATCTAATATATGTTGGTTGGGAAACGAATGCGATTTTATTTATTTCTTTCACAACATTATTTAACCAATGACTATCTTCTAAAATAATACCTTCTTTAAAAAACAAGTTATTATTTATCAAAAAATCTCTTTTTATCAACTTATCACATGCAGAATCAATAATAAAAATATCTTTGGAATAAAACAATCTCCTTATAGACAAATTATCCTCTATAAAAGAATGCTTATTTATATCAATACTGTTGCCATCTAATGCGTGAACCATACTACCTTGTATTATTTCCGCATCAGGGAAGTTCTTTTGTTTCTCAACAAAAAAGCTGATTGCATCATCTGATAATTTATCATCGCTATCAAGAAAATATAAATAATCACCGGTAGAAGCCTTTATTCCAGAATTGCGTGCAGCAGACTGTCCTTGATTTTTGTCATGCTCTAAAAATACAAACTCAATAGAGGCTGCTCCATTCTTTTCAATTGTTTTCTTAGCAATATCTATACTTCTATCATTAGAACAATCATCAACAAACACCACCTCCAAAGGACGATATGTTTGCTTTAACACAGACAGGACACACCTCTCTATGTATTTCTCCACATGATATACGGGGATTATTATTGAAACTTTCATATTCAAGACTTATATTTTCGTGGAAGACGTAAATTATTTCCTAAACGATTCAGAAAGACATCATTATAATTTGACAGTAAATTACCTGCGGGTGTAAAAGTCAATTCCGCAAAATATATTTTCTCATCAACAACATAGAAATCTGCTCTTACAAAAGGGAAAGGTTCTGACAATATTCTTGCATATTCGAGAATTAAATCTTTTAAAGGACTGTATTCTACTTTAAATTTATCTGTTTCACCTTTCCGTTCAAAAAGAGGAGTCCAATCTAAAGAATAAGAACGAGCATCATAAGTTCCATCAAAATTTTTCCGACAAACAAGAAAAGAGTCTGGTTCCCCATTTATGCACCACACTTGATACTCTATCGGAGCTGTTGTACTTATCAACTGTTCACATACTATCCTCCGCTTAATTTTCTTATAATGGATTTCACCAAATAACTTCGAGTAATCTGTTAACATCCATTTCTTTAATTGTGATTTTGCTGTTTCCACGTCAAGTTTTGACTTGTTCGTACATATGATATTACAACCAGAGCCATGATTACATTTGAGGACGAATTGCTGGGGCAATTCTTTAAAATCGATGTCTTCTACATGGTCATAAACATTAATTAGCGGTACCAGTATATGGGATAATTGTTTGTCAACACCTACATATTCACGAACTCGATATTTGTCTGCACATAGTGTTTTAATTGGATCTCTCCAGTATCGATTTAGCCAATGAAGCTTCTCATTGATATCTTTGGGATTATGATAGTTAAGCTTTTTCCCTGTTTCTCTATGATAACGAGCTTTTGTTTTTTCCCAGATGAGGAAATCCCATTTAGTATTTAACACAAAAGTTTCGTATCTATACTTAATACTTTTTAATAAATTCATAGTTATAATTATATTTTGTGATGTACATAAGAAATCTTAATCAACAATATTATATTCCGCTACTATAAGAGGTCTAACGTTTCAACAGCCCGACTAACATTCTATAGCAAAAGTTTTTCAATTTATAAATTGTACCTTTAAAAATATTTGAAGGTTTCGGTAAGTCTATTTTATTTTTTTTTGCGTATTCGTATAACTCTTGATAATATGCATTGCTGTTTCGCATATCAACAATACTTTGCAAGAAATATTGCTTATTCCTATAATACTTATCTAAGTCAAATACTTTATTATATTTTATTAATACACCAAGCCAATCCAACGCCACCATTGTCCGAATGCATTTTGTACATTCACAACAGTTTTCTCTACCTGACCAACATACCATCAAAGAGTCATAAGAAGATTCAAGGTCTGATATATATTTTGTCTTTTCTAATCTTGTCATTGCCATATTTGCTGGAATTACAGACAAACTATCTGAAGAGAAAAGAGGCAATGACCACCATTCGTTAAATTCTAATCCCTTACGTATATCCATATCAAATAAGGAAAATGTAGCATAGCCTGTTGCAACATAATATTTGGAGAAGTTCTTCTGCATCATTAGCATTACACCTGCATTTCGGTAATCAAATACCTCATAAAAATCGTGTACACCCCATATTATATTGGATATGACATTTATATTTGAGTCAACAATTATTAGTTTATAATTGCATTTTTCACAAAAACGCTTTACTACATCCAATTCTTCATGAAATACCTTATTCTCTATTTCTTCTGGTACAGGCTGTGGATGTCCACCATGATGTGCCCCAACTTTAAAATAAAGTAAATGTGTTATCTTATAATCTTCTGCAACATTCCCAGCAGAATATTCCTTCAATGTAGCTAAAGAATCAATACCACAAGAAATTCCAGTACCAACCCATGTTCCTGCAAAATTATTATTACTTATAGGAGCATTTATTCTAATTTGACGCAAATTATTCATTGCGCACATATGCGGAATGAATTGTTTTGTTAGGTTATAGTATAGTTTTTCTGAGATAGGATATTCTGACTTAAAATCATATCCATTTAAAAGGGCATCGTATAGGAAACTTACCACAGGACTATCACAATACTCAGCCACTTTATTATCCCCCCATGCTCCAGAGATCTGATAGTTGATTGAAAAAAAATTGTTGTTTACACAAATTTCATAAATAACATCCAAACCACTGTCGGTTATACTCTGTTTTATATTTTTAATTTCTATAACGTTACTCATATTCAATATTTTTAATTATACCTAATAGTATAATTTTAATGTGTAATATATTCAGATATCATCTCCTAAAAAGAATTTTATTTGATTTATAACGACAGGACACACCTCTCTATGTATTTCTCCACATGATATACAGGGATTATTATTGATATCTTATTTGACATATTAAATATATTAATTATTATGACTTATTGCTCTTTTTATTTTACACAACAATAGGTATTGCTTAAAATACTTGTATGTTATAATCTGCGACAAATAATCTTTTCTATATTCTTTTTTTAGTTTAAAAACATTTATAAATTTTAGAAAACTTAAATATGTTTTTTTATCAATATCCCCACGATACATAAGTTGCTTGGCAAAAGAAATAATTCGAAATTTAATTATCGTATTATATTTATACTTTGTTTCTTTATTAAACTCTTCTAACCATTGTACTTCATTTTTAAAGTATGGATACATAGAATTCCCTCTACTTTGATGTCTATCTGTCCATGAGCCAGGAGTTCTATATCTATATACTCCCATAATTTGAGGGAAATAATGTACATTTCCAATACTTCCCATGTGTAAAACCAAGGGATAGTCGCCTACTTCCGCAATTATTCTAAACAATGGAACAGGAGCATTCTTGTCATATCTGAACACCAATGATTCTGTTGAAAGATAATCACCACCCTTAAGTATTAAATCCTGCATATCTAAATCACATTCCAATTCAGACCTTATATCATTCTTTAATATTATTCCATTTTGTACATAATTAGCAGCATGAGCACATAATGAATAATCAGGATGGAGGTCTAAATAATCCACTTGCAGCTGCAATTTATTTGAATCTATCCAATAGTCATCTCCTTCACAAAAAGCGACATATTTAGCTATATTCCTCCATTCACTTATTAATGGAGTCTTATCTTTCTTTAATTGGTAGAAATTGTATTTTAACAGGACAACGGCAAAATAGCAATTCTTATTTGTTTTATGTTGTGCATAAATAAAGTAAGCATCGTATGTTTCCCACTTTCGAGCCACTGCTTTTTCTGAAAAGTCAAAATTCTCCTCCAGATATCTTTTAATAACATTCTGTTCCCCATCTGTGGATGCATCATCGATTATGGCTGCGACAAATGGAAATGTAGTTTCTTGCATACAAAAACCTTTCATCGCATCCTCAATATAAGATGCATGGTTATATGTAATACAGTCTATATATACTAAAAAATCAGGATAATTCATATCTACATCTTATTCTCTATAAACTCAAATTTTGGTGTTATATCACCTGGTTCCTTTCCCATCCATGAGCCTAAAGCCAGTTCTCCGTTTCCAAGAGTAAATGACACTATATCATCTTCTACTACAAATGCCTTACTAAGATCCCTTACAACAAAAATATCTATAAAATAACTTCCCCAGTTAAGAAAGTTTGCTGGAATTATCATTCTCTGCTCATAAACACCCTCTTCATGCTCGTACTGTACACAACGTCCGCCACTACTACATGAAAAGATTTTCATACCTTGTTCATTCTTGAAATGATAGGTTATATGAAGTTTATCAAACTTGTGTGTTACACGATACTTTATAACTACTTCTATGTTATCGTCAACTCGCATATTCTCAGCATAATCAGCATCCTGCTTCCTTACACCTATTTCTATCAATTCAAAGCCTTCTTTCTTTATTTCTGGTTCTGCCCAATATTTATGATTTGCAATTTCGTTATTACCTTTAAGATAGTGTCCTACAATATCGTCTACCATGCCTGTTTCTTTTACCATGCCATTCTCCAGTAAGACTCCCTTTTTACAAAGGCTCTTTACGGCTGCCATATTATGACTGACAAAAAGCACGGTACGCCCCTCACCTTTAGACACATCCTGCATCTTTCCAATGGCTTTTTTCTGGAATTCAGCATCACCTACTGCAAGAACTTCGTCTACAACCAATATTTCCGGTTCAAGATGAGCTGCTATGGCAAAGCCGAGTCGTACTGTCATACCTGACGAATAGCGTTTAACCGGAGTATCGATATATCGTTCACATCCAGAGAAATCAACAATCTCATCCAACTTACGAGATACCTCTGCCTTTGTCATGCCCATAATGGCACCATTAAGATAGATATTCTCCCGCCCTGTCATTTCTGGATGAAATCCTGTGCCGACTTCCAACAGCGATGCTATACGTCCACGAACACGAATCTGTCCCGTTGTAGGTGTCGTTACCCTTGACAGGAGTTTCAGCAACGTACTCTTGCCCGCACCATTCTTACCTATAATGCCGACAACATCTCCTTGTTCAACTGAGAAGTTTATATCTTTCAGTGCCCAGACGTAGTCGCTCTCACCTTTCTTTGAACGATCGTTGGTCTCGCCTATCTTCAGATAGGGGTCTTCCTTTCTCAGAACATTCATCGTCCACCAGCGGTTTAAATCATGCGCAACCGTACCCGTAGACACCAATCCGAGTCTATATTGTTTACTTACATTTTCAAATTCTATCGCATTCATAATAATGATATCGGGAACGGGAACAAGAACGGGAATTATTGTCGAATTGACATAATTAGTCCAGTTAACTGTTTCTGTATCCCTGTAAGTTTTTCTATTAATATTTGATAATTATCTTCTGAAATATAATTGAGGTTAAGGTTAACGTTATCGTTAACTACTACACCGTATCCATAAAACTGCGCTGCACGCGGTTGAATATTACTATTCCAAGTATCAGTAAGACACTCATAAAGATAAAACTATACGACAATGCGCCCCACGAGAAATAACCCTCCCCAAACACGGAATACTTGAATGCCTCAATTATAGACGACATCGGATTCAGCATTATCAATGTCCTCAACTTTCCTTCTGGAACCATGCTTATAGGATAAACGATAGGTGTGGCATACATCCACAGCTGTACTATAAACGTGAACAGAATTGTCAAATCACGATATTTTGTCGTCATTGACGATATCAATATACCGAAGCCCAATCCAAGACCTGCCATCATCAACACCAGTACCGGCAATAACAAGATATGAGCATTTGGATGCATCGGCGCACCTATTACAAAGAAGTAGATGTACATTGCTATGAATAATGCCAACTGTATTCCGAAACGCAGTAAGTTGGAAAGAACTGTGGATATAGGAACTACCAAACGAGGGAAATAAACTTTGCCGAACATTCCCTGATTTGCAGTAAACGTGCTTGACGTCTGATTTAGACAGTCGGAGAAATAGAACCAACACACATTTCCTGCCAAGTAGAACAACGGCTGCGGAATACCGTCCGTACTCATTTTGGCAATACCGCCAAATACCACCATGTTCATTATGACAGTCAGTATTGGCTGAATGATATACCATAACGGTCCAAGAACAGTCTGCTTGTATTGAACTATTATATTACGCCTGACAAATAGAGACACCAAATCGCGATATCTCCATATCTCTTTAAAATCCACATGCCACATCTTCTCATGTGGCTTTATAATTAATGTCCAGTCTTTATTCATCTAATTCTATTTTATATCTAAATCGAATTATAACATAATTAATATCGTTTTTATCTTAATGGACCTCCGTATGTATTCCATTTGACAAGTCTATCAAATAAGAATATTCCATCCCATGGCATCTCAAAGTTGAGCATTCTGCCTATAAGCGGCAAACGCATGACTCCTCGTTTAGTAGCCTCCGATGCATATTTTATTGCTTTATCTTCTGGTGCTGCGATTCCTATTGTCTGAATATTCTCGTCAATATACTTTAAACTATCAAATATACTGTCTACCTTATGCACAAATAACACGCGGCTATAAACAGGTTTATCAATCTCATCTATATCATCTAACAATACCGTCCATGACATTGTTTCGCTTCCTTTCACAGTACCTTTAAAATCATAAACGCCACGAATAGAATGTATCTGAGAAATCTGTTCCTGAGACATCAATGGTTTAGGAATCTGCAACTCCGTTTTCTGCATAGAGTCTCCAAGAATATCTATAAATTCTTCAGGTGAAACCACACCACCACTTTCAACATAAAGATTATGTGGTGAAGCACATCCTGTTTGGTCAAATACAGATACATCAACTGAAACTTTTCGTGCAAGTTTCTTTGCTTCCTGCATAGAAGAAAGTTCTTCTTTTGCAATAACTGAGAAAGACAACTTCGGTCCAAAAATAACTGTCTCTGCATCGTATTTTGCAGGATACCCAGATACCGTTTCTACAGACTCTCTTCCTCCCCATGCTATACGAACATCAGATTGCTTGGACATTTCTTCTCCCAAACTTTCTGCATATCTACTAAAATATACGACAGCTATAGTATTTAACAAATCATCTCCACTAATAATATAACCATCTTCCGTTGTATATTTTACACCCTTAAACTCACTTAACAAATCCGTGAAAACTCCATCATCACGCGCTGAAACCTTAAGAAGATTAACATTCTTAGATATCATACTCTGTATCAAAGCAAACATTCCCAATATCTGCACATTTCCAGCCAACCAATGGCATACCAAACCACGTGAATTAGCTTTCAGATAATGTTTGTCTGAGTCGGGGAACGGCAAGAATCTATCCATGTAGTCTATATTTCCTCTTAATCCAATACTTGATATTGACTTCAGATGTTTTTCGTCGCACCATGAAGACAAAAAAAACAGTCCTCTATCTTTTATTCGTTTAAGACTGGGATTTGCAGACCATCTCTTTGCCACTTCTCCAATTAATCCTATGATTGCATTTATTGGCTGATTTTGCAACCATTCCTGCCGTTGTTTAAGAGAGGTTATTATTTCTTTCAACTGTTCTAAAGGAGTAGTTGCATTCAATGTATTCTGGAACAAAAAAACATCTAAATGCTTATCTGAGTTTTCATTATTCTTACTTGTTGTTTTCTTTTGGAATGTCAGTTTTTGTGAAAGAATATCTCCACAGCCACGTACTTCGGCCTTTTTCATTCTTCCAACTATCTTAAAGCGTGTACCAGCTCTACCTTCATTGCAAGAATCCGCATCTATTATTCCTAAATCATCTGTCAATACTGCATTTCCTGGATACGAATGTGGTATAGGCGATACAAATTCCAACAAACCTTCTCTCCCTGGTGGCAACACCTCACGCGTAACTGTATCGCGCACTATGACACGTACATACGACGAAGTATGTTTCCAGCCACATTCACAATCTGGATAGTTAAGACCCATTTGTTCCGTAAAACCATATATATCGATTACATCTGAAGATACAAGACCAAAACATTTTGACAAACGTTCGTTAAATAATTCTTTACTTATCTTTTCACTTTCAAGCTTCTTCCATCCACCAATATGAATTATCTTTGAACCTTTAGGCAATTGAATTCTTATACCAGCATTTTCTATTGACTGCAATACATGCTGGTATAGTATATATGTGAAACCGAAAACAACGACAGGTTTTTCACAATCCAATGTCTTGACATAATCTTGTATGCCTTGTACATCAAAATATGACACATTATTTTCGTCAGCCTTCAAGAAATATCCTGTTTTATTTGCAAATCTAAGATAACCAGTTACTGCTGCAAAACGCGCCCCCAATAATCGTCTATAAGATGATCTTGGGTCTATATCCATAACTAAAAAAGGTTTTCTTTCCTTGCCAATAAACTCTCCTATCACTTTTATCATTGCCTTTGCCTGTCTTTTGGCAGTCTCCTTATCAACAACAATAGTGCTAGGCACTCCTGACGTTGCTGAAGATTGCAATGCTAAAGTAAGGTCTTCTTTGGGTACTGAATTAAGTTTGAAACCCAACTCCTTGAATACACTGACGGAAACAGGCGGCAGCTCTTCTACTGTAAATTTATTATATGGATTAAAACCTTTTCTTTCACAAAAACGTCGATACATCTCATTATTTTCATAATGAAAGATTACCTCTTCTTGCAAAGCATGCATAAAGATTTCATCTGCGACATTTCCTCCTTCATAAGGAGCCAACTCCAATAACTCGTCTGTTTTCATTTTATAATACTTTCAGTTTAAGCCGCTGTATTTTACCATTATGTGTCTTTGGCAAAATATCAATATTTTCAAAGTATACGGGAATTTTATATGTCTCTAACTTTTTAAGAAGAACTTTCTTAACGTCATTGAAGTCAATATCTTTCGAACATACACAGTATGCCTTAACAACCTCTCCAAGAACATCATCATGCACGCTTATACATGCAGATTCTACTATTCCATCAATTTCATTTAGGTGTTCTTCTACTTCTATAGGACTAACTTTCTTTCCACCTACATTAATGATTTCTTTCTTTCGGCTTACTAAATAAATATAACCATCTTCATCTACATGTCCCCAGTCTCCTGTACGGAAATATCCATCGAAGAAGTCTTCGTTGAACATTTTATCTGACACGTTCCAATACCCGGAACAGACATGATTTCCTTTTACACATACTTCTCCATCAACATTATAGCCTACTCTTTTACCCTGTTCGGAGAAAATAGCAATTTCTGTATTTGGAGAAGCCTTCCCTGCTGACATTAAATGGTTTATGTCATCATGAAAACTTATGAAAGCACTTCTTGATGCCTCTGTTAATCCATAATGCATACAGATACGTGTATTGGGAAGAAGTTCCATTAGTTTTTGTTTGTTTTCCAAAGACATGAACGCAGAACCTATCTCTATATATTTTAATTGATTGGCAAACTGTTCAATCCTGTTGCCACTCATCTTTAGCATATATAACCAGCTGGCAGGAACCATTCCAAAACCAGTTACGTTACAACGTTCCATCTCTCCATAAAACTTTTTCATGCTTGCAAAACTACCAAGCAATACTAACGTTGCACCTTTTGCCAATACACAACGCAGACGACCTAAACCAAAAGAATGGCTTATAGGCAATGCCAACATCTCAACGTCATCTGCGGTATTCCCCATAAACTCATTAATATTACTTGCAGCAGCCATCAGATTGGCATAGGTCAGAGCTACTCCTTTCGGAAGTCCTGTTGTTCCCGTAGTAAACAGTAAGTCTGCAATATCATTCTCATTAGGGAAAGTGACGTTTTCTAAGTTTAAGCCATTATCCTGTGAGGAAAGTTGTTTACATTCTGAAAAAGGCAAAACATGGTATTCCCCTTTGTTCCTCAACTCGCCAATAATTATTTTTGGCTGTGTAACATCAACAATCCTCTTTAATCTTATATCGTTAGTTTCAACATCTATTGGTACACATATCATCCCTGCCAAATGTGCTCCTAAATAGGTCGAAACAAAATCTATTTCTTTACTTGCAGAAATGACGACCCTGTCTCCACTCTTGGCTTTATTTCGGAACCATGAAGCCACAAGGCAAATATCAGTCCATAACTGGCTGTAACTTACCTCAACTTTTCCTTGAATGATTGCAGTTTTTAGTGGTGTTTCCTGTGCATGTTGGAAAACCAACTTCTCTATTGTCATTAATCCAATTTTTCTTCTACAGCTTTTACAATGTCATTAACATCTTCGAGTTCCATCATCTCCTCTGGTTCGAAGCTAATGTCGAAAGTTTCTTCCACGTTTGAAAGAATACTCAAGTGCCCCATAGAGTCCCATGCTGGGAAATCGCCTACGGTGCTATCGCCAGTTACCTCGCTCTTGTCCACCTCGCAGGTAGAAGCTACGATCTCGATTACTTTTTCTAATGTATCCATTTTTTCTTATTTGTTTAATGTGTTTATAATTCGTTCTTTAATTTGGGCTGCTGTCAGGCCACATTGTTCCAACAGGTAACTATAGCTGCCTGCATGAGGGAACATATCATGAATACCCATACGCAATACTTTAGGAGTATTATCCAATGAAGACACATATTCAGCAACAGCAGAACCCAGGCCTCCATTTAGTTGTCCTTCTTCAATAGTAACGATGAGTTTCTTACCTTCAATATTCTCATCAATTATTTGTGTATCAAGGGGTTTCACAGTATGCATATTGATGACTGTCGCCTCAATCCCCTGTTCTGACAATTCTTTGGCAACCTTCAACGACTGGCTGACCATTGTGCCATTAGCAATCATCAGAATATCCTTACCGTCACGTTTTTTGATACCCTTACCGATGACAAACTCATAATCGTCATCATTGACAATAGGGATAAAACCTTCACCGACGAGTCGCAAATACGCTGGGCCTTCAAAGTCTGCCAAAGTAATTGTAGCTTTGGCGACCTCTGTACAATCAGAAGGAACCACAATTGTCATATTGGGGATAGCCCGCATCAACGACACGTCATCCAATCCAAAGTGGGTGTTTCCTTGATGAGAGACACCAAGACCAGAAGCAATTCCCACCAGTTTCACATTATGCTGCATATAACCAAGATTCACCTTTACCTGTTCATAACAACGGGTGGTCACGAACGAAGCAAAACTACTGGCAAACACATTCTTGCCTTCACTGGCCAAGCCTGAAGCCAAAGCAATCATATTCTGCTCAGCAATACCAGTAGAGAGAAACTGATTTGGATACTGCTCCTTAAACTTTGCCAAGCCGGTACTCTTCGTAAAATCTGCCGTCAGGGCAAATAGTTCTGGATGATTGGCGGCCACCTCTGTCAAGAATGCACCAAAAGCATTGCGAGTGCTCATCATCATCCAACGTTTGATATTCTTTGGATTAAACTCAATCATGACTCAGTTCCTCCACAGCTTGGTTATATTGTTTTTCATTCATATTGGCATGATGCCAGTTGTTGTCGTTCTCCATAAATGAAACGCCTTTGCCTTTTACAGTATTTGCGATAATGCACTTTGGTTTTCCGTTATCAAAAGACTTTGTGAATGCCGATTTAAGCTCGTTGTGGTTATGGCCATCAACAACTATCACATTCCACTTACAAGCCTTAGCCAACGCCTCGATGTCAACCGCAAGCACTTCGTCAGTAGCACCATCCTGTTGCATGCCATTCTTGTCCACGACAACAGTCAGATTGTCAAGTCCAAGATTTGCAGCCGACATAAAAGCTTCCCATATACTGCCTTCATCGCATTCGCCATCACCGACCAACGAATAAACCTTATTAGGTTTTTCATTTAGTTTAAGGGCGTACGCCTTTCCAACAGCAAACGGCATTCCTGTACCTAAACTACCGCCAGAGAATTCAATACCTTTATCTAAGTTTTTAACAGGATGTACTGGCAACCAGCCGCCGTCAGTCATAAACTGCTCCTTTATGTCCTGATTGCTAAAGAAACCAGCTTTAGCCAAAGCGGCATAATAACCAATATACGCATGTCCCTTGCTCAGTACAAAGTAGTCTCTTTCTTCCGACCGAGGATTCTTCACATCATAATTCAAGACGTCGGCATATAACACAGCTAGGACGTCGGCTGCAGACAGTGCTGAGCCAATATGCACTCCCAGTCTGCCAACATCGTGCGAAGCCTCTATTATCTCACGTCGTATATCACGTGCCCATTCTTCACTCTTTAACATATCATAATTGTCAATTATCCATTATCAGTTGTCAATTCACTACATTCCTCCATCAATTCGTATAACCTGACCTGTTATATAGGATGCATCATCAGATGCTAAAAAAGCAACCAAATTAGCCACCTCCTCTGGTGTTCCTTTTCTCCCTAAGTCAGCACGAGAAAGCATATCTGCTTGATACCTCTCGTCCATTTCTCCTCCCATCTCAGTATCTATGAGTCCTGGTGCAACTGCATTGGCTAGTATTCCGAATGGAGCAAGTTCTCTAGCAATAGTTCTTGTAAAGCTAACCATAGCGGCCTTACTACTTCCATACGCAGTCCAACCTCCCTGATTGTCAAAAGCAGTGACACTACTCATATTAACAATAGAACCTTTCTTCTGTTTCATCATTATCTTGGCAGCCAACTGAGTAACAAGAATCTGAGAGAAGAAATTCACCTGCATCACTTCTTTTACTTTGGATAAAGAAGTCATCAACAAGAAGCCTCCTGCTGGTATGCCTGCATTGTTCACAAGGATATCTATTGTTCGCTTCTCTTTGTTTAAGTCCTTGAATGCAGCTTTTATACTTTCCTCATCTGTCAAGTCGAAATAGATATGGTCGATTGTAACATCATATTGCTTTGCCCATCTATCTGTTTCTTCTTTGAAAACAGGGTTCTCTTTTCGGATAGCACAGATAAGGTTTGCCCCTTCCGAGGCAAACTTTTCTGCAACCGCCTTGCCAATACCACGATTACAACCAGTAATCAATGCTGTTTTACCAGTCAGTCTCCCCATGATGTTTAGATTTCTATAACAGGTAAACAAATTATCTTATTCGTAAAAACATGTGCTGCCCCCCATGACAAGCCAGATCCAAATCCACACATGACTAATTCATTCTCGCCTTCCTCGAGTTTCTCTCGAATCTGCGAAGTCATCGTAATGGGTATGGTGCATGAACTAGTATTTCCATAATATGGCATACTATACGGAACTTTATCCTCAGCCAGTTTCAATTTCTTACGAATCTTTTCATCAATCATCTTGTTCGCCTGATGAATCAGGAGATAGTCGATACCTTGCAAGTCAATGTTAAAATGTTCACAAAGATCTTTTATGCATTTACCAGGTTTAGATATTGCAAAAGAAAACACTGACATACCATCCATAGAGCACTGCATAGCATTTCTCTCTATTCCCTCATCATATTTCTTTACGACGAGAGATTCTGGTGTGGTAGGATATCTAACGCCTACCTCACGACAAATTATTGCCTCCCATCCAGCACCATCACTACCAAAATTGAACTGCATCGGATGTTTTGTTTCAGGGTTATACTCCAGCAGTGTAGCTGAACCGGCATCCCCATGCAACGACCAGACGGTCTTGTCAAGGTGCGACTGGTTCTTGCTGGTCATCTCACCAACCAACAACAGAGCACGTTTTAGCTGCCCGCTCTGCATCAATGAAGAAGCCACACTCAGTCCATAAACATATCCAGAGCAAGCAAAGGGCAAATCTATTGCCATCACTGATGTTTTCAGGCCCAGCTTGTCTTGCAAGATATTAGCCGTGTTGGGGCAGATATAAAAATCACGGGATGTACTGACAAACATAATCAGATCGATCGACTCCCGTTCCCAGTCAGACTCTGCAAATAGCTTTTCTGCTGCCTCCTGACACAAATCAGAAAGCGTCATCTCTGCCGGTGCCACATGCGAACTGACCACTCCCGTCACATTAGTGAAGTTATCTGCTTCCACTTCGGTGAAATAGGGTTGTTTTTTAGCAACCTTCACCTGCTTGGGCACGGCAACCGATACTCCTTTTATCTCTACGTTCTTTACTTCTAAAAATGCCATGATTATTTGTTAATGGTTTACTGTATAGCCCCCGTCAACGACGATTGCTGTACCTGTGATGAACGAAGAGGCATCACTTAATAGGAATGTTGTTGTACGCGCCACCTCTTCGGGTTTGCCATACCGCTTCAACAGATACTTGTCTGCATCAACGGCCTTGTCTTCTTCTGTCAACGCATCCAGATTGATGAGCGGTGTCTCTATCATTCCTGGGCTTACGCAATTAACACGTATTCCTCGAGGTGCAAACTCAATAGCCGCATATTTGGCGAATGCCAGCAATGCGTTCTTTGACATTCCATACAATGTATTGCCAGGCCCATGGCTGACAGTTCCACCGATGGATGCTGTAAAAACAATTGACCCGTTCTTTGCCATCAATTTCTTCTTAAAGAGCATCTTGGCCAGTAATACGTGTGAATACGTATTTGTCTGCATCAGCGAATGCATTTGCTCTTCTCCAATAAACTTGATTGGACTATTTCCAAGAGCAATACCCGCATTGCTTGATAATCCGTCAAGGGTGGGCAATGCAGATATCAAAGTGTTAAGCCCTTCCTCATTGGCAATGTCCGCTATCACCATTTGGTGATTTTGTCCATACGAGGAGTCAAGCTCGTTAAGGACGGCAGACAACCGTTGCTCATTGCGGGCTGTAATGATAACCGTTGCCCCCAATTT
Source organism: uncultured Prevotella sp. (assembly GCA_900315545.1). Classification (GTDB taxonomy): domain Bacteria; phylum Bacteroidota; class Bacteroidia; order Bacteroidales; family Bacteroidaceae; genus Prevotella. The sequence goes on from OMZM01000001.1 coordinate 58,480, forward strand.
GGAACACTCAATGGCAGTTGCACGCCCTATACCAGACGAGGCGCCTGTCACCAATATCGTTTTTCCTTCTAATGAATAGGGATTATACATTTTCTTCTTTTTGATAAATTATAACTTCAGGACATACAATATTGTCCGTCTCAATGTAGGCAGCAGCAACGCTCAGACCAGTTCCAAAACCACACACCAATGATTTCTGGTGTCCATTGCGATAAGCATTGGCACACTCTGATACAATTGTCAGTGGGATACTTGCACTGGTAGTATTACCATATTTACGCAGTCCAAGTGGTACTTTTTCAGAAGGCATCTTAAGTCTTTTCGCTATGGCATCAACTATCAGCTTATTAGCCTGATGAAGCACAAAATGGTCTATACCCTCTAACTCCAATCCAAACTCCGCACAGAGTTTCTTCAGCGTCTTGGGCACCTTAGTAATGGCAAAACTGAATACATCCATACCATCCATATCGTCACCTTGTCCCTCTTTCAGCGTGCCGGCTCGACGTTGTAACTCGATTTCCAATGTTTCGTGAGTGTACGGATGGCGGTAGCCTCCTTGCGTAAGTATCAGGGCTTTTCCGCCATCGCTATATGTGCCATAGTTGAAATACATGGCAGGAGCATCTTCACAATACTCCAAAGCGGTAGCCGTACAACAATCGCCAAACAAGGGCCTACTTTCGTGGCTGGCCATATTCTGGTCTTTTGATACTGTGTCGCCTACAAGCAACAAAGCCCTCTTCACACAACTATTCGCAATCAACGAACTTACCCCCCCCAGTGAGGTTACCCAACCGGGGCAGCCATGAAAATAGTCCATGCACATTGTGTTTTCCGAAAGGCCTAAACGCTCATGAACTAAGAAAGATGTGGGTTGATTACGATAGTCTGGGTTCTGCGTACATACAACCAGTAAGTCTATGCTGTCGCGCACCCACCCCAACTCGTCAAGCAAACGCTCGGCAGCTTGGGTACAGAGATCACTGACACAGATGTCAGGACCAGCTATATGACGACGTTCAATCCCTGTAGCGGCAATTACCTGTTCTGCCTCACCAGGGGCATAGAAGGGTATGTCCTTATTCTCCTCTATGGCTGGCGGGACACAGGCAGATATACCTTTTATTGCTACGTTTGGTATCTTCAGAAATGCCATTATGCCTTAGCCTTTACTGCATTAAACAAATCCTCAATAGTCGTGCTATTGCGGATGTCATCACCCTTTATGGCAACGTCATATTCCTCATCAACCATGGCAATCACACTCAGAGCAATCAGTGAAGACCACTCGTCAAGTTCTTTGAACTCGGTTTCCGGTTTCAACTCGCTGATATCCGTTTCATCAAACTGATCAGCAAAATTCTCAATAAATTCTTTAATTTCCATAATCTTATAGTTTAAAAATTATATATTATTATTATTATTCTCTTGTCTTAGACGTTTAATTATTTTATACAATCTCTTTGTTCTATCATCATAATCTCCATTTTGTAGATGGAATAAATAATCCTTTTTTAAGATTGCATAATGACATATATCATGATATTTACCATTCTTAAAAATCGCCTGTCGCTCAACTCCTTCTAAAGTCCAGTATCCAGCCTCCATTTCTGCCCTAGAAATAATATTATCATATAAACAAGAACCTGAAATCCTGTTCATATTGAGTTCATTTACTATATATTTAAAAGCTAAATCCCCAGCTTCCTGATATGCTTCGCCATCTCGGTATCGTTTATCACCAATAACCACACCACTGCAAAAACATTTACGATTCTTGAAATCAATGTCAGATATAGAATACCATCCTATCATCTCGTCTGTATCATTTAAGCAAATTGCTAAATAGATATCATTTGTATTGTGTGTAGATTTTGACAGTACCCACTCTTTCTCTATTGCCTTTGAAACAAAACGTAATGGTCCACAAGTAGTTTTTTGTATGTCAAAATCATTGTGCCATTCGTATGTTTTTTCATAATCTTCTGGCTCAAACAGCCTTAAATAAATATAATTACCTTTAAGCATTTTTTTGTATTATATTTATAATATCCATCATTTTCTTTTCATCATATCGCTGATCTATTGGCAAAGCCAAAAGATTATTTGCAAGTTGACCCTCTATAGAGTCTTTATCACACCAATCTAATACATTCGACCAATACTGCGCTACAAAGACTTTGCTTGCTATTAAATTCTTTCTTAAACCTATATCATGTACATAATATGGATATGCCATCGGTACTGCATCTTGTCCTATTTGCAAAGACAACTTATTGGTTTTGGAAAGATATTTATGAAGCAGATGAAAATTATTTTGTCTTTTTTTTGCTATTTTCTCATAGTCTATAGACTGCATGATTCGCTGGGTCAACTTAGACATTCTTCGTATAGGATTATCAATAAGACTATCATCATTTATATGGAAATCTGCAAATCCTTCTTCAGGAGATAAGTCTATACGTTTTAGCAAGTGCATCATTTTATTATATGATATATCTTGTTCCAACTGGAAATTTGCAATCTTATCAATATATAAATATGCGCCGTCTGCTACACCAAAAAATTTGCGACATGTATAAAATGTATCGATTCCAGAAAAGGGTTTTGCATAGAACGCTTGCGTGTTGTCTACAATTAGCTTATTGCCATATTTAGAAACAAGTGTCCCAATATAGTTTTGTTTAAGTGCGAAATAGTTGGTATATAGCAGCGCCTCACCTTCTTGTAGATAGATTTCTTCTGACAATTCAAATTTTTCATTAATATGATAGCAACTATACTCAACACCTAACTTTTTGAATGGCTCTAAAATAACTTCACATGTATAATAAGGAATATAGACTTTCTTATACTGACGACAACGCAGTATATATTCAAGACAATTACGTCCTGTATTTAGTTTGATTGCTTTCTTATGATATTCCTCTAACTGAGAGAGTTCTAAGGAGAAATACCCTCCTATTGCATCTTTCATTTTACAACTACCCTCAACCATTTATCTGGCTTAACAATATACGTTTTCATGTCTTCTATTGTATGGAATCTTAAAACAAGAGTTCCTATTGCGTTGTTTGCGCCTTCAAATGTGTCGACATTATCACCTTTACTTACCCACAAATCCTTTTCTATAACCTCAGCGGGTAAATCTTTACTTATCTCTATATGATCGAAAATTCCACTCGTGTCTGAGTGTATTATAATTTCCGCCCAGTGTCCTATATATGGTTTCTGTTCTATGTTTTCTATCGAGTCGCCTACAACAGCACGAGTGATATTTGTTATCATATCTACGCCTGTGGCATAGCGCAACATTTCACAAAGGCGATTACCACCACCGCGTGGAGTGAGTTCCATTATGTAAGGCTTGCCATTCGTAGAAATTCGTGTCTCAACATTGTAGACGACAGTTTTTAATCCCAATAATGTTATTAGTCTTTGTATTTCAGATGTAAGATATTTCTCTTGTTCTTCTGTAAATGTTGACGGCCATGAGTAGGCAGCTGGAGTATAAGGATTAGCTGCTTTGTCATCAAAATATTGTGAATTATAGCTCACAAATGCGAGTTTACCATCTATTGAGAAACAGTCTGTATCAGATGAACATCCTACTTTTTCAATAAACTCCTCTATTATAATCTTTTTTGAAAATGAATGCAAAAAAGCACTATCTATTGCTTTCGAAAGCTGTTCTTTATTCTCAACTTTTGTTACACCTTTTGAGCCTGCTGAATCAGTCGGTTTTACTATAATTGGATATTCCATGCAAGATATTCCTATAAGTGCTTCTTCTTTTGAAGAAAAGCTCTTTGCTTTTGGAACATTAAACCCATTTTCAGAAAGAAAAGAACGAAACTTATCTTTGTTTTGTAAAATTTCTATAGACTCGAATTGACCAAAAGAAGGAAGGTTCATTTTGTTTTGAACATATGAAGCCGAAACTACTCCAGGATCTACACCGAATGACATTATCCCATCTATCTTCTTTTCTTGTGCAATATTTAAGACCGCCTCTTTGTCAATAATGCTCACATTAACATATTCATCAGAATATTTATGAGCAATATTGTCAGGAACATTATCTGCCGTTATAACATAATATCCCTGTTCATGTGCAGACTTTATCACAGGTAATAGATACCTGATACCGCCAAGTAACATCAATCTCTTTTGTTTCATTTCTCTTATATTCTACAATAATAATATGCCTCTATCTTCCAGTCGTCTATACTGCGGGATTGAGTGGAGAAATTTACTCCGACACCATTTTGTATATCAAACGTGTCTTGTCTATATAAACGTAGTTCTCACGACGTATCTTCTTGAAGTCCTGTATGCCTATGGGATATTTCATCTACTGTTATCTTTTCATGATGCATGTTATGACTCTGTCGAGGTCTTCGTCTGACAGTTCATGGTGCATCGGCAGGCATATTACTTCGTTTGCCATCTTGGTTGCCACTGGCAGATTGTCTGGGCGCGCACTGTCTAAGCCACGATATGTGGAGAACTGACTTATCAGCGGATAGAAATATCTTCTGCCCAAAATGCCCTGTTCGCGCATCTTGAAATATAGTTCGTCGCGCGTCATGCCGTATTTTCTTGCATCTACAAAGATGGGGAAATAGCTGTAGTTATGCTTTACGCCTGGCAGGTCGTTCCAATATTCTATTCCTTCTATGTCTTTCAGTGCCTCTCGATATCTTATTGCCACTTTATGACGTGCTTCTATTGACTTGTCTACTTGCTGCAAGTTTAGCAGTCCGAAGGCACTGCGTATCTCGTCCATCTTGCTGTTAATACCTGGTCCTACAACTTCCGTTTCGCCTGCAAAGCCGAAGTTCTTCAAGTAGTCGACGCGCTGCTTTGTCTTAGCATCATGCATGACCATTGCGCCACCTTCTACGGTGTTGTAGACCTTTGTTGCATGGAAACTGAGTGTAGACATGTCGCCGGCATTCATGATGCTTTCTCCATCTACTTCCACTCCGAAAGCATGTGCCGCATCGTAGATTACTTTTAAGCCATATTTGTCAGCAATGTCCTGTATTGCCTTTATGTTACAAGGTTTTCCATATACATGCACCGGCATGATGGCTGTTGTCTTCGACGTTATGGCTGCCTCTATCTTGGCAGGATCAATGCATCCCGTTGCCCATTCTATGTCAACGAACACAGGTTTTATTCCGTTCCACCACAGCGAATGTGTCGTAGCCACGAAGCTGTATGGTGTCGTTATCACTTCACCTGAGATTCGCAACGCCTGCAAAGCAGTGATAAGCGGCAGCGTTCCGTTTGTGAAAAGACTGACATACGGCACTTTCAGATAATCTGCCAATGCCTTTTCCAGTCGCTGATGGTATTCTCCATTGTTGGTTATCCACTTCTTATTCCATATATCACGGAGCATCCCGTTCAGCTCGTCGAGATCTGGAAGCAGCGGACTTGTTACGGTGAGAATTTTATTATCTTGCATTTGAATTTGTACAGTTATAATTAAGCGTTACTTAATTCTCTACATAATTATCATTAAGCCACTTTAGAAAATCGAAATCGTCATAATAGCGACGTCCCAATATCTGTCCTTTTACATAGTCTGACACAACAAGACAATGGTTGTATTCCTCAAATCCTCTTATATAGTGCGCGCTCTTTATCTCAGGGTATGGTTTATGTGTAAGTATTACCTTGTTCTTGTATGGCAGAGCGTCGAACTCACGCATCAGTTCCATTGTACAGTCATCTTTCTCTGTGAGTATATAAAACATGTTATCTTTAACCATTCTCTTTCTGCCTATTCTCCAAAATGAGCGAGCCTGTTTTTCCGATTTATAATGTGCAAAATAATATTTTATATCATCAATTTTTGCAATAGGATATTTATATACTGAATCAGAAACAAACTCTAAAGGTTCATTCATATAATGATCAAAATCTTTCAGCATTTTTATAAAGTCTGACGTAGTAATACCACCATTAAAAAACGGAGTGTTAAAATCTACACATAAGTCACTACATATAAAACCTGCCATACAATTATCTGTTACAATCGTAAACTCTTTATTCTTCAGCTTCTTGCGTTTCATTTTCCATATCAGTTTGCGGAAACGCGTGTTTATTGCTAAAAAATATTTGCTGTTGGGATTATTCCAGAAAAAAATCATATGATTTTGTTACTTATATTTCGCTTGTTTGATTTCTGCGACACTGTGTTTGCCCTTATTTTGTCTCAGCAAACAGAACTGCCTAATGCCTTCTATGTAATCTTAGCTGCTAATCTTTGGCGTTTGCGCGTTCGATATCTTCTATCGATACTCTCACGACGGCGCAGCCGAGTATATTGAGGTCAGCCATGACGTAGGTTGCGTCGCTTGTTTCGCAGACATTGCCCTCGAGTCCTTTCAGCGAGCCTCTCACTACCCTGATGCGTTCGCCTTTCTTCAGTGGGCTGTCGATGAACGACACCGGCTGTTCTGAGTTGTAGAGCATGAACTTCAGCGTGTTCATCTCCTTGTCGGGTATTGTTGCTATAGGGTGCCGTCCGAAGTTGTTGACCTTTCCCAGACGGTTGGTCATGAAGCGGTTGATGAATGGCTCCTTGACAAGTTGCAGGCGTTGCTGCTCTGTTGTCTTTATGAATACTATGGTGCTTATCACTACTCGTTCGATGTTTTTTCTCTGTCCGTTTTTCCACTGCCGCAGTTCGTTTTGTGTTGCCACGTAGCATTCATAGCCCATTTGCTCGAGTTTCTCGCGGCATGCTTTCTCGGTATTTCGCCGCACCACAGCTACATACCAGTTGCGTTTTGGTACGCCTACGGCGTTGTCAACATCGGTTGCTGACATGACATGTGTGTTGGATTTTTCTTTCGCGGACAATGGCTTCATAGTCTTATCCTTACGAGTAATGCTATTTTCAGGTTGCTTCCTTTTTTGTAAAAGGACATAATACTGCGGTGCAAAGATAGTTGTTTTTTTTAATATTACGAATTTTTAAGGTGCTATTTTACATTTTTGTGTCAATTATTTTCGGTATTCAAATAAACTTCATTAGTCAATTTTACACTTATTTAACTCTACATGAGCCTATTAGCTGCCTGTTTTTCTGTTGTTGCCGGCTGTTGCGTTGCGTGCCGACACAGCAAAACCGACAGCATTCAGGCGTTTTAAACGTGCCTGCTTGCTGTCGGTTGGCGCTGTTGTTTGGTGTGTCTGTATTTTCCTGTGCCTGCTTAGTCGTTGTATTTTGCGGTAAGCTGGCATATCTTTATGATGACTTTCATCACCTTTTCCATTACCTGTATCGATACGAACTCGTATGGTCCGTGAAAGTTCACGCCGCCTGCGAAGATGTTCGGGCATGGCAGTCCCTTGAACGAGAGCTGTGCTCCGTCTGTTCCTCCTCGTATCGGCTTGACGCGCGGCGGCACGTCGCATTCCTGCATTGCCTTGACTACGAGGTCAATGACGTGCATGCACGGGTCTATTTTCTCCTTCATGTTGTAGTATTGGTCTTTCACTTCTATCGTGCAGGTGCCTTCGCCGTACTTCTCGTTTATCTTGTCGGCGCATTTCTTTATCAGTGCCTTGCGGTCTTCAAACTTGTCGCGGTCGTGGTCGCGGATGATGTATGACAGCTGTGCTGCCTCGCATGATGACTTGAAGCCTATCAGGTGGAAGAATCCCTCGTAGCCTTCGGTTGTTTCCGGAGTCTGGTCTGCCGGCAGCAGCTGTGCGAACTCCATTCCCACGAGGCTTGCGTTTATCATTTTTCCCTTTGCGTATCCCGGATGCACGCTTACGCCCTTGATGCTGACCTTTGCCGATGCGGCGTTGAAGTTCTCGTATTCGAGTTCTCCCAAATCGCCTCCGTCGATGGTGTAAGCCCACTCGCAGCCGAACTTCTCTACGTCGAAGTGGTGTGCGCCCATGCCTATTTCCTCGTCGGGGTTGAATGCCACGCGTATGTCTCCATGCTCTATTTCCTTATGGTCGCGCAGATAGCACACTGCCTGCATTATTTCGGCTATACCAGCCTTGTCGTCGGCGCCGAGCAGCGTTGTTCCGTCGGTAACGATAAGGTCTTCGCCGACGTGCTGCAACAGCTCCGGAAACTTCTTCGGCGACGAGATGATTCCTGGCGACAGCTCTATGTCGTTGCCGTCGTAGTTGCTTACTATGCGTGCCTTGATGTCGGCTCCGCTGCAGTCGGGCGACGTATCGTAGTGCGAGATAAATCCTATTGTCGGGATGTTTTTCTTTGTATTGGCTTTCAGCGTGCCGTAGATGTAGCCTTGCTCGTCCATCTCTACGTCTTCGAGTCCTTCGCGCTCCATTTCTTCTTTCAGGTATTTTGCGAAGATGAGCTGTTTCGGCGTGCTTGGCACGGTCTGTGATTCTTCACTCGACTGTGTGTCGAATTTGGTGTAGTTTAAAAATCTTTCTGATAGTTCCATATTGTCTTTTTGTTTGCTTGTTTTTCTAATTTGCAAATATACGGTTTTTACTTGACAGGTGCAGCCGTCATTGTTACTCTTGTCTCTGCTGGCAAATTACGTATGATATAATAAAACTTTCGCTTCATCTAAACATTTCTATACCATTATGCCTGTTTTCATAACGTCGTCGTAGAGAGGCGACCAGTGTTTGTCCGACATAAGGACAGGCTCAATAAGCAAGCTTACCTTGTCTACATCCATGCCAAGTGCTACGGACAAATCATACCATTGGTCATCTGCGATTTCCGGCACGATGACTGCAACGTCTATATCGCTCCATTTGTTCGGGTTTCCTTTTGAGTAAGAGCCGTACATCATCACCTTCACATTGCCGTCAAAGCGAGGTGAGATTACTTTTTTGTATTCTCTGACGAGCTGTAGGGCTTCATTGCGAGTAAGCACTTTTTGAGAATCCATTCTTTCATCTGTTTTGTTTGTTCGACAATATCTCCGGTTATATCTTCATTCAACGTATTTGCCACGCTTCGTTTATAACTTGGGTAGCGAGCTTCTATATTCATTGGGCGAATTCTTTCCAGGAAGTAACGTTGTTCAGGAGTCATCTCCTTATACAATCCACATAGTTCTGCAAGCCGCTTGTGCTCGTGTATATATGGTGGCACTTCCTCGTTGGTTGCCGTCCAATATGCTTTTAGCATCTTCTCTATTACCTGATGGCACATAAATGCAGAGTAGAGCCAACGACCGCTTTTGAAAAGGAATTCTCCCAAGTCGAGGTCTTCGTCAACAATATCTAACCAATATTTAACTTTCTCTTCTCTTGTCATCTATGGCCTATACTTTCTCTGATTGCAAAGATATAGATTATTTTTTATTCCACAAAGAAAAAGCAAAGTTTTTATAAAAAGAAGTATTTGCTTATGTTTTTCGTGTCGGAATGTTAATCATTTTTTGTCCGTTTAGTGTCGCGAGAATGCCCGCGAAAGTCGTTTCGGAAATCAAAGGGACAAAATATGCCCAAAATTCAAACACTTACATAACCATCTGACAGTCAGTTTGTTATCGCATAATATAGCGTTTGTGCGCACGAATTGTATATGTTAAAATTGTCAAACAGTATGTTTGAGATTGTCAAACACACTGTTTGAGGATGTCAGACATAGTGTTTGGGGCTCTCTGACACTGTGTCTGACATGGTAAAATTAGCCAAAAAGCACCCTCAAAGATACTCTTTGACAATTTTAACAGTTAGCGCCGGACTGATAATTAACGTAGATTAACACTTTCAGCGACTGTTCCGATTCTATTTGAACGATTTTTGTCTGTCAAAATTTTTCAGCAAATTTCTGTCAAAAAGAAAAACCGTGCGAGTTTGGCACGGTTTTTGCTGTGAGTCGGAAACAGCACCCTAAATTACGTTCCGACTATACTTTTTTATATACTTGTCTATACCTTATTATATATAGGCATCTGTCGGCGGCGACGGAATTGCTCATGCAGACTGCCGCTGCCTGTCTGCGACTTTCGTCATGCTTATGCCTTCAGCGACTTTTCTATAGCCTCGTAGCTCATCTTCATTGTCTGCTGCACGTTCTCGGCGCCCTGCCCTGTCGGCATTATGGGCTTGTGGATGGTCAGCGTCAGCGGATGCCACGTTATGAAGTGTCCGTCGCGCTGTCGCGGCAGCACCTTGAACGAGCCGTTGATTGTCAGCGGTACTATGGGCAACTGCAACTCGTCTGCCAGCATGAAGGCGCCACGCTGAAAGCGCGACATGCTGCCCGTCCTGCTGCGCGAGCCTTCGGGAAAGACCACCACCGACATGCCGCCGCGCAGAATGGTGCGCGCACGCTCGTAGGTCTGCTTCACCTTGCCGGGCGAACTCTTGTCTACGAAGATGTGGCGGGCATACTCGCAGGCGATGCCTACGAAGGGCACCTTGCGCAAAGCCTGCTTCATGAGCCACTTGAAGTTGCGCCCCAGATAGCCGTAGATGATGAATATGTCGAAGGCGCCCTGATGGTTGGCTACGAAAACATAGCTCTGTCCGTCTCTCAGATGCTCGCGCCCCTCCACCCGCATGGGCAGCAGCAGCGAGCGTATGGTCAGTTTCGACCACAGCCTGCCTGGATGATAGCCGAAGAAGTTTACTGCTCCAAGTGCGCATCCAAGCGCCGTAACCGTTGCCGTCAGCATGGTCGACAGCAGAAACAGCGGCATGCATATCAGCAACTGGTATGTTCGGTATAAGTATTTCATATAGGTTCTCCTTTTATTTCTTTCTCAACGTGATGACAACTATCTCTCCCGGCATTCCGAAGCGCATCGGCACGAGCCCTCCAACGCCCGACGTAACATAGAGGGCACGGTCGCCTTCCCAATACAGACCGGCATCTTCTGCGTATGTGAAGCGTGTCAGCCGCAGCCCAAAGAGGTTTACCTGTCCGCCATGCGTATGTCCGCTGAGCGTCAACTGAGCCTTCGTTTCAGGCAGGATGAGGTCGCGCCATGCCGTAGGCGTATGCTCCACCATGACGACAAAGGCATTGTCGGCTATGCCGCTGAGGGCTTTCTTCGTGTCGCCGCGCTGCGGAAAGCGCTTGCGTTCGCTGTCGGTCTTAGGCTCCTTGCCGTGATTTTCGAGTCCGGCAATGACTATCGAGTCGCCATTCCGGCTTATTACGCAGCGGTCGTTCATAAGCAGTGTCCAGCCCATCTGCCGCTCTATGCTCTGCAACTCCCTCTCGTTGGCGGCACTTTCCACCTCGCCTGCATCGGAATAGGCTGAGTAGTCGTGGTTGCCAAGCACGCTGTACACTCCGTCGGCAGCTTTCAGCGAACTGAGCAGAAAACGGTGCTCATACAGCTCCTGCGGCTCTACGTTCTGCAAGTCGCCTGCAAAGACAATCACATCGGCATGCTGCGCGTTTATCGAGTCTACTGCCCGTGCCAGAATGTCCTGCCTCTTGCCCGACAGCGTACCTACATGCAGGTCTGAAACGAGCGCTATGCGGTAGCCGTCGAAGGCAGCCGGCAGCGAGTCGAAGGCTATATCCACCTCCTTCACTTTCAGCTTCCTGATGCCTGAGGTACTGCCCACGACTACGACATATATGCAGTATATCGCCAGCAGCAAACCACACAGGTTGCCCCAGTTGCGGTTGCTCTTGCGCAGACGGCACACCAGCATGCCGAGAAACGAGCACAGGGCATAGACTGCCTTAGGCGCCACGATGATGCCGAAAAGCAGCAGGTAGAGCTCCACCAGCGACTGGTTGCCCGACACAAAACCGTCTCTCGATGCCAGATATACGGCAAACGCCAGCATGGCTGCTGCCGGAAGAAACCACAAAACGCCTTTCCACCACGCGTAACTGCGTCTGCGGCGGATGTAGCGCAGGTATATGTATAGGTCTGGAACTATCGTCAGAAAAAGGAAAAATATTATGTATTTTGCTATCATTGTCCTATGTTATTCTACAGTTTTCTTTCATTTTTCAGCCTTTTCCGTTGCCGTCAGAGCCTGAAACGCACCTGCTCGCCACGCACGGACTCGTCGAGCGAGCCGTTGCAGAACAAGTGCTGACCGTTGCAGAAAGTATGCTTTACCTGCCAGCTGAACGTCTCTCCCTCCATCGGACTCCATCCGCAGCGGCACGTCAGGTTGTCTTTCGCCACCGTAAACGGCTCGCGGCTGACTACGGCGAGGTCGGCTTTATAGCCTTTTCTGATATATCCGCGACGGCTGACACTGAACAAATCTGCCTGATTGTGGCACATCAGCCGTACCAGGCGCTCGATGCTGAGAACACCGTTATCGACAAGCTGCATCATCGCCGACAGCGAATATCTGACCATCGGCATGCCCGATGCCGCCGACTTGCATCCACCCTGTTTCTCTGCGAGCAGATGTGGTGCATGATCGGTGCTGACTGTAGTTATCCGACTGTCAGTGAGCGCCTTGCGCAACGCATCGCGGTCGGCTTCCGACTTTATTGCCGGATTACACTTTATGCGCGTGCCGAGACGCTCATAGTCTTTATCTGAAAACCACAGATGTGCTATGACAGCCTCAGCAGTGATGTTATTGTCGCTGCCGTCAAAAAGCGCCAGCTCGCGTGCCGTCGACACATGGGCGACATGAAGGCGTGCGCCTGTCTTGCGGGCAAGGCTCACTGCCAGTTCCGTAGACCGCAGGCAAGCCTCCTCGCTGCGTATTCTCGGATGCCACACGACGGGTGGCTCGCCTCCGCACTCCTGTTCGGCTGCTGCCATGTTGGCGTTTATAAGTGCCGTATCTTCGCAGTGCGACATTATCGGCAACGGCGACTTGCAGAACAGTTGCTCGAGTCTGTCGCGGCTGTCGACAAGCATGTTTCCCGTCGACGACCCCATGAAGAGTTTTATTCCGGGCACAATGGTCGGGTCGATGCTTGTTATATCGTCAATATTATCGTTTGTTGCACCTATGAAAAAAGCATAGTTGACACTGCTCTTCAGTGCCGCCCGCCGCAACTTCCAGTCCAGTTCGTCTTGCGAAACAGTCTGCGGCACAGTGTTGGGCATGTCGAAAAACGTCGTCACCCCTCCCCTTGCAGCCTCACGGCTCTCGCTGCCGATGTCAGCCTTGTGGGTGAGTCCTGGCTCACGGAAATGCACGTGTGAGTCTATTATGCCAGGCAAAACAAAACACCCCGCAACATCTACGCATCTGTCGTAGTGCTCGCGAGGTGTCCTGCTGCTGTCTATGATGTCGGTGATACAGTCGTCTGTGATGACGAGCGATGCCCTTTCTGCAACACCCTCGTTGACTATAATACCGTTTCTTAGCAGTGTTTTCATTCCAGAAACTGTTTCTTTCAGTTATTAGCGTTCATCTGTTTCTTTTTCATTGCGGACATGCCATCTGGTTAGGTGTTGGCGGTGCATCCGTGCCATGTGCCGGCGAAGCCATAGGCATAGGCACTTCCTCGAGCCCGTTCTGTATGTTCTGGACGTGCTTTGCCGTCTCTATATACCATCTGACGTATGGGTCTCTCTTGAAATAGTCTGTTGCCTTGCTCATGATGACTTCCACCCAAGGCGACAGTTCAGGTATGCCTGTGTTGGTGACCATCATGAATACACCCGGACCGAGCACGTTGTCGAAGTTATCTACGATGAAGTTGGTAACGAGAGTGTCCAGTTTTTCGTTTATGCTGAAGTACTCGTCTTGCAGCCTGTTGGACACTTCCACCATGTCGTTGCCGTTCATTATGGCTTGGTCGTGGCGGTGTATGAGTTCCATCGACTGTGCCTGCAACTGGTCGTACTTGCGCAGGAAGCCGAAAAGCTTGTCGTTCAGGGGCGTGCCTGTGGCTATCTGTTGCGTCTGAGTAATCTTTATGGTTATGTCGCCGTCTTCGAGTACAAGCGGCAGCATGCTCTCGTCGTCGATGAATATGCTTGCCATCTTGACCGTATCGATGTTGCCCATGAACGAGAACTGTCCGTGAATGACGTCGCAGGAATCGAGCTTTGCCATGTCGTTATCCTTCAAAATCTTCAGATAGAGCATCTGTCCGTCAAGGTTAGACACGTTAGACGTTCCATGTATATTGTATGACGTTGCACATGAGGCAAGTGTGGCTACAATCAGAAAAGAGATAAATAATCTTCTGTTCATATCAAAATAATTACCTGTAAACTTTCAGAAGACAAAAGTAATCAGTATTATTGACGTGAAAAAACTTTTTTATTCTATTTAAATATTCGGCTGATTATTTAGCATTTTTTCTCTTTCTCAAGCTCCGACGACAGGCGATGTACAGTGTAAATCTCTAATATCGCCGCTATGAGAAGTGTCATTATCCACTTGTTGTAGACGTATTGTATATAGTCGGTGTAACTGCTGAACAACGGCTTGAGCAACATGTAGTGGCTGTCTATCATAAGTATGCCCGACAAAATGAACAGCACGTCGGCAATAAGCTGTATGCGCCGCAAGCGGATTATAACCACGTTCTGACCGTCGTAACGCTGTTCCAGCTGCATAAGGGCAAAGCACAGTGCGCCGACAAGGAACACTACCGACATTACTGCACGCTGGAACATGAACACATAGCTGCCGGCTCCTATGACCATGAGTATGCCGCCGACAAGAAAAACAATAGTCTGTATCTTACTTAGCTGCTTCATCTTCTGTCTCGTTTTTATTGTCGTCGCTCAGTACGAATATGTCTTCGTCGTCCGCTTTCATAAAATAGCGCTCGCGAGCCACCTTCTTTATGGCATTGGGATTATTCTTCAGACTGCCCAGACGCGAAGAGTCGCGCTCATACTGAGCATTGTATTTCGATATCTCCGAACGCAGGTCTTTTATCTCGTAGTTGTATTCCCAACGGCGAATAAAGCTGTTCTCGTCTACAAAACCTACTATGGCAATGCCTAATACTATTGTAATAGGATATTTATATCGACTGATAATGCGACCTAAGGTCTTCATTTTCTTTATCTGCATATACTTCTTTCGTTAGTTTGTCCCATCAAAACATTCCATCGTAGCCGAGCCTTCATGCGATATTCCACTGCGCATGAGCACCGACTTCAGCGTGAGCAGCACTATCTTCACATCTACAAGAAAAGACAAGTGGTCAACATACCATACGTCGTACTTAAACTTTTCCGTCCACGAAATAGCATTGCGACCATGACACTGTGCCCATCCGCTAATTCCGGGACGTACCTCGTGGCGTCGCGCCTGTTCCTTGCTGTACAATGGAAGATACTGTACGAGCAGCGGACGCGGACCTATGAGCGACATGTCGCCCTTCAACACGTTGAAGAACTGTGGCAACTCGTCGAGCGATGCAGAGCGTACGAACTTGCCGATAGGTGTTAGCCTCACCTCGTCGGGCAGTAGATTGCCGTCGGCATCGCGCTCGTCGGTCATCGTCTTGAACTTTATTACTCGGAATATCTTGCCGTCCTTGCCAGGTCGTTCCTGCATGAAGAAAGCGCCGGCACCCTTGTTTGCAAAGTGCAGCCATACCGTAACCACCAGCAAGACAGGCGAAAGGCATACTATAGCCAGCAGCGATATGACAAAGTCGAGTAATCGTTTGATAAAATGTCTATACATATATATGTACTGAAACGCGTCAGTTTTAATTCTCTGCAAACTTACAAAATATTTTCGTTTTTCAGCAACGAAAGCGTCGTTTTTGTACTTTTTCGGCGATTTTTTGTGTGGAAAGCATCAGGAAACCTTATTTTTCGCGCTGGATTTTCTTGTTGAACATGCGCAAATCCATTGTTTTTGCAATTATTACGCCTGTAGTTTTCATTTCTCATCTATAATTCTTATCTTTGCAGGAGAAATGATTTCTACTTGGCGTTTACGGCACGAAAAAGTTGCGTTCACGACAAGTGGAATGTCTATTTGATATGATTTGTCAACAAAAGCAATAAAAACATTTACGATATGTCAAACCTTCCGGCACTTATTACCGACCTTGCGCTGATACTTGTTGTGGCAGGTATCGTAACGATAGTTTTCAAACGACTGAAACAGCCCCTGGTGCTGGGATATGTAGTTGCAGGCTTTCTTGTCTCGCCGCACATGCCCTACACACCTTCCGTAGTAGATACGGCAGACATACATGTATGGGCTGACATCGGCGTGATGTTCCTTTTGTTTTCGCTTGGACTCGATTTTTCGTTCAAGAAGATAGTCAAGATGGGTGCCTCGCCTATCATTGCCGTTTGCACTATCATCTTTTCGATGATGCTGTTGGGCGTCATTGTCGGCAAACTGTTTGGCTGGGGACGCATGGACTGCATATTCTTGGGCGGCATGCTCGCCATGTCTTCGACGACAATCATCTACAAAGCCTTCGACGACATGGGCTTGCGGCAGCAGCAGTTTGCAGGACTGGTGATGAGCGTGCTTATACTTGAAGACATACTTGCCATTGTTATGATGGTCATGCTGTCGGCAATAGCCAGCGGCAGTGGTGCCGACGGAGGTCAGATGCTTACCAGCGTGTTAAAGATTATATTCTTCCTCGTGCTGTGGTTTGTTGTCGGTATCTTTGCCATTCCTCAGTTTCTGCGTTCAAACCGCAAGCTCATCAACAACGAGGTTCTGCTCATCGTGGCGCTCGGACTGTGCTGCGCTATGGCTGTATTCTCTTCTAAGGTTGGCTTCAGCAGTGCCTTTGGCGCGTTCGTCATGGGTTCCATTCTTGCTGAAACGATAGAGGCGGAAAAGATTATAAGGCTTGTCGAGCCCGTAAAAAACCTGTTTGGAGCAGTATTTTTCGTGTCTGTGGGCATGCTTGTCGACCCAAACATACTCATCAACTATGCCTTACCTATAATAGCACTGGTGCTGACCATTCTTCTGGGACAAGCCGTCATAGGTACGTTTGGCTTCATTCTCAGTGGTCAGTCGCTGAAGTCAGCCATGCGCTGCGGTTTCTCTATGGCTCAGATTGGCGAGTTCTCGTTCATCATTGCCTCGCTCGGCTTGTCGCTCGGAGTCATCGGCAACTTCCTCTACCCTGTTGTCGTGGCTGTATCAGTCATAACAACGTTCCTCACACCATATATGATTCGCTTTGCCACTCCATGCTACAACTATCTGGAGAAGCGCATGCCCAACGAGTGGATACAGCGACTTAACCACATCAGCATAGGCCACCCGTCGACCGTTTCGCACAACAGCAACTGGCATGCACTACTCATCCAGATGCTGCGCAACACCGTTATCTACGGCATTCTGTCGGCTGCGGCGACGGCTCTGATGCTCACTTTCTTCGAGCCTTTTATCAGTAGTCTGCTTGGCAAGGGCATGAAACTGTGGGCAAACATCATCTGCGGCGTGCTGACGATACTGCTAATAGCACCTTTCCTGCGGGCTATGGTTATGAAAAAGAATCGCAGCGAGGAATGGAAAGCATTGTGGAACGAAAGCTGGTACAACCGCGTGCCACTGCTGTTTACTGTCATTGTGCGCGTTGTCATTGCCCTGTCGTTTGTCTTTACCATAATAAACCACTTCTTCCACTTCTCTCAGGCTCTGCTGACGTGTATCGGTCTGGCGCTAATAGCGGTAATCATACTGTCGCGAAGAACTAAGAACCGAAGCATCAGACTGGAGCGCATGTTCATACAAAACCTGCGTTCACGCGACATAAAGGCACAGGTGCTCGGCAAGAAACGTCCTCTCTACGTGGGTCATCTGCTCGACCGCAACGTGCACCTTACTGAGGTTGACGTGCCTGAAAACTCAAAATGGATTGGCAAGTCGCTGAAAGACTTGCAGATAGGCAACCGCTTCGGCGTTCACGTCAGCAGCATCCTGCGTGCCGGAAGGCGATACAACATTCCCGGAGGCGACGACGTGATATTCCCGAACGACAAGATACAGGTCATCGGCAGCGACGAACAGCTGAAGCAGTTTAACGATACGATTAACAAAGAGTTGCTTGACGAGGATCCCGACATAGAGAAACGCGAGATGAAACTCCGCCAGCTCATCATCGAGAGCGGCAGTCCGTTCATCGGCAAGACGCTCAGCGAGAGCGGCATACGCTACAAATACAACTGCATGGTGGTTGGTTTGGAAGAAGGAAAGGATAATCTTTCCAACGTGATGCCCGACTATCGTTTCGATGAGGGCGACATTATATGGATTGTTGGCGAGTCTGACGATATTGCGCGACTGCTCGGATAAGTGCGGAAAAGCGCTTATACGGCAGTGCAAGCCTATTTCAGCGAGTTGACAAACTGCTCTATCACCTGTGGGAAATGCTGCATTTCCAGCACATGTTCCTTGTCGGCGATGTCGTCTGGCGTATCGTCTGGCGAGACAGGACACTTGAACTGTGCTATTATTTCGCCTCCGTCGCACACGTTGGTAACATGGTGTACGGTCATGCCCGTTTCCGTTTCGCCTGCAGCCTTGACTGCTTCGTGAACGTGGTGCCCGTACATTCCGCGTCCGCCGAATTTCGGCAGGAGAGCCGGATGCAGGTTGATGATGCGTCCCTTGTATGCCTCGATGAGATAGTCGGGCGCCATGAGCAGAAATCCGGCAAGCACTATGACGTCGATGTCGTATTCCTTCAGCACAGAAAGGACATGCTGCTCGTCGGCAAACTGTTTCTTCGTTATGACTGTGGCAGGCACGTTCAGCCTTCTGGCACGTTCCAGAGCGCCTGCATCGGCACGGTTGCTCACGACAAGCGGTGTGGCTACTGTCGCCGAGCCTTGAAAATAACGGATAATGTTTTCGCAGTTGGTACCGCTGCCGGAAACAAATATTGCTATGTTTGTCATTTCCTTTGTTGTGTTAAGAATATATCTTGCTTTAATAGTCGTCGTCAAAATCGTCGTCATCGAAGCCGAACATAGCCGGTTCTATGAACGCATCCATTGCCCTGCGCTCCTTTTTCGTTGGTCTGCCGGTGCCTCTTGCCCTGTCTACGAAACCGCTTATTCGGCTCATTTCCAGCAGTTCGTATTGCTTCGGGTCGGTAACGTTCTCGTAAATCTCGGGCAACAGCTTTGCGCCTACGCGCTGTTCTATGCACTTGAGCACCTTGAAGGAGTATGTTACGGGCGGTTTCTTGACGCTCACCACTTCTCCTTCCTTCAGTGGTCTTGATGGTTTCACGCATACGCCGTTTATCGTTACGCGTCCGTTTTTGCATGCGTCGGCGGCTATCGAGCGTGTCTTGTATATACGTGCAGCCCAGAGCCACTTGTCAATTCGTGCTTCCATCTCCGCGTCCTTTCTTGTTGTAGGCGTTCATCGTTATGTCTACGCCTGCGAGAACGAAACTCTTTATTATTTCTACGGCGTTGTCGAATACTGGTTGCAGTGCTGTTTTCTGCTCGTCGGTAAACTGTCCGAGCACCCAGTCTATCTGTCCTCCCTGCGGATAGTCGTTGCCTATGCCTACGCGCAGGCGTGCATAGTCCTGTCCTATCAGCTGCTGTATGTGTCCGAGCCCGTTGTGTCCGCCGTTGCTGCCCTTGCCTTTCAGTCTGAACTGTCCTACGGGCAGTGCCACTTCGTCGGATATGACGAGCAGGTGCTTCTGGTCGATGTTTTCCTTGTTGAGCCAGTAGCGCACGGCATTGCCGCTCAGGTTCATGAAGGTGGTGGGTTTCAGCAGGAAAATCTTTCTTCCGCGCACGGATGTTTCTGCGACATAGCCGTATCGCTTGTCTTCAAAAACAGTGTTGGACACTTTTGCGAAAGCGTCCAACACCATATATCCTGCATTGTGGCGAGTGCTTTCATACTCTGCACCCGGATTTCCCAATCCCACAATTAAATATTTCTCCATCTGCTATTGTTATTCGGCAGCTTCTTCTGATTGTGCATTTGCGCTGTCGGCAGCCGAACGTGCGGCACGTGTCATCTTGACGGTGCATACTACAACGTCCTTGCTTGTAGCCAGCTCGAGTCCCTCGAAGCTCAGTTCGCCAACCTTGATGCTCTTGCCGAGACCGAGATTTGTAACGTCGATGTCGAGTGTCTCAGGTATGTTCTTGTATGGAGCCGTAACGTTGATCTTGCGTATCTGGAGAGCCAGGCGTCCACCGTCGCGTACACCCTGTGCCAGTCCGTTGAGTTTCACTGGTATGCCGATTGTGATTGGCTTCTCTTCTGTTGTCTCGTAGAAGTCAACGTGCATCAGTGCATCGGTTACAGGATGGAACTGCAACTCTTTCATTATGGCGATGTGGTTCTTGCCTTCGATGTTGATGTTGCATACGTAAACGTGAGGTGTGTAGACTACCTTGCGGAGTTCTGTCATAGGTATAGCGAATGCTATTGCCTCAGGGAGTCCGTTTTCGCCTTTCTTCTCGCCGTAGATGTTACATGGGATGAGTCCCTCTTTGCGCATCATCTTTGATGCTTTCTTGCCGAAGTCAGTGCGCAACTGACCGTTGAGCTGAAATTCTTTCATTTTGTGTTACTCTAAATTAAGTTGTTAAAATTGTTCTTTTGCTTAATTCGCCATCACACCTGAGTGCTTTTCTCCTTACACAATATTTATATGTATATTTCGGAGATTTTCTCGAAAAAGCGCTGCAAAGGTAATAGTTTTTTATGACATGAGCAATGTTTCGTGCAAAATTTATGTTTTTTCGGCAATATTTATGCTTATATATGGTGTTCTGCCTGGCAAAATCTGCATTGTCGGCATGTGTCGTGAGCGGTGCGGATGTATAATCAATTTTCGCCCGTTTAGTGTCGCGAGAATGCCCGCGAAAGTCGTTTCAGAAATCTGAGGGGCAAAATATGCCCAAAATCCGCATGCTTCCGTAATCGCCTGACTGTCAACTTATTGTCGCGAAATATAGCGTTTGTGCGCACGAAATGTATATGTTAAAATTGTCAAAGAGCATGTTTGACAATGTCAAACACACTGTTTGAGGAGGTCAGACACTATGTTTGAGGGGGTCAGACGAAGTGTCTGGCAGGGCAAAACAGACGAAACAGGCGCGTCAAACATACTCTTTGACATTTTTAACAGTTATCGCCGACTCAGTTTTTCACATATTTTTGCACTTTCAGAGGCTGTCCCGCATCTATTTTGCAAGTTTTTCCCTGTCAAAAATTTTCATACTTTTTCGTCCCGAAGAAAAATCCTGCACAGTTTGGCACGGTTTTTGCAGGGAGTCTTTCGACGGCACTTTTCCGCGCCGCGAAAAGCATGCGCCGACAGCAGCCGGCAGGACTCACCGTTGCACGAAAACCACTGCATTCAGACACCTTATACATCAATTTTTCGCAAGCAAAACTTAATTTAGCCGCATTTTCTTGCACATTTACCGAAAAATACCTACATTTGCACCGTATATAACAATATTTTCAAGAGAGAAAAACTATGATAAATAGAGATTTAATCAGGATTAAGATTGTACAGTTAGTATATGCCTATTATCAGAACGGCAACCGGAACATTGAAAACGCAGAGAAAGAATTGCTTTTCAGTCTTTCAAAATCATACGACCTATATAACTTTCTCTTAGCCCTCATTGTTGCCACGATGCGCGAGATGCGCCACAGAAACGACATTGCCACCAACAGGGCAAAGCGCGAGGGCAACCCGCTGCCTGCAACAAAGTTCGTAAACAACCGTTTCGCCATACAGCTCGAAAACAACGAGATGCTCAACAACTTCTGCTCTATGCAGAAAGTGGTATGGGAAAACGACATAGAATTCATCAAGGGGCTATGCAACTCCATCGAGCAAAGCAAGATATACGAGGAATACATGACGTCGGACGAAGACAACTATGAGGAAGACCGCGAGATATGGCGACGCATCTACCGCACGCTGATACAGGACAACGAGTCGCTCGACTCCATACTCGAGGAGAAAAGCCTCTACTGGAACGACGACAAGGAAATAGTAGACACATTCGTGCTGAAAACCATCAAGCGCTTCGACCCTGCCAACGGCGACAAGCAGGAGTTGCTGCCCGAATACAAGGACGACGACGACCGAGACTTCGCAATATCACTCTTCCGCTCGACAATACTCAACGCCGAACAGTACAACAGATACATGAGCGAGGCATCATACAACTGGGACCTCACACGAATGCCATACATGGACGTGGTGATAATGCAGATAGCAATAGCGGAAATGATAAACTTCCAGAACATACCGATATCGGTTACCATCAACGAGTACGTCAACATAGCCAAACTATACTCCACACGCAAGAGCGGAGGATACATCAACGGAATACTCGACTCCATAGCACGACACCTCACAGCAAACCGCATCGTCCTCAAGACTATGGACGTCAAGCAGAAAGAAAACGAAGAAAGAACAGAACAAAAACAATAATAAAAAAACAATAACACAACAAAACAATGAACACAACATTATTACTTCAGGCAGCAGCGCCACAGGGCGGAAACTTTACTTTCATCATAATGATGGTAGCAATATTCGCCATCATGTGGCTGTTTATGATTCGTCCGCAGCAGAAAAAGCAAAAGGAAATACGCAAGTTCCAGAACTCACTGACCGAAGGCACAAGCGTAGTGCTCGGAGGAGGCATCTACGGAACAGTGAAGCGCGTCGACCTGACCACAGGAAAGATTGAAGTGGAAATAGCACGCGGCGTTGTCATCAACGTAGACAAATCGTATGTCTTTGCCGACATCAACGCAACACAGATGAACACACAGGCAAAGTAAAGACACGGAAATGTCGCAGAACAAGTTGACAAAACAGGCTTTCAGGGATATCTTGCTCAAGATAATGAGCAGGAAATCCTTGATTTTTTTGTTTTTTCTTGTACTCAGCAGCTTCTTCTGGCTGATGATGACACTCAACGAAATAACCGAACGCGAAGTATCGGTACCCGTCGTACTGACAAACATTCCGAAAAACGTAGTGCTGACAAGCGACTCCACAGACACGGTGCGCATAACTGTCAGAGACAAGGGATACATTCTTGCAACCTACCTCTACGGAAACAAGATACGACCCATCAGCATCAACTTCCAGAACTACGCACGCGAGGAAGGACACGGCTCGGTGCCCAATGCCGACCTGCAACGACTGGTATTCCAACAGCTGTACAACTCGTCGCGCATATCTGCCATAAAGCCCGAGAAACTCGACTTCTACTTCAGCTACGGCGACTCAAAGAAAGTGCCGGTACGCTTTCAGGGAAAAGTCGCTGCGGGCGAAAACTACTTCATTACCGACACACGCATAATGCCGGACAGCGTTACCATCTACGCACTGAAAGAGCTGCTCGACAAGATAGAATACGTCAGAATAGAGCCACTCAACCTGCAAAACGTCATCGACACAGTCAGGACAACAGTAAGGATAGAAAGGCTGACAGGCGTAAAAGCCGTGCCTGCCGAAGTACAGATAGAACTCTATCCCGACGTACTGACCGAAAAAACAATAGAAGTGCCTATCACATGCATCAACATGCCAGAGGGAAAGGCACTGAGAACATTCCCGTCGAAAGCAAGCGTACACTTCGTCGTGGGAGCATCGCTATACCGCTCAATCACGCCAGAGGCTTTCTCAGTGGTCGTAGACTACAAGGAACTGATGGAACATCCCGACGAAAAGTGCACACTGCACCTGCAGGCAATGCCAAACGGAGTATCGAAGGCTCAGCTGGAGTTCGACCAGGTGGACTATCTCATAGAGCAGATATGACACCAAACTGAGTCGGTACGCATGACGGCAACAGGCAACGGTGCCGCCAAAAGCAAGGATAAAGCATGAAAAAGAAGAAACACATTGCCATAACAGGCGGCATTGGCAGCGGAAAATCATACGTCGCACAACGACTGAAAGCACACGGCATCGATGTGTACGACTGCGACGATGCAGCAAAGCGCATAATGGCAACATCTGCCGACGTAAAAAGGAAAATGAAAAGGCTCGTCGGCAACAACGCATACATAGACGGAAAACTGAACAAACCCGTCGTGGCACAGTTTCTGCTCATGTCCGACAGCAACCGAGAGGCTATAAACAACATCGTGCATCCTGCCGTTGCCGACGACTACATGAAGTCTGGCAAGCACTGGATAGAGAGCGCCATACTCTTCGACAGCGGCTTCGACAAGAAACTTCCGATAGACAAGATTATCTGCGTAACGGCACCGACCGACGTAAGGATAAGAAGAATAGTGTCGCGCGACGGCATAAGCAGCGACAAGGCTAAGGAGTGGATAGACAAACAGCAAGAACAAGACATCGTGAGAAGCATGTCTGACTACGAAATAGTCAACGACGGACAAGCCGACATAGACACACAGATAGACAATATTCTGAATGAACTAAATAATAACAATAAGTAACAATTAAGAACTATGCAACAGACAATTCTTTCAATTTCAGGTAAACCTGGTTTATACAAACTCGTATCAAGAGGCAACCGCAACCTTATCGTTGAAGCAATAGACGAAACACACAAGCGCATGCCTGCCTTTGCAACCGACCGCGTAACAAGTCTTGCCGACATCGCAATATACACCGAAAGCGAAGACGTGCCACTCATGAACGTGCTGGCAGCACTGCGCGACAAGGAAAACGGCAAGGAATGCTCTATCAACTACAAGAAAGTCGGCAGCGACGAACTGCGTCAGTATTTCGCAACCATACTGCCCGACTTCGACAACGACCGCGTACGCGATGCAGACATAAAGAAACTGCTGTCGTGGTACAACATACTCGTGAAGAACGGAATCACCGACTTTGAGGAGGAAATGAAGCCTACAGAAGGCGACAACATCGACGACCGCAAGGAACAAGAATAAAACTTCAACAGCTGTCAGCAGGGCATTTATAATCTTTCTATAAATGCCCTGCTGCCTTTTTATGCCGTCCGAACATTACAGACATACCTGCTTTCTTTCAGCACAACAGGCGCGGAAACGAGCAAATAAAGTGCATCGCACGTTGATATACAGCAAACCGCAGTCATATATGAAGCAAACTGCAACCATATATAAAGCAAACGGCAACCATATATAAAGCAAACCGTAGTCATATATAATATGTTCACGCGCGTACTTTATTAATAATACTACCGTAAAAGCATAAGGTAAAGAAATTCAATCACGTCATTTTGTCGCTAAAATATGACAAGTTGGCATATTATTCAGATTGGTACAGTTATTGTAGTATATATAAGTGAGAGCCTGACGATAAAGGCTTAAAAAACAAAAGACAATAACAACTAATAAAGAATAGGAGATTAAGACTATGATGTATCCATCAACTTACAGAAAAAATTGGCTACCTGAAGTATTCAACGACTTTTTCAACACTGACTATATGCCACGCATCAACGCGACAGCACCAGCCATCAACGTCATGGAACACGAGAATGGCTACCGCGTAGAACTTGCTGCTCCAGGCATGAAGAAGGAAGACTTTGAAGTAAACATCGACCATGAGGGCAACCTTACCATAAAGATGGAATGCAAGCGAGAGGCTAAGGAGGAGGACAAGAAGTCGCGCTATCTGCGCCGCGAGTTTGCCTACTCAAAATATTCGCAGACTCTGATACTGCCGGAAGACGTCGACAAGGACAAGATTAGTGCTCGCGTAGAAGACGGTGTACTGATCATCGAACTGCCGAAAGTAGTGAAAGAAGAAGTGAAAGTGGCACGTCAAATTACAGTAGGATAAAATAATAAAATACTTTTTACGCTTACTTTAAGAAAAAAACTTTACCTTTGCATCCGTGTTTCAGTAAGAGACAGGATCAAAGGTAAAGTTTTTATTATTATGATATTCGACATTATACTTATTATTGTAGGCATCGTAGCAGTGCTTTATGGTGCCGACCGCATGACCGAAGGTGCCGTTGCACTGGCAAAGCGCATACATATTCCAGAGATAGTGATAGGTCTGACCATCGTCGCCATAGGCACGTCGGCGCCAGAACTGTTTGTCAGTACCGTGTCGGCACTGAACGGCACGCCCGACCTGGCTGTCGGCAACGTTGTCGGAAGCAACACTTTCAACACTCTTCTCATAGCCGGCGCAGCGGCGGCTGTGGCACCTATCGACATCAGCAGAATTACTGTAAAGCGCGACCTGCCGCTTGCGGCTCTCTCCTCGCTGCTGCTGATAGTGCTGTGTCTTGACTCTGACATATCGAGGACAGACGCTCTGATGCTTTTTGCAGGGTTTATTATCTTCATGGTAATTACCGTCATGCCTGCAATAAAAGACCATAAAGGCAGTGAACAGCCAACGGCAGAAGCGGCAAAGACAGACAGCGAAACCGCAAAAGCACCATATTCCGTTATGAAGGCGGTAGGACTCATCATTTTAGGGCTGGCACTGCTTGTTGCCGGAAGCAACATTTTCGTCGACAATGCATCGCAACTGGCTGTTGCACTCGGTGTCAGCCAGGCCGTAGTAGGTCTGACAATAGTTGCCGGAGGAACGTCTCTGCCCGAACTGGCTACAAGCGTCGTGGCTGCCCGCAAGGGTCAAAGCGCAATCGCAATAGGCAACGTCTTGGGGTCAAACATATTCAATATATTGATGATTCTCGGTATTACCGGCATCATACAGCCTATGAAGATAGAGGGAATTACAATCATTGACCTTGCAACAATGCTCATAAGCATCATACTGCTATGGCTTTTCTCGTTCACAAAACTGAAGGTGCAGCGTTGGGAAGGCATCGTTCTGCTTATGATTTTCGCAGCCTACATGGCATGGCTGTTGCACTGATTGCCAGTGAAGGAGCACTTTACATAGACAAAGCATATATAACTGAAGCCTGCATCGACGGTCGATGCAGGCTTCAGTTATATGATATGTGCTGCTGTTACTTCAGCAGTTCCTCGAGTTTTTGCAACAAGCCTGAGCCGCGAAGGTCAGATGCGACGATACGACCCTCGCCGTCTAACAGTACATTTGACGGTATAGACATCACTCCGTAGAGTGCGGCTGCATCGCTCTGCCAGTACTTCAGGTCAGACAACTGCGGCCACGTCATGCCCAGTTTCTCTACCGACGACTTCCACGCAGCAGCATCCTTGTCGAACGAAATGCCTATTATCTCGTATCCCTTGTCCTTAAAAAGCCTGTAGCTTTCCACTACTGTAGGCATCTCTTTGCGGCACGGACCGCACCAACTTGCCCAGAAATCGATGAGCACATACTTGCCCTTGCCGCACCACTCGCTGAGTTTGCGCTTGTTGCCATCCATATCCGGCAGTTCGATGTCGCTGTACATTAATCCCGGACGTTTCTTTTCGAGTCCGGCATATACACGCTTCACTGTTGTCATGGCGGGATGGTTATAGTATGGAGTGGTAGGTTTCATGAAAGGAGTAAGCTCGTCGTAAGTCAGTTCATACATCATTTCCGGCAGGAACACGACAGGTATCATCGTCTCAGTAGCCTCCTGCAGCAATTCCAACTTAGCCTTTTTCACTTCCTCTACCATTGCCTCTGCCTGTCGTTGCTTATCCTCATCGCTCACATTGCCCTTATATTCTGCCAGTTTCATCAGTTCGTTGCTGAGTTCTTTGTCCATCCCCGTGAACACAAAGTCGGCTGCGGCAATCGCTTCATTCTGTTCCGAGCCTGTAAGCTCCTGAGTCTCAAGATAGACTTTCACTGCCGTGCCGTCGGCAATGAACGGTATGTAGAAATCCTCTGTGCCTACTCCGAGAATGGCATCGTCGGAAACTTCGCTTTCGAAGCTGAACTTTCCGTCCTTGACGGTTGCCTCTCCGAGTTCCTGCGGACGACGGTCGAGAATGTAGATTTTCACTTTCTTTACCTCTGCCGGTGCCGTTCCACTGACAGAAACCTTAACTTTTGCCTGTGCAACGACTGCCATGAGCAACATCATTGCAATAAAATAAAATCGTCTGGTCATTGTTTTTTATAATTTAGTTATTCTTGTTTCTTTTCTTGCTTGCCCTTTTTGCTTCCGCGCGATGCCGTATGTCGTCCTGCAACTGCTTGACAAGCGCCATCTTAGTTACTATTTCTTCCGACACGGCAGGTATGTTGTGAGCCACGATATAGTCGTTCAGTTGCTCGCTCGTCATCATCGGTTGTCCCGACTTCCTCATGTCCTTGCATTCCCTCACGCTTGCCTTGTATTCTTCTTTGGTAAGATATTCCGCCTTGCCTACATAGAATTCCCTGAAATCATCCATAAGCAATGCATCGCCAAACAAATTAGTCATCACCGCCATTCGCGAGTTCAGCGCCATCAGGTCTGTCTGCGAGACATAGTTGTTGTCTGTCTTTCGATATACGGCATTTGCCGTTTGCTCCTTGATACGGTAGTTGATGAACAGCACTTTCATGTTTTTCTCATCGTCGGGCGATACGAAATCGAGTGCGAAATGTATTATACTGTCGTTTGCGTCGTCAGCTATCAAGCCCACGTCAGCACCCTTTCTGCTTATGACTGTCTTGCCTTCATCCGTTTCGCGCAGGGAGTACACATCATATTTCCGCATCCATTCTATATACGAAATGTTAGTCAGCAGTCCTGCAAAAGGTCCGATGCTTTGCATATTCTTTACTTTCATCTCTCCCGTCTTCAGGTTTCGTGCAAACAAGACTTGTTTTTCAGCCTTCTTGTCTGTCCCCAAAAACAGATATATGCGAATCATTCCGTCGTAGAAAGACTCATCCGGTCCGATGTCATACTTGTCTTTTGTCAGCCTGTTCATCTCGTAGTTACGGGCATATCCCGTAAGGCAGATGCAGTGGCTCTTGGGTTTCTGATATACCACTTCTCCGAGCTGATATTCCGACGGCTCAAGAAAGACGTCGCCGGAAAGGTCTTTCACGTCGACTTTCCTTGCCACATAGGCTACATGGGTTATGCGTACGGACTCGGCACTGCCAACGTCCGGCATCTCGCCTGTCAGCGACGTGTTGCCGAGAAAGTTGCCGTCCTGACTGAATACGGAAGCATAGGGAACCGGCTGTCTGTCGGTTTTGTCTCTGACGATGGTTTGGGCAACGGCAGAAATAGTGGCTATAGCGAAAAAAGCGAATAAGATTATTCTTCTCATAGCTTTATTTGATGGGGTTCTTTTAAACTGTTTGTCTGTGAGATACATTGTCGTTACCACACATATATTTTCTGTTTTGCAAAGTTAGTGAATATTTTTTGATTTCTCCTGTATATTGCAGAAAAACAACAAAAATAACCTTTTCCTTTTTGCAGTTTGCTTATTTTATAGTATCTTTGCAGCCGTTTTAGCGACAAAGAGTGCTTGGTAACCTCTTAAAAAACAAGAAAAATGAATAAACAAAGAAACACTGTAAGTGTGCTGTTTATGCTTTTCAGCATACTTTTCTGCGTTTGCCTGATAGCGGCAAACCTGTTCGCAACAAAGCAAATAGCGCTTGGAAGCATCAGTCTCACCGGAGGCTTGCTGATTTTCCCTGTATCCTACATTGTCAACGACTGCGTTTGCGAAGTCTGGGGCTATCGCAAGGCACGTCTGCTGATATGGACCGGCTTTGCCATGAACTTCTTTTTTGTCATCATGGGAGCCCTGTGCGACATCATTCCGCCAGCGCCCTACTATGAGAATGCTGCCGGTTTTCACGGTGTTTTCGGCTTGGCACCGCGCGTTGCCTTAGCCTCTTTCTGCGCATTCCTCGTAGGTTCGTTTCTCAATGCCTATGTCAGGAGCCGCATGAAGATAGCCTCTAAGGGCAGAAACTTCTCAGCGCGTGCCGTCGTAAGCACTATCGTGGGCGAATGTGCCGACTCCGTAATATTTTTCCCGCTGGCACTTGGCGGCGTCATTCCTACTGAGGCTCTGCCCGAGCTCATGTTCTGGCAGGTTGTGCTGAAGACGGCTTACGAGATAGTCGTATTGCCGCTGACTATCAGAGTGGTGGCTTTCCTGAAGCGACACGAGCAGTCTGACGTCTACGACGAGGGCGTAAACTACTCGGTTTGGAAGATTTTTAATATATAAATATGTAAATACTGACATATAGCAATGGTAATGAAAAGAGAAGATGAAGGTCTGAAAGAACTCGGCAAGAAGTCGGAATACGAGTTCAGCTATGCGCCTGACGTGCTGGAAACATTCGAGAACAGACACCGCGACAACGACTACTGGGTGCGCTTCAACTGCCCTGAGTTCACATCACTGTGCCCTATCACGGGCCAGCCGGACTTTGCAGAAATACGCATAAGCTACATTCCCGACGAGAGAATGGTGGAGAGCAAGAGCCTGAAACTGTATCTTTTCAGTTTCCGCAATCACGGCGACTTCCACGAAGACTGCGTAAACACGATAATGAAAGACCTCATAAAGCTGATGAATCCGAAGTATATCGAGGTTACGGGACTGTTTACTCCCCGTGGCGGAATCAGCATCCATCCGTATGCCAACTACGGCAGGAAAGGCACAAAGTTTGAAAAACTGGCTGAGCAAAGGCTGTTCAGCAGAGAATAGCGCATATACCTTACTGCTGTCTGCCAAGCCCCGAATGGGCAAGAGGCTCAACAGAGACGCTGACCTTAACCCTGACGACTCAGAAGCACAGCAGTCGTTAAGGTTAAGGTTATTGTTTATGACCTCCCTACAAAAACCGTGCCAAACTGTGCAGGATTTTTCTTCGAGCCGAAAAAGTATGAAAAGTTTTGACAGGGAAAAACTTGCAAAATAGATGCGGGACAGCCTCCGAAAGTGCAAAAATATGTGAAAAACTGGGTCGGCGATAACTGTTAAAAATGTCAAAGAGTATGTTTGACGCGCCTGTTTCGTCTGTTTTGCCCTGCCAGACACTGTGCCCGACACCCTCAAACATAGTGTCTGACTTCCTCAAACAGTGTGTTTGACATTGTCAAACATGCTCTTTGACAATTTTAACATATACAATTCGTGCGCATAATCGCTATATTTCGCGATAACAAACTGACTGTCAGACGATTACACGCATACGCAAAATACGGGCGTATTTTGCCCCTCTGATTTCCGAAACGACTTTCGCGGGCATTCTCGCGACAGTAAACAGGCAAAAATTGATTATACTTTAAGATGCAGGAATATGGATGATGAGAAAAAGCAAACTACTTTTTCTCACCGTCTGCTTGTCTGTGGTATCCTTTAATTTCTCCGCTGCTGAACTGCAGGACGAGCGTGTCGCGGCTCATCTTCATTATGTCCACCGTGTCGTTGATAATCTTGTTAATCTGAAACTTCTTGTCGTTTCCAAGACTGACGACACCTTCTGTCAATATCAGTTTTCCGTTATAAATGTGCCATTCTATATAGTTCTTTACAGGCGGATATTCCACCGGACTCTCCGTTTCCAGCGAACTGCGCTGCCACTGTCGTCCGATGACCTGGCAAGTGTAGTCCTGTTTCAGCTTGAAGCCGTACATGCGCGGCACCATCTGGGCAGCCACGATAGAGTCTATCTCGCTCTTCTCAGCATCGGTCAGCGTGCGATTCTTGTCGTAGCGCGTTGACGATTCGCGCAGCGTCGGCATCACCTCGTAGACCCAAGAGCCCTTCAGCTGGTCGATGTCTACCACAAATGCTATCTTGTTCTTATTCTTTGAGTCGAGCATCACGGCTATTCTGTCGCCTATCTCGGGATGTCCGTGCACTCGGTTTTCATTGCGTGCCTCGATGATGTCATACACTATCGGGTCGGAACAGTTGTCTGGAAGCAGCACAAGCACAGAGTCGGTGCATCCGTCGCACGCCAGACCGTAGACCGTAGAGTCGTTTTGCGCCACATAACCGAGCGATTCTTCAGGCAAATCCTCAACCACCGGCTTGTCGACCTTTTTCGTACAAGCAACAAAAACAAGAAGCACAAAAAAGGCAAAATATCTCAGCTTTGCATT
This sequence comes from uncultured Prevotella sp., assembly GCA_900315545.1. GTDB lineage: Bacteria > Bacteroidota > Bacteroidia > Bacteroidales > Bacteroidaceae > Prevotella. The sequence continues at coordinate 90,321 of OMZM01000001.1, forward strand.
CATTATTTCAGTCCCAATTATTGTTCAATATTATTCTGTTATATAGGTGCAAAGGTAAATAAAAAATATTAAATAACGACCTTTATCAAAAAAAATAGACAAATTGCGTTCATTTTTGAATTATTTTCTATAACTTTGCGACACATTTAATGAAAAGCATAATAAAAAGTAACTTAAAATTATAATATCTAAATGAAAAAAAGAATTCAGTTCAGTCTGGTCTATCGCGACATGTGGCAGTCTTCTGGTAAGTTTCAGCCACGCAAGGACCAATTAGAGCGCATCGCGCCAGTTATCATCGAAATGGGTTGTTTCGACCGTGTAGAAACCAATGGTGGAGCCTTCGAGCAAGTAAACCTTCTTGCCGGCGAGAATCCTAACGATGCCGTGCGTGCTTTCTGTAAGCCTTTCAACGAAGTAGGTATCAAGACCCACATGCTCGATCGCGGTCTTAACGCATTGCGCATGTACCCTGTGCCAGACGACGTACGCGAACTGCAGTACAAGGTAAAGCACGCTCAGGGTGTCGACATTCCACGTATCTTCTGCGGATTGAACGACACTCGCAACATCATTCCAAGCATCAAGTGGGCAAAGGCAGCCGGAATGACTCCTCAGGCAACGCTCTGTATCACCACATCTCCCGTACACACAGTGGAATACTACAGCAAGATAGCTGACGAAGTGATTGCTGCCGGCGCAGAAGAAATCTGTCTGAAGGACATGGCAGGCATCGGTCAGCCAGCTATGCTCGGCGCACTGACAAAAGACATAAAGACAAAGCATCCCGACATCATCATCCAGTATCACGGACACTCAGGACCTGGTCTGTCTATGGCAAGCATACTCGAAGTCTGCAACAACGGTGCCGACGTCATCGACACAGCCATCGAGCCACTGTCATGGGGTAAGGTTCACCCAGACATCATCTCTGTTCAGAGCATGCTGAAGAACGAAGGCTTCGAAGTAAAGGACATCAACATGAACGCCTACATGAAGGCTCGCTCACTCACTCAGGAATTCATCGACGAATGGCTGGGCTACTTCATCAATCCTGGCAACAAGCACATGTCTTCACTTCTTCTGGGCTGCGGACTGCCAGGCGGTATGATGGGCTCTATGATGGCTGACCTTGCAGGCATCCACCACGTCATCAACAACACACTGAAAGCCAAAGGCGAACCGGAACTCAGCACAGACGACATGCTCGTCAAGCTGTTCAACGAAGTGGAATACGTATGGCCACGCGTTGGTTACCCACCACTCGTAACTCCATTCTCACAGTATGTGAAGAACATCGCACTCATGAACCTCCTCACAATGGCACAGGGCAAGGGACGATTCGTAATGATGGACGACGCTATGTGGGGCATGATTCTCGGCAAGTCAGGTCGCGTACCAGGCGAAATAGCACCGGAACTGAAGGAACTGGCAGCAAAGCAGGGACGCGAATTTACCGACGCCGATCCACGCACACTTATACCTAACGCACTCGACGACTTCCGCAAGGAAATGGACGAGAACGGCTGGGACTACGGAAAGGACGACGAAGAACTCTACGAACTCGCCATGCACCCAGAGCAGTATCGCAACTACAAGAGCGGACAGGCTAAGAAAAACTTCCTCGCCGACCTGCAAAAAGCTAAGGATGCCAAGCTCGGCACATCTCTGTCGCCAGAGAAACTCGCAGAGTTCAAGCACGCAAAGGCTGACGCAATCGTTGCTCCGGTCAAGGGACAAATATACTGGGAATTCAACGGCGACGGCGAACAGATGCCTACCGTTGAGCCTTTCATCGGCAAGGAATACAACGAAGGCGACGCATTCTGCTACATCCAGACACCATGGGGCGAGATTATGCCTATACCGGCGGCTCTCGGCGGCAAGCTCGTTGAGATAAACGCTAAGCAGGGCGACAAGATTCAGAAAGGCGACGTCATCGCTTACATCGAAAGAAACAATGCTGAATAATCTTTAAATGATGGATGTCATAAAGATTATTGACAAATACTATAAGGAGAATGTTGCACTGCGCGACATTCTCCTTATTCATAGCAAGGCAGTGACACGGCAAGCCCTGAACATAGCCGACAAGCATCCGGAACTGAAACTCGACCGCACGTTCATCGAAGAGGCTGCCATGCTGCACGACATCGGCATCATCGAATGCAACGCACCTGCCATACAATGTTTTGGAACAATGCCATACATCTGTCATGGGGTGCTCGGCGCAGAAATGCTGCGCAAGGAAGGACTGCCACGGCATGCAAGAGTCTGCGAGCGACATACAGGCGCCGGACTGCCACTGGATGAAATACTGGAACAAAAACTGCCACTGCCACACTGCGACTTGCAGCCTGAAACACTGGAAGAACAGGTCATCTGCTATGCCGACAAGTTTTTCTCGAAGACGCGACTCGACCACGAAAAGACCATCGAGGAAGCCGAAAAGTCGCTCAGGAAGTTTGGCGACAGAGGCGTATTGCGCTTCAGGAAATGGACAGATATGTTCGAATAGGACACCGACTCAGCGCATCTTTACTCTGACAAAGCATTCTATCTGTTCAGAACAAACTACCGCCAAGAAAGAAAGATGCATATAAGATTGGTAGCAGATGTCAAATACAATCCTTATTTTGCGCACATCTCAGTCTCTCAGGAGGCTGGGTCTGCGGAATAACAACCCTGTCCGACTGCTTCATATCTTACTGTAACCAAATGAGCGCGACACCACATTGTGCTCATTTTTATGTTATATAAATCTAAAAACTCAACATTTACACCTATTATTATAAAAAGAATATGTAATTTTGCAGCCTATTATGCGCAGAAGGTTTGCAATATTTGTCATGTTGTTTGTCATCATATTTGTGATGGCAAGCACAGGTATGCCAAACCGCAAGGCATTGCATCAGCATCTCACTGCCGACACGCTTGCGGTCGACACACTTTCTATGGACTCGCTCGAACTGGCTATCTACCGCCACAACAAGCTCATAGACGACTCGCTCAGACAAGACTCCATAAACAAGAAGAAAGCAAACAGCATTGAGGCGCCTGTCGTTTATTCGTCCAACGACTCGCTGGTCTACGACGCAGAAAACAAGATTGCCTATCTATATGGCGGCTCTTCGGTGGACTATCAGGACATGAAACTGAAGAGCGACCGCATAAGCATACGTCTGGACAGCAACCTTGTGCGTGCCACCGGCACTTCAGACTCCACTGCCGACGACGGTGTCATAGGCGCACCTGTATTCAAGATGGGTGCCGACGAGTACAAGAGCGACACCATTGCCTTCAACTTCAAGAGCAAGAAGGGTCTTATCAGAAATGTACACACCGAGCAGCAAGACGGTTTTCTGTACAGTGAACGCTCCAAGCGCAGCGACGACGGCACGCTGTATCTTGAGCATGGACGCTACACGACATGCGATGACCCGGAGCCGGACTTCTATATTGCGCTGTCGAAGGCTAAGGTTCAGCCTGGAAAGCGTGTCATCTTCGGACCAGCCTACCTCGTCGTGGCTGACGTGCCGCTGCCGCTTGCCATTCCGTACGGATTCTTCCCATTCACAAAGAAATATTCTTCGGGCTTCATCATGCCAAGCTATGGCGACGAGAATACGCGAGGATTCTATCTGCGAGACGGTGGTTACTATCTTGCCATCAGCGACATGTGGGATCTGAAACTGCTCGGCGAAATCTATACGAAAGGCTCGTGGGGACTGTCGGCAGCAAGCAACTATACCAAGAGATACCGATTCTCCGGCAATTTCTACGCCAGTTACCAGAACACAAAGACAGGCGATAAGGGCATGCCCGACTACCAAAAGCAGGAGAGTTTCAAGATACAGTGGAGCCACAGACAGGACTCTAAAGCCAACCCATACAGCCAGTTGTCGGCTAACGTCAACTTTGCCACGTCGAGTTACGAGCGCAACAACCTGACGAGCATGTACAACCCGCAGTCGCTGACACAGTCGACGCGTACATCGTCGGTAAGCTGGAGCACTACGTTTTCAAGCATCGGAATGTCTCTTAGTGCGACGACAAACCTGTCGCAGAACATGCGCGACTCTACCATTTCGCTGACACTGCCCGACGTAAACATATCCATCTCGCGCTTCTACCCGTTCAAGAAGAAGGGAAGGGTTGGCAGCCGATGGTATGAGAAGATTTCTGTCAGCTACGACGGGCAGATGACCAACCAGATAAACACTAAGGAAGACCGCCTGCTGCACTCAAATCTCGTGAAGGATTGGCAAAACGGTTTCCGTCATCATATACCTATAAGCGGACAGTTCAACCTGTTCAAATACATCAACATCACTCCTACTTTCGACTTCACCGACCGCATGTACACAAGCAAGATAATGCGTTCGTGGGACAATGAAAGCCAGACGGAAGAGAACGACACAACCTATGGGTTCCACAATGTCTACAACTGGAACTTCAACGTGTCGGCATCTACGAAGGCATACGTATTCTACACACCGAGCCGCAAGCTGTTCGGCGACAAGATACAGACCGTCAGACACGTCATAACGCCTACCGTCAGCTTCACATACGCACCTGATTTCAGCTCGGAGCGCTACGGTTTCTACGACACATACCAGCGCACCGATGCCGACGGAAACGTTACGCTCGTGAAATATTCGCCCTACCGCAACATGATTTACGGTGCGCCGGGCGAGGGAAAGTCGGGAAACATAACGCTCAACTTGCAGAACAACGTTGAGATGAAACTGCGTTCCGACAAGGATTCCACAGGTTTCAGGAAGGTCAGCATCATCGACAATTTCGGTCTGCGCATGGGCTACAACATGGCGGCGAAGGTGCGTCCGTGGAGCGACTTGGGCATGGACATACGTCTGAAGTGGTGGAAGAACTATACATTCAACATCAATGCCGTGTTTGCTACTTACGCATACGAGCTCGACGACAACGGCAAGCCTTATATCGGCACGCATACAGAATGGGGCTACGGGCGTTTCGGACGATTCCTTGGCATGTCGCAGAACATATCCTACACGCTCAATCCCGAAAAGTTGCGCAACCTTTTCTCTGGCAGGAAGAGCGACCTCGACGATGAGGACTATGAAGACGAAGACGGCGACGGCGTTGACGTGAACCGAGAGTCGAACATCGACGACGACCTGGAGCGCGGAAAGCGCGGCGCAAAGAAGAAAATGTCGAAGGCAAAGACCGACGACGACGGCTACATGGATTTCTCTATGCCGTGGTCGCTGACCTTCGGCTATGGCATAACGATGCGCGAGAACACCGCCGGAAAGTTTAATACGAAACGCATGCGCTATCCATATAAGTTCACACAGACGCTCAACGTCAGCGGAAACATACGCATAAGCGACGGCTGGAACATCAGTTTCTCGTCGGGATACGACTTCGAAAACCACAAGGTGTCGATGACTACAGCCTCGCTGTCGCGCGACTTGCACTGTTTCAACATGTCGTGTCAGGTGGTGCTTGCGCCTTACACAAGCTACAACTTCACGTTCCGTGCCAATGCGGCTACGCTTACCGACGCTCTGAAATACGACAAGCGCAGTGGCTATACGAATGCCATTCAGTGGTATTGACATCAAGTTGGCGGGCTGCACGACCTATTTTGGCTGCGACGGCAAGGGCGTTTCGGCATGCCGACGTCTGTAAGTGAGAGAAACAAACCGATAATCCGACAAAGAGAATATGAGTCAGAATATTATTTTTGCCAACGACTTGAAGCAGGAACTGAGCGCGGTTTCGGCTGCAAAGGCTTACGACCGCGTGTTTGTGCTGTGCGATGAAAACACGCGCAGGCACTGTCTTCCACTTGTCGGCAACATCGGTTGCATCGCTCAGGCTTTGCCCGTAACCATTACGGCAGGCGACGACAGCAAGAACATCGACAGTGCCTTGCACATCTGGAGGGCGCTGGCGGCAAACGGGGCTACGCGACACTCGCTGCTGATAAACATCGGAGGCGGCATGGTGTGCGACATCGGAGGCTTTGCAGCGGCTACATTCAAGCGCGGCATCGACTTCATAAACCTGCCGACAACGCTGCTTGGCATGGTCGATGCGGCTGCCGGTGGAAAGACGGGCATAAATCTTGACGGACTGAAAAACGAGGTGGGATGTTTCCAGACACCACAGAAAACCATCATCAGCACCGACTTTCTGAAGACTCTGCCACCGCAGGAAATGCTGTCGGGATATGCCGAGATGATAAAGCACTCGCTGCTCGACAACACAAACCACTGGAGCAAGATTCTCGACACCGACAACCTGAACTGCGAAAGCAAGAATCTGACCGAGATGATACGTCTGTCCATTGACGTGAAAAGCCGATTTGCCGATGCCGACCCGCACGAGAAAGGCATAAGGAAGGCTCTCAATCTGGGACACACCATAGGGCACGCCATCGAGACATGGAGCCACTGCCACGGCAAGCCCATGCCGCACGGCTACTGCGTGGCTTACGGTACGGTGGGCGCACTTTACATAAGTTGCGCGGAAACAGCATTCCCGACCGACAGGATGCGGCAGACGGTGCGCTTCATCAGCGAGGTTTACAGCCGTCCGTCAATAACCTGCAACGACTACGACGAACTGCTGCAACTGATGAGTCACGACAAAAAAAACATCGGAAACGACATAATCTTCACGCTGCTTGCTGACATTGGCAAGCCGGAAATCAACCGCCACGTCGGCGAAGAACTGATACGCGAGGCACTGGACTTCATTCGCGAGGGATAAAACTTGCGCGAAAACTGGTTTAGTTTTGATAACTATAGCAGCACAGCCGTCTGCATTGTACTGTCTGATTTCTTTAATTATTTTGTTGCGGACCTATTTCCCTATAACTCGTTTTACATTTTCCCTCTCTCATCCAATACAACTTCTGCGTTCTTATATAGTGTGGGGATATCGTAATAATGAATACGGAACTTGGTGCCATGGTTGTGACCGGTTCGTGCATCGAAATCAACATAAACCTTGCCTTGACGGATGGCGTCAATAAACTTATCTTGGTCGAATTGCGACAGTTTCAGAACATAGTTATAGAGGAAAAAGTTTTCGCGCTTGCTATTTTTGACTTCAAACTTCTGGTCGGCTTGGACATAGAAGCAATTCGTGAGTTTAACACCAGCTTTATGGAATAGGTCATCAAATCCCCAATAAGGCGCAACGTCGAAATTGTTCAAATGACCAACACGTTTTTCCACGCTATCAACCCATCCTGAATGACGCTCGTCGGTATGTGCGTTATCGAATACTATTTCCACACGACGTTGTTCGTCATTGACATTTACCTTGAAGCCCCTATCACTATATGTTTTTGCGTTGAGAGTAGCACGGAAGGATTTCTCATCATCAGGATATAAACTACCTGCCTTAGCTGAAGCCCACCCGTATTTTTGAAGCAGAATGCTTGGAACAATTTTCATTGCGCGTGGTGATGGCTCCATATGGAACATTGTTAGCAGCGATGAAGTATCAGAACGTTGCGCTTTTAGTTCCCACTCCGCGGCGTTAGGGATTGGCAAGTTATTTTCGGGAATCTCCAACAAGTCTTCAAGAGTATTCCCGACTGCACCATCATTTTTCCCACGTTCATTCTTAATCCAGCCTTTGGCATAAATTTCCTTGAACTTCTCTATTAATTCTTCTTTAGAAAAGACTTTTAATACTGTACTCATTATCTTTCTTCTTTTTACGCTTTGGAGCAATAGTTACTACTTCCGAGAATAAAACTGGCTGATGGTATTTAGCGACTTCAGGATTGGTCTTGTTTCTCTCCAGTCTTTCAAGAGCGGTTTCGCAATATTTAGCTGATTTTTCTATACCAATAAAATCCCTGCCTAGTCCAGCAGCAACAACTGCCGTTGTTCCTGAGCCCATGAATGGATCAAGTATGATTTGTCCCATTGTTGATGAAATAATGCGGTCAATCAGTTCAACAGGGAACGGAGCCGGATGGTCATTACGCTGTTCCTGCATTATTTCCCATACGTCACCATAGCGATTTGTATGCGGAGCTAATTTGAAATCCTTCTTGGCTATGAGGTAAATTACTTCGTACGTCGGCAGGAAATATCCTGCATTGAAGTTAATGCCTCCTTTACGCTTCCAAATGATAATCTGCCGCAAAGGAACATCATATACAATATCCCTGCGATCTTGGATAAGTCCTGCCTGCACACGCCACTTATGATTATAGAATATGGCTCCGTCATCTTTAATAACGCGAACAAGTTCCAGCAGGACTTCGTGCTGCCATTTAGCGTACTCGTCATTCGGCATACAATCATCATAATTCTCGTAACCTTCAATCAACGCCGCGTTAGCCCATTTTCCTCCACGTCCGTCCTTCATTCCATTACCCGTAGAGTTCTTGAGATTATAGGGTGGCGAAGTGACGACAACATCAATGCAGTTGTCCGGCAACTTCTTCAATACGTCCATGCAATCGGCGTTAATGATTCTATTCAGATATTCTTCTAACATTGTATATCGATTTAACTGTCTGCAAAGTTACGTAAAAAATCGCTAATTGTTTTCTCTTGGACGTTAAAAGTCTAAAAGATTAGCAAAAGTATTACGTTTTATTACATTCACCAGTTTTCATATGTTTCCTGAATAACAAAAATCTGGCTCAAATTTGTGCATGAAAAACCGTTTTTACTGTCGCGAGAATGGCGTCGAAAGTCGTCGCGAGTATTTTGCATGCCAAATTCGCGAGTATTTCGTGTGCATCTTTATTTCTCTGACAGTCAGCATATTAACACGAAACACATGCCTTGTGTGCAAAAAATATGAGTGTTAAAATTGTCAAAGAGGCTCTTTGACATCCTCAAACAGTGTGTTTGACACTCCCAAACATAGTGTTTGAGAATGACAAACACTATGTTTAGCACGCAAAAAACGCAAAATAGACGGGATAAACATGCTCTTTGACAATTTTAACACTTGTGTCTGACAGTCAATTTTACATATATTTGCCGAATGAAAGTTTTGTTAACATCTCTTTGGAGCATTTCAGTCTGTCAAAAAAAAATCACAAATTTTGCCAAAACTACCCCTCTTCGCGGAAACTTTTTGGCGACATTCCCTTGTTGCGCAGGAAGAATTTGCTGAACGACGCGATGTCGGCAAAATTCAGTCGCTCGGCTATCTGCATGACGCTGAGGTCTGTCGTCTTCAGCAGAAACGACGCCTCCATAGTCAGGAACTGGTTTATGTAGTCGACAACCGTGCGTCCGGCAACCTGACGCACTACGCGCGAGAGATAGACCTTAGATATGTTGAGTTCGGATGCATAGAATGCTATGTCGTGATGCCGTGAGAAATGCTTTGGCAGCAGGCGTATGAAGCCGATGAAGATGTCTTCCACACGTCCCGTAACGCTGCGGTGAGCGATAGCCCTGTCCTGCGCGTTTTGCATGTCGAGCAGGAATACGGCATACTGCATCTGCAAAATCTTCTGCTTGTAGATATGGTCTGAGTGCAGGTAGTGTATTATTTCCTTCATCTTTACTGCCAGCGAGAGCGCATCGTCGTGGCGCAGTGTCAGCTTGGGTCGGTTCAGCTGGACGAAAGGCTGATATGCCATGTGTACGAGGTCGTGGGCAGCAGGCGTGTCTATCGTTACAAACTCGTCAGCCAGAAGGCAGATGCCGCGATAGTCGTCGGATGCCGACAGTATGTCGACAGACATGCCCGGCGAGTAGATATAGAGGTCGTCAGCCCCGAGAGTGAGCTGCTGACCGTTGTAGACTATGTTCAACGTGCCGCCGAGAACCAGCGTAAACGTGTATGCAGACATATAGCCACGCGTCCTGTTGGCACGGAAGGTTATAGCCGCGTCAGTTTCCGCACAGTATATCTTTCCGTCCCAGTCAGCCACAGGCTCACTGCCGTGCATCCTAATCCATGCTTCTTTCAGGCTGTACATAACGGCTACAAAGATAGTGAAAATATTTTATTATTGTATCGTTTCAGACAAATTTTGTATTGTTTCATCTTTGGTTGATTGTCGGAAACTGCGTAATTTTGCACCATCAACACATAAATACACATTAATATTAATTAAAAAACAAACAATTATGGAAGCAAAGAAATCAATCGAAGCACTGCAGTTTTTCGTTACAGGACTGACAGAAGGCGCACTTGTTCACAAGATGCAGGGACAGATATTCAAGTCGCAGGGATTTGCAAAGCTCGGCGAGAAATACATCAACCACTTCAACGAGGAGATGGGCTGGGTGGAAAAGTTTGTTGAGCGCATGCTCGATTTGGGCGGCAATGTGAAGTTCGACGGTGCTAAAGCCCGCGACCTGATCTGCGACCCAGTGGAATACATCAAGGCAGACCTCGAGATACAGAAAGCCGGCGTCGACCTGCTCTACAAATGCTGCGAAACTCTCATCAACGACCCGACAACCTACGACATCATGAAGGCTTATCTTGCCGACGAGGAGGAAGACTTTTACTGGAGTGAGGGAACACTGGAAATGATTGAGAAAATTGGCAAGCAGAACTGGCTGTTCACACAGTTGTAAAGGCAAATGCCCTCACACAGAACATTCAACTCTGAACAAAAATAAGTTTTTTCACAACAACTACATTCCAACAACAATACAACTATGAAGGAAAAAGTATTAAGCGCCATGCGCGAAGCAGGCAAGCCCGTATCAGCAGGCGACGTAACAAAGGCGCTCGGCGCAGACCGCAAGGAAGTGGACAAGGCTTTTGCAGAACTGAAAAAGGAAGGCGCAATAGTTTCGCCTGTACGCTGCAAGTGGGAGCCGGCTAAATAGTTTTTGACAGAAAACATATAAAAACATTTCACAAATAAAACTTCTTTTAAAACGAAAGACGGCAGGCAAGGTGACGAAGAGGTCATGAAAAAACATCTGAAGACACCGAAACCTGCCGTCCTTTTTGGCATGCTGGCACCGAAAATCATAACGACAAATTTTGTACAGTGTAAATAAAACCGTATTTTTGCAGACATGATGACAATCGTTATAGGACTTCTCATCCCGCTGCTGGGCACAATGCTCGGCTCCGCTATGGTCTTTTTCATGAAAGACAACATACCCGAACGCATCCAGAAACTGCTGCTTGGCTTTGCTTCGGGCATCATGGTAGCCGCATCAGTATGGTCGCTGCTCATTCCGGCAATGGAGATGGACTCAGCAAAAGGAGCATGGTCGGTCGTCCCCGCAGCCGTAGGATTTCTGCTGGGCATAGCCTTTCTGCTGCTCATAGACGAGATGACTCCACACCTTCACTTAGGCACGTCGAGACCAGAAGGACCACGCTCACGAATGACGCGCACTGCCATGCTGGCAATGGCAGTAACAATACACAACCTGCCGGAAGGAATGGCAGTGGGAGTAGTGTTTGCCGGAGCAGAAGAGGGAGTGTCTACAATATCGCTCGCATCAGCCATAGCAATATCGCTGGGCATTGCCATACAGAACATTCCGGAGGGCGCAATCATCTCGATGCCGATGCGCGCCGAAGGCAACAGCAAGTGGCGGTCGTTCATAATAGGCAGCCTCAGCGGAGCAGTAGAACCAATCGGAGGACTCATAGTCGTAATGCTGGCATCGTTTATCATGCCAATATTGCCATATACTCTGGCTTTCGCAGCAGGAGCAATGCTGTATGTCGTAGTGGAAGAACTTATACCCGAAGCCTCAACAGGCGAACATTCTAATCTCAACACAGTCGGCTTTGCCATTGGCTTTGTGCTTATGATGGTACTCGACGTAGTGATGGGATAACAACAGGTATAGAAAATGTATAAACAATAACTGTAATATAAACAAGAACATTATGGAAATAAAAGCAATCCGCATGTTTGACGGCGGTTTCATGAACCAGCAATTTGCCTTTGGAGGCGAAGAAGGCAAAGACAAGTTTGACGAACAGATAATCTATCGCAGCAGCCTGCAGAACTTCCTAATCGACACGGGCGACGAAGTAATACTCGTAGATACTGGCTTCAAGAACGAGGCACCGGCACCTCCGAAAAAGCTCGGCGCACCACTGTATATGGGCGAACGCATAGCCGACTATATGCAGTCGTTTGCCGAACTCGGCTATAAACCCGAACAAGTTACAAAGATTCTCATCACACACAAGCACCCAGACCACAGCGATGCCATAAGATATTTTCCTGACGCAAAGGTGTATATATCGCCCGAAGATGCCGACGCAATGAAACTGGAAAGCGAAAACATTGTCCGCGTGGCATATAAAGACGGAGCCTACCACAACTTCCCGCGCGCAGAGAAGATAGCCGACAACCTGTGGCTCATAGAGGCTAAGGGACACACAAAGGGCAACAGCATCGTCATTCTCGAACACGACGGACTGTTCTACATGTTCCACGGCGACGTAACCTATTGCGACGCAGCCCTGAAAGCCAACAAACTGAGCATCGTTTACGAAGACATGGCAGCAGCACGCGATACCCTCGACCGCGTAAGGGAGTTCATAAACAACAATCCTACGGTATATCTCTCAACCCACTGCCCCGAAGGTTACGAAAACCTTGAAATGAAACGCGTAATGAAACTGTAAGCATTTACAGACGTAGCATCATATATCATTATAACAAAAAACTCCGAAAGATCATCAATCCTTCGGAGTGTTTTGTTATGGCAACTATTGCCTTTGCAGTTGGTTTGCAACTCAGAATCTGAAGCCGAGCGTAGCGTTGACAATCCAGTCGTCCATACGCATCTCCACACCCGATGCAGAATCGAAGCGAATATCGTTTATAAGCGCATTAGAACCAATATAAAAATGCGGGTTAAAGGTATAGAACACCGATGCGCGTGCTACTCCAGTAAGGAAATAGTGATGCTTGGCAGATACCTCCTTGCTTATCTCCGTATTGTAGGATGAGCCGTCTGGCAGTGGTATGGCAGCGTCGGCTGTAAGGAAGTTCTTGTTGTAGAACACTATCAGCGGTGCTGCCGATGCATGTATCAGCAGGCGACCGCGATTTGGCGTGTAGTTATATCCATAGCCAAGACCTACGGCTGCCTGATAGAACTCTATCTGCTTCAGCCCGCCGAGCATCTTAGAGAGCGTACCGTTCTTTGACGTCAGTTTTGCCGAAAGTATTACTCCGTATGCGGTAAGAGAGCCTGCCGACCGCTTCTGTATGAGCGACTGCTTCATGGCGGCTGGCAAAGAGTATTTTCGTGAGTTGAATACATAGTAGCCATTGATGATAGTTGCACGCAGTCGAGTGTCGTTTTTGTTGACAGGAAGGGTCTGCGGCGTGGCTGTCGCATCGAGCGTTCCGTGCAGTCCGTAAGTAGTATGGCTACGGTATTCTATACCAAACTGGCTGTTCAGACACGAGAGATTGAAGTCGCTGGAATAGCCTTTCGCCATGTCGAAAGAATAGCTTAGCGACAGCGAACGATAACCCACCAAGATGCTTGTCTGTCCGCTCAGGTTTGAATGCATGTCTACGTTAATGCTCTGATACGTCGGAATATTGTGTCCTTTCACCGATGCGCCTATGCCGGCAAAGTTTGACGTTACAGCCACTCGCCATCCATATTTCGGCAGTTCAAGGTAGTCGGGATTAGCACGCCTTACTGCACGCGTGTCTACGAATGTCTTGAGTTTTTTCAAATTGCGCTTTACCCACGATTCTTCTGTTGTCTGTACGTCTGTAGAATCGGTATCAAATGTTTCAGACATGACTGACAGCGGAAGCAGGAAAAGGCTTGCTGCAAGCATCAGTTTGGAATATAAATGCATCCTGTTATTATCTTTTAGAGTTGCTTTTTCTAACTTTGAGGTCATTTCACGATGCAAAAGTAATTATTTTTTTGTATATTTGCAAATTGTAAACACTAACACTTATGATATTATATTTCTCTGCTACAGGCAACAGCCGCTATGTGGCTGAACGAATAGCCGTATCATTGTCAGACCGAGCCGTGTCGATAGAGCAGCACGACGGCAACATTTCGCTTGCCGATGGCGAGGTTTTGGGATTTGTAACGCCTACCAACTGGTTTGAGGTAGCCGTGCTTGTAAAGTCATTCATGCAGTCGATGACCATTTCTGGCAAGCCTTCCTACTCCTTTATAGTTGCCACATACGGAACAACTCCGGGCTATGTTTTCTCCGATGCGCGCAGTCTTCTGAAGCGCAAGGGCATTGCGCTGGATGCTGGTTTCAGCGTAAAGATGCCCGACAACTGGACTCCGATGTTCGATTTAAGCGACAGCAATAAGGTGGCAGAGACCAACAGGAAGGCTGAAACATATATTGACAACGTCATCAGGCTTATCAATGCCCGCACACATGGCAACTGCATGGAGAAGAAACAACCGTATTTCCTGCGAGTATTCACACGTCCGCTGCTGCATTGGGAGCAACAAACACGCTTCTTTCACGTAGAAGACAGTTGCATAGGATGTGGACTTTGTGCAAGGAAATGTCCTGTCGGAGCTATTGAGATGCACGACAAGCGACCTGTATGGACAAAGAAACGCTGTACGATATGTCTCGGTTGTCTGCACCGCTGTCCGAAGTTTGCAATACAATACGGCAAAAAGACAAAGCAGCACGGACAGTATCAGCATCCGAGCATTACTAAAAAGACCGACCACTAACTGCTTGCCATTCTTTCGGCAGTAGCCCTGTCGGGCTTTCCGGTTGCTGTTGTTGGCAACTGACTGACATTAACTATCTTCTTGGGGCACCAGTATTTCGGCAAGACATCGCGGCAAACAGCCTCTATATCGGCATTGCTCTGTGCGTCAGACTCTGCCAGCAGCACAACCGTTTCGCCAAATTTGTCGTCGCGGCATTTGCTTATCATGGCTTTCATGGGCAGGTGTGGCAGCAACAATCGTTCCACTTCCTCCATCTGTATCTTAATTCCGCCCGAGCAGATGATATTGTCTTTTCTTCCGATTACCATAAAACGCCTTCCGTCATCGTTCATCCTGACAATGTCGTTTGTCTGAAGTCTGCCTTCCACTATTGCCGGTGCTTCTATCCAGAGACAACCGTCGGCAGACTGCCCCACACTGACACCGCTCATCGTCGTGTACCATTCTGACGCCCCACTGCCGTTTATGCGCCGCAAGGCAATATGCGAGAGTGTCTCGGTCATACCGTAACTGCTCCACACGGCATTGGGAAACAATCTCAATTCGTCTTCCAGTTGTCGACTGACGGCACCTCCGCCAATCATCAGATGGCTGCAGCGCAGCAGCCTGCAGCGCTCCTCATTGTCCTGCAAGGTGCTGAACACCTGCATGGGAGTCATGGCTACGAAGTCGAAACTGTCTGCGTCGATGTCTTTCAGGCTGTCTTTGGAAAGTGGATGAGCCGATGGTCCGACTGCATAGAGGCGCAACTGTCGGACTATACTGCGCACAACCATCATCTTGCCGGCAATGAAATCGAGCGGCATACACAGCAACGCAGTGTCGCCAGCATTGAGTCCGAGAAAGTCGCACGTCATCCGTGCACTGTTTTCCATGCGTCGCTTTTCCACCCACATAGGCTTAGGCTTACCCGTAGACCCACTGGTATGCACCAGCACACACTCACGGTCGTCGTTCCAAGAGTTAAGAAAATCGTTTACGGTCATTGCTTCCTTTCGTTTTTTGCCCATAGTTTGCAGTCGGCTATCTCCAGTCGGCAACCGCCAAGTTCTATGTTGTCGGTAAACAAAGCACCTGTTCCGAGTCCCTGCGGAAACGATATGTTGTCGCCATAGATATCGGCAGTGAGATTTGCGATGGCATTGAGCCCGATGTTACTTTCCAGTGCACTCGTCAGCCACGAGCCGATGTTGCGCTCGTCAGCCATTGCCACCCACTCGCGAGTGCCTTGCATTCCACCGTGCAACGATGGCTTGATGACTATGTATTGTGGTCTTACCTTGTCTATCATTTCTGCTTTCTCACTCTTGGAATTAAGCCCTATCAGTTCCTCATCCAGTGCTATTGGCAACGGCGTCTGTCTGCACAGGCGTGCCATTTCGCTCCATTGTCCGGCTCGTATAGGTTGTTCTATAGAGTGGATGCCGAGCCTGCTCAGTGCCTCGAGCCTCTTCATGGCATCGCAGGGAGCAAAAGCGCCGTTGGCATCTACTCGCAACTGGATTGACTGCTTGCCGTATCGGCTGCGAATTTTCTGCAAAAGTGCAAGTTCGCTGTCAAAGTCTATGGCGCCTATCTTTAGTTTTATACAACTGAAACCCTGCTTCAGTTTGTCCTCAATCCTTGCGTTCATCTCGTCGAACGACCCCATCCATATCAGTCCGTTGATGGGTATGCCCTCCTCGCCACGTGCGAAAGCGGTGTCAGTCAGTTGCCAGCTGCCGCGCCGGCAGTGCTGCAAAGCCGTTTCGAGTCCAAACAAAATCGACGGATAGCGACGCACTTCGTCTATGTCTGTAGAGCCTGTCGTGGCTACCATTTGGCACGCTTTGGCAAGCCGTTGCTCGTAATCTGGCAGGTCGTCGCACGACAGTTTTGGCAGCGGTGCACACTCTCCAACTCCACGACGGCTGCTGTCGAAAGTGTCGACGGCACTCACTATCCATATTTTTCTTTCCGTATATACTCCCCGCGACGTGCCGGCAGGCTGTCGGAAGTGCAATGTTCGGGGTTCAAAGGTTATGTCATATTTCATAGTATTGCCTGTTTACTTCTTCTTTTTCGGCATTGGCAAGGCACTGCAAGTTACACTTACAAGCTGCGACATGCTGTCGCGGTCGTCGACGTCGGATATGTATAAATAGTCCTTTGCGCCGTCGTATGGCGGACGCATGTCAGCATTGCCGAGAAAATTACGCCCTTCTTCAGTCGGCTTCACATAGAATCTGTCGTCGCATATCAGCCCGAATATCTTGCCGTTGCAGTATATTCCATAGTCGCCAAACATCTTTCTGACCTCTATCTCGCCTGCACCGCTACACTGGTCGGCTACATATTGTACGAAATCTGCATTGCTTGCCATTACATATATATAATATTATTCTTACTTAAGCTATAATTTTCGCGATGAGCATGGTATGTGCCGAGACGTCATTCGTCTATTGCCTCTATGTAGAAACTGAACGGTCGGAATCCGTCGTTGCAACTTATCATGGCGCTCATGGGGTCTTTCATCCATCCGTCGTAGAAGTTTCCCTTGCCCATAGCCAGCGACTCGACAAACTCGCGCATGCTGCTCCACGCTGCGGGACACATTCCTTCGGGTTGTTGTCCGTCTGTCGACACCCACTGCTGCCCTTCCCTGACGTCGCAGGCATGCTCAATCTGATTTTCATACTTTGCCATCAGGTCGGCATAGACCGTCTGGCGAACTGCCGTTATCCTGACTTTTTTCATATCGCGCATAGCTTAATTTGTTGCCGTTGTCATTCCTTCGTTGTCATTCCTCCACGTTGCAACCCTCGAAACCCATCTTCCTGGCACGCTCGGCATCTACCATGTAGTATGTTACCTCGCCTTCCACGCACACGTCGCCACTGTCGTTGAGTATCTCGGCATGTATGAACAGCAGGTTGCGCAGCTGTCTTACGGCTTTTCCGCGCACCGTTATCATGGGCTCGTTTGTAGATATTGCCTTTCTGAACTTCACGTTCAGGTTGGTCGTATAGCCACATGTCTGCATCTTTCTCGTTACAACCCAGCTGCTAACCTCGTCTATTAGCGTGCTGAGTATTCCTCCGTGCATCGTGTCTATCCATCCCTGATAGTTTGGCTGCGGCTGCCAGCGGCTGACTATGTAGTCGCCGTCTTCATAAAACTCCATGTGCAGTCCGTAAGGATTGCGTGTTCCGCAACCGAAACAGTTGTATCTGGGATTGTCGTTCCATGTATTTATAATTTTTTTCATCGTCTTTCCTGTTACATATTATGTATTGTTGTCTGCCTCATGTCATTTCAGCATCTTGGCTATTTGCTTCTCGGTGGCGTTTGGGAGCAGGCATGCAAGGTGCTCCGACATTAGCCTGTATGACTCCTCCGGCATGTGGTCGCACTGGCAGGCATCTCTGCCGAGCAGTTGTTCGGGGGTTGTCAGCAGTGCCCATCCGAAGCCATATTCGCGTCCGTGCCTGTCAGTGGGATAGACAAAGTTTTCGGTTACGATGTGGCATCCCATTTGCAGGCGTGTGATGTAGCTGTCGAACTTCGAGCGCATCTTCGGTCCCGTAAATCCGCATGCTGCCCTCAGCTCGCGCGTTATCATGCTGCCGTGCTCGCGCAGCGTGGCAAGTATCATTTCTTCTATGCTCCCTTCTTCTGGCTGCGGATTGCGGCTGCGGCGCCAGTTGCAGAAGTCAGCCCACCAGTCGAGGCTCACAAAGCCTGCCTTTCCTGCGAAAAACTTGCCATAGACACTGTTGCCTTCGGTTACAGCCTGTCCCTTCCACTGCCACAGGGGCCATTCCCATGAGCCGTCGGGCAGCACCGTGTAGCGGCATTCCTCTGCCATCATGCTTTCGGCGCAATAGCCTTTTATGCCGCTGTCGAGCAGTGGCAGAAATCCCACTTGCCGTATTCGGCATATCAGTTCGGGACAGCTGTGTATCTCGTATGGCTGCATTGGCATGTCGCCGTCGCCATGTAAACTGTAGAAATAGTCTTTCAGCGAGTCCATTCTTATATTGTTTCTTATTGTTTCTGCAATATTTCCGGTGGTGATAGTGTCTATTTCGCCACCGATTTTATCCACTCTGCCATGTCGGCAAGCACCTCCGGCGAGATGGTTTCCTCTATTTTCACATACTCGTCGGGCAGTCCCGTCGTGCAGTGCTGAAACAGATGGTTGAGCGACGGGTATTCCTTCACGCGGTTTTTCCCGCTGCGTGGCAGTGTCTGCTCTATCGACTTCAGGTTCAGTTCCGACGTAACCTGACAGTCGTTGCTGCCGTTCAGCGCAAACACGGGGCATCGCGTGGCTGCAATATCGCCGGTCGGGTCGTAGTCGATGAACCATGTCATCCATTTAATATCCATCAGCGATGCTACCATTTCGCGGTAGTCGGCTACGGTAAAGTTGCCGTCCATGCCCGACAACTGCAGTATTCGGTTGTACTGTGCCGTAAGCGCACTGTCGCCCTTGACGCCTATGCCTGCCATCGACACAATGAAGTCGGCGTTGCCTCTTGCTGCCAGCATGAAGGCTATGGATGCTCCCTCGCTGTGCCCTATGCAGCCTATCTTGCTGAATTTCCTTGTCTTTCGCAGATAGTCCATGCCTGCGGCAGCATCGCGCATGAAGTCTTCGGTCGTTGCGTTCAGCACATCGCCGCCTACTGAAGCCGCCGTTGCTCGGTCGTCGTAGCGCAGCGTGGCTATGCCGTTGCGTGCGAAATAGTCGGCAATGACGAGAAACGGCTTATGCTCCATCAGTTCCTCGTCGCGGTTTTGCTGTCCGCTGCCCGACACCATCAGCACCACCGGCACTTTCTTTCCACGCTTGTAGCCGAGCGGATAGGTCAGCGTACCTGCCAGTGTGGCACCGTCGGCTTCGTTGCTGAACACCACTTCCTCCGTCTGGTAGGGATATGGCGGCTTCGGCTGCTGCGGTCTCGGCAACTCGTATTTGCCTTTCGCCATTGTCAGGGGAATGGAAAAACTGCCCTGCACGAATGTGCCTTCGAGCGTGTCGCCGTGCCGGCGTGCCCGATAGACGGCACCAATTGCCTCGACATTGAGCGAGAGCGAGTCGCTGCCGAGATATTCTTTCTTCACGGGAAAACCCTTTGCAGCCTGGTCGGGACTGTCGAAGGTGCAGACCAGACTGTCGCCTTTCTGCACGAAATTGAATACAGCCGTCAGCGATGTTTTACCTATTTCCAGCTTACCGACCCACGAGCCGGCAAGACTTTCAGTGTTCTGCGCCGACAAGCCTGCTGCCCAGCAAGCCGTCAAAAGTAGTGATATGAGTTTTCTCATTGCGTGTTTTTGTTATATTATGTGTGTCTTCGATATATAAATGCAAATTTACTAATAAATTTGGAAATGCTGATTGATTGACACTTTTTAACCTTGCGAACACCAAGATTGTGTCGGCTGACGAGAAAAACAATAATCAATTTTCGGGCGTTTTACTGTCGCGAGAATGCCCGCGAAAGTCGTTTCGGAAATCTGAGGGGCAAAATACGAGCGTATTTCGCGTGTATCTGCAATGGTCTGACAATCAGAATGTTATCTGGAAATATAAGCCTTGTGTGCAAAAAACATTAGTGTTAAAAATGTCAAAGAGTATGTTTGAGATTGTCAAACACACTGTTTGAGGAGCTCAAACACAGTGTTTGAGCATGTCAGATGAAGTATTTGGCAGGGTGAAAAACACGATTTAGGTGTGTCAAAGATACTCTTTGACAATTTTAACAATTATATTTGGTCATGGAATTAACATATTTTTGCCGTTCGGAAGGCTAATTTTGTTCTATTTGAAGACTTTTTCTTTGTCAAAAAAAAATCACAAATCAGCCTTCCGACGGCAGTCGTCTATGAGTTTGGCACGGTTTTTGCTGTGAGAGTGCCAAAGCGTATGTGTAGGTAAGGAAATTGCCCTATCGGCGCGCTACGGCATCTTCGGATATTTCGAGAAATCGGGCTTGCGCTTTTCGAGGAACGCCTTGCCACCCTCCTGAGCTTCGTCGAGGAAGTAGTAGAGCATCGTGGCGTCGCCAGCCAGTTCCTGTATGCCTGCCTGTCCGTCGAGTTCGGCATTCAGTCCTGCCTTTATCATCCTCAGTGCGAGCGGCGACCGCTCCATCATTATTTCTGCCCATTCCACACATTCGTCCTCCAGGCGGTCGAAGGGCACAACCTTGTTGACGAGTCCCATGCGCTCGGCTTCAGCGGCATCATACTGTTTGCAGAGGAACCATATCTCTCTTGCCTTCTTCTGTCCTACGATGCGGGCGAGGTAACTGGCACCGAAACCTGCATCGAAAGAGCCTACCTTCGGACCTGTCTGCCCGAAGATGGCATTGTCGGAACATATCGTCAGGTCGCACACGAGATGCAAAACGTGGCCTCCGCCAATGGCATAGCCGTTGACCATAGCAATGACCGGCTTTGGCAAGCGGCGTATCTGCATCTGCACATCGAGCACGCTGAGACGAGGTATGCCTGCCTCGTCGACGTAGCCGCCACGCCCCTTGACGTGCATGTCGCCACCCGAGCAGAAGGCTTTGTCGCCTGCTCCGGTCAGTATGACTACGCTGATGTGCTGTGCTTCGCGACACCAGCTGAACGCCTGCGACAACTCCCATGTGGTCTTGGGTGTAAAGGCATTGCGATAGCGCGGACGGTTGATGGTTATCTTTGCTATTCCATTGTATTCTTCCAGCAGGATTTCTTCAAAATCTCTGACGTTTTTCCATTCTCTTTTTGCCATTTCTTATATGTGTTTTTACGTTGTTACTGTATGTTGTCTACACTGCCATTATCTGCCGGAACTCGGTGCTGTCGACGTCGGCATCGGTAAACACCTCGAGCAGCATCGGTCTGTCGCTCTCTCCAAAGACGAGTTGGCGCAGCCGGCAGTCGAGCTCGGCAGCATCAGCAGCAGTAAGGTAAGTGATGTTGTTCTGTCGGCAAACTCCCTGAGCATCAGCCTCGTGCGACGCAGAAACAAGTTTTTCGCGCGCCGGCGACAGTTCCAAGCCCTTCAGGTTGCCGAAAATAGCACCCCTGCCGTTGTTTATCAGCAAAACGCGCAGGTTGCCTTTCAACTCTTGTTGCCACAGGGCGTTGCTGTCGTAGAAGAAGCTCAGGTCGCCCGTTACGCAGAATGCGCGCCCGTCGGAAGCCAGACTGTAGCCGCAGGCTGTCGACAGCGAGCCCTCGATGCCGTTGACTCCGCGATTGCAGAAGATGTGGTGTCGGGCGAAAAGCGAGCCCAGACGCACCGCCATACTGTTGGCATAATGCACGCTGTGAGGCATGTCGAGAGTGTCGATGAGTTGCTCGAAATGCTTCACAGCCATCAGTTGCGAATACGACGGCACATGGCTGTCTACCTTGTCGCAACACTTCTGCAACAACTCCTGCCACATGCGAAGGAACGACTGTCGGCGGTCGGCGGCATCAAATGTGTCTGCTGCTTGGGCTATATGGCGCAGAATGTCGGCAGGATGTGCCTGCACAATGCCGGAAAGATGGGTGAACGTATCGTAAAACGCACCGTCGGCATTGACAATCCACTCTCTGCAACCGTCGCAACGGCGCAGGAAATGCTTCAGATTCTTACTGACTATGGCGTCGCCCACATACAGCAGGAAGTCGGGCTGATAATCCTTCTGTCCGCTGATGGCACTGACTGCCATGTCTATCGGGCAGCGCTCGACATAGGAAGTGCTGAGGGGCTCGCGCACAACTACCATTTTTTGCGACAACAGACGTATGTCTTCTTCACAGAGATGCTCGTTGTTTGCTTGTCCGACAACCAGCATCGGGCGCTCAGCCGACAACAGTTCGCGCATCATTTCGCCAATGTTGCCTGCCTGCACGCCTGGCTCCACAAACCTTACGACATGTGCTTCGGACAGCGTACTGACGGTAAAATCGAACAAAGGCTCACTTATCGGCACGTTGATGTGCACCGGTGCGCCACAGCCTTTGCGACATGCGACAAGGCACTCGTTTACCAGTCGACGGCAATACCATCGCTGCTCGTCGTTGGAAGGCTCTGGCAGACTGACCGAATGGCGAACAAACTGCTGCAAAGCACCATGCTGCGGCATGGTCTGACCGTCTTGCTGACCTATCCACTGAGGGGCGCGGTCGGCACTGACCACTATCAGCGGAAGATGCTGATACATGGCTTCGACGACGGCAGGGGCTACATTCATGAGCGCACTGCCCGACGTTACGCACACCACGACAGGGCTGTCGGTGGCAAGACACAAGCCAATGGCATAGAAAGCAGCACTGCGCTCGTCGGTTACGGCATGGCAGGCTATCTGCGGATGGGTATTAAGATTGTGGACAATGGGGGCATTTCGGCTTCCGGGACATACTACGGCATGGCGGATGCCATAGCCTACGAGTTGCGAAGTGAGTATATTTACATTATCTTTATTACTGTACATAATATTCAAAATAGTTCCTTCATCGCCTGCATCTTGGCACATGTTTCCTGCCATTCCTGCTCCTCGACGCTCTCTTTCATAAGTCCGCCGCCTGCATATAGTCGGAAGCGGTCGGGCAAAATCTGCATGCAGCGCAGTGATACATAGAGGTTTGTCGAGCCGTTGAGAGCCAGTTCGCCAACGAAACCACTGTAATAGCTTCGTCGACAAGACTCATTATCGACAATGAAACGCTGTGCCGACTCTTTGGGGAGTCCGCAAACAGCGGGTGTGGGATGAAGTTCGGATATGATATCTGCCGTCGTGGCACCGTCGGCAAGTGTGAACAGGAAGTCTGTCTGCAAGTGGCAAACGTTAGACGCCCTGACGGTGTGGGGATTGCTGACGGCAATCTTCTCTGTGAAAGGCTTTAGCCGCTGACTGATATACTGTGCTACGACTTGCTGCTCGTCGCGGTTTTTCTGTGTCCATACAGGCTTTTCTCCGCTGCCGTCGGCACCGCTGCAAACATCGTCAACACGCATAGTTCCTGCCAAAGCCATGCTCCTGCCCTCACGACTGCGCATGGTAAGCAGAATTTCAGGCGTTGCCATAAGCCAAAGACCTGTCTTTCCCGTTGAAATGAGTGCTACAAACTGGTGCGGATAGCGACGGCAGGCACGGTGGAATAGTGCCGTCGCAACGGTTTTCTGCATGTTTTCTTCCAGAGGCTGGCAGTCGAAGAAGACGTCTTCGCTGCGTGCAAGGACTATCTTGCGGTATTCGCCTGATGTCAACATGCTGTGAAATTTCTTGAAAACAGACCCATACTGTAGGCGGTTTTCTGCCTGCCGAGCCTCGTCGGCAAGCGTTTTGGGTATCTCGATATTGTCGTCTGCAATGTCGTCAACATGTGTCTCCGTAACAATATCGGGACGTATGATCACGACAGGCTCGCTGTCTGTGATGGCAAAAGGTGCAGCAACAAACCCGCTATGACGGTCGATGTCGCCGAAACGACATAATTCTTCTGGCTTGCCACTTGTCTGTGCAATGCTCACTACCGTATCGCTGTCTGGCAGACGATACATGGCAAAGGCTTCGTAACTATGCAACTGCGGCGCCATCTACTCGCTTTTCTTAGAAGGAATGATATAGTTGGTTACGTGTACTGTAGAAATCAAGTCTTCCTGCGAGTCGCGTATGTCTATTGTCCAGACATGCAGCTTGCGTCCTTTCTGTAGGAGTCGCGCCGTTGCCGTTACTGTTTCGCCCTCGACAACAGCCTTTACATGGCTTCCGCTGACGTTTATTCCGACGCAAATCTTGCCCGGACAGATGGCAGACGAGCCTACTCCGGCAAGGTTTTCTGCCAATGCCAGCGATGCACCGCCACTGAGAAATCCGAACGGCTGACGGTTACGCTCGTCAACACGCATGCGTGCCATACACATATCGTCATCTGGTGTGGATATGAACTCCATGCCCAGAGCCGTAGAAAGGTTAGGCGATTTCTCTATAATCTTCTTTATTTCCTCTACATCCATAGTCTTATTTACATTGATATCTAAGCCGTCAGCCTACTAACGGCTGACACTCTTAATGAGAATGTGGGCGTTCTTTGGGTCGGCAAGGTATTCTGTCAGTGCGTCGCGACTAAGCGTTTTCTTCCAGACAGTAGGATTCTCGCTCACAGCCTTAGTTGCCGGCTTATAGTAGTTGAAGCTGTAATGATAGCTCAGTTCGTAGGATTCTTTCTCGTGAGCCACTTCTGTTGTGCGCAGATTAGCCTCTATGAGAAGATAGATTGGAGCGCCGGCAGCGCCATTGCTCTCGCTGTATTCCCATGAGCGACCGTCTACTGTCTCCTTATGCAGTGTGCCGGACAGGTCGCGATAGGTTACCGTGATGTCGTAGAAGGCGTGCATGTCGTCGCTTATGTTGTCTACTACAAACTTGATGTTTGACTTTTGCGGCATTTCCACTACTTCTTCGTCGTCGCCACACGATGATAACACGAGTGCAGCAGATACTACTGTCGCTGCAAGAAACAAGAAATTAAATAGTTTTTTCATGCTTTTTGTTTTTAGTTTTTTATGTTTTTCCATTGTTCATCGAGGTCTGTCATCCTGTCGAACAGCATGTCAGCCCCCTCGCTGAGCAGTGCTTCCTTTGGCAATGGACCTGTGTTGACGGCAATGGTGAATGCTCCTGCTGCCTTTGCCGAGCGCACCCCGAGAGGTGCATTCTCCACTACGATGGTTTCTTCGGGCTTTGTTCCTGCTTTCTCCATGCCTCTGAGATATGGTTCTGGGTGTGGCTTGCCGTGCTCAACATCGTAGCTTGTAACCATCATTTCGGGGTCTATGAGTCCCGGAAATCGGTTTTCGAGGTCGTCGAGCAGTGAGCGGTGTCCGCTGCCTGTTACTATCACTATCTTCAGTCCGTCGGCTTTCATCTGCTCCATGAGATGCTTTACGCCGTCCATCGTCTTTGGCTTAGGACTGGAGTCGACAGCCTTCGATTTTTCGTCGTACATCTTCTGCGCTTCCTCGTCGCTTATCTCGCGGTTGAGTTGCTCGCGAGCCTTCATCTTGCATATCTCTATTCCGCGCATCCCCTCTATTCGATAGGTCTCGATATCGGGCATGCTGATGCCGAAAAGTCTCATCGACTCTCTCCAGCAACGTGCATGTGTAGGCATGGAATCGAGCAGGACGCCGTCCATGTCGAACAGTGCCGCGCGTATGCCTGTCGGTAGTTTACCATTCATAGTGTATCGTTCAAAGTATTTGGTTATAGGTCCGTATGTTAACTGTTGAGACGTTTCCTAATTTCTTCGCTTTCCTTTTCATATCCCGGCTTGTTGAGCAGGGCAAACATATTGCGCTTGTATGCTTCCACACCAGGCTGGTTGAACGGGTTGACGTCAAGCATGTTGCCGCTTATTCCGCAGGCAACCTCGAAGAAATATAGCAGCTCGCCTATATAGAACTCGTTGAGTTGCGGCATCACGATGCGTATGTTTGGCACTCCGCCGTCTACGTGTGCGAGTCTTGTTCCGAGCTCTGCCATCTTGTTTACCTCGTCGATGTGTTTTCCGGCGAGGAAGTTCAGTCCGTCAAGATTATCGTCGTCGGCAGGGAACAGCAACTCCCTGTTTGTCTTTTCTATGCTTATAACGGTCTCGAAGATTGACCTTTCGCCGTCCTGTATCCACTGTCCCATAGAGTGAAGGTCGGTAGTGAAGTCGCACGAAGCTGGGAACAGTCCCTTTCCTTCCTTGCCCTCGCTCTCGCCGTAGAGTTGCTTCCACCATTCGGCTATATAGTGCAGTTTAGGCTGATAGTTAGCCATGATTTCTATTTTCTTGCCGTTGTAGTAGAGCAACTGGCGTATTGCAGCATACTGCTGTGCTATGTTTTCGTTGAAGGGCACATCTGCCGAGCATTCCTTTTCCATAGTCTGTGCGCCTCTGACAAGTTCCTTTATATTGAATCCGGCACACGCTATCGGCAGCAAGCCTACAGGTGTGAGCACAGAGAAGCGTCCGCCCACGTTGTCGGGTATGACAAATGTCTTGTAGCCTTCTGTCTCTGCGCATTTGCGTGCAGCTCCTTTCACGGCGTCGGTAATGGCAACTATGACACGTCGTGCCGTTTCCTTGCCGCGCTGTTGCTCACACTGGCGCTTCAGAAGTCTGAACGCGAGAGCTGTCTCCGTTGTCGTTCCGCTCTTAGAGATGTTGATAATTCCAAACCGCTTGTCGCTCAGATATTCTGTCAATTCAGCCAGATAGTCTTCTCCGATGTTGTTTCCGGCAAACAGTATGACAGGCTTCGTGTCGTGCTTCAGCCATGCGAAAGAGTTTCCGAGAGCCTCTATGACAGCCTTAGCACCAAGATAGCTGCCGCCTATACCTGCCACTACGATGGCGTCGCACTCCTTGCGGAGCGTTGCGGCAGTGTCTTCTATCTCCTGAATGAACTCGCCTGATATCGCCGAAGGCAAGTGCAGCCATCCGAGAAAGTCGTTACCCTTGCATATTCCCTGCTCCATCGACATGTGAGCGAGCTTCACTTTCTGCCCTATTGTAGACATATCGTCATGCCGCAGAAAGCATACGGCTTGTGAAGTTTCCAACTGAATATTTTTCATAATCGTGATATTATTAGTTTCTTGACGTCGTTTCCGAGTCGGAATCCATTTCCGACCTGCCTGCAAAGTTAATAATATTCGGTAGCAAAACAAAATAAACTCATTTATTTTTTATATCAAAATGGGGTTACTAGCGTAAAGTTTATTGAAATGAGCGAAATAAAAAAAGAAATGTCTTGCTTTTCTTTTCGGTATGCATCGCTGTCTTCGGCTGAGCCAAAGCGTCAGAGCAGGAAGAAAAGCGACACGCCAACCACCGAGACGACAGCGCCCACGACCGAGCGTGCGGTTATCGGCTGCTTAAAGAGATAGTATGTAGGCACTATTATTAATATAGGTGTAGTGGCTTGTATGGTGCTTGCTATGCCGGCAGCAGTGTACTGTATTGCCATCAGCGAGAAGCCCACGCCTATGAACGGACCTGTCAGCACGACGATGAGCATTATCGTCATGAACTTTCGGTCGCGGCTGCTGGTGCGCAGAATGTCGGTCTGCCGCCGTATCATCAGCAGCAGCATGAAGCACGCGAAGCCTGCCAGACACCTTATCATGTTGGCTGCAAAGGGCAGCATGCCTTCCACTTCGGACAGCAATGCCTGCGGCACGTCGTGCTCGTAGCCGTCGAGTCCTATCTTGCTCAGCACCAGTCCCAAACCCTGTCCCACGCTTGCGCCGATGCCGTAGAGTATGCCTTTCGTAGGCAGTTGCAGGTGCAGATGGTGGTCTTTGCCACGACCGAGCACCACGACCGATATGCCTGTCAGCGTTACAGCCATTGCCAGCAGCGGTCGCCAGCCCAGTTCCTGCCCGAGAATAATCCATGCGAAGAAGGCGGTGAACATAGGTGCCATAGCCATGAAGAGCATTCCGAAGCGCGAGCCGATGACCATGTAGCTCTTGAACAGGCACCAGTCGCCGAAGAAGAAGCCTATCACGCCCGACAGCAGCAGCACGCCGACTGTCGGGACGCTGGCATACTGCGGCACGGGACTGCCGAAAACGAAGTACATCAGCACGCACGACAGGAGGAACGCCACGCCCAGCCGCCATGCATTCATGGCTACCACTCCCACCTTGCGGCTGCCTATCTCTGAGCCAAGCGCGGCAACGGTCCACGACGCGGCAACGCCTATTGATATCAATTCGCCTATATACTGCATCTCAAATCAAGTATTTCTGTTTTTCGTCGCGCGAAGGTACAACTAATCGCGCAAAGAAACAAAATTATTTCTCCTTTTCTTTGCGGTTGCGACATGCGGCAACGTAAAAACGGCACTTGCCATTTACTGTCGGCAGGGCGGTAAAGGCGGGCAGTAGAAATGATGAAAAATCTTTACAAAGCACTGTATGGTTTTTATGTCGAAACAGAGAAAAAAGTGGCTCTTTGAGGGGTGGTTTTGGTGTCAGGGGCATGTGTTAAAAATGTCAAAGAGTATGTTTGACATGCTTTTTGCTTAGAAATGGGCTTGCAAAACTTAGCCTCTGACACTCCCAAACACTATGTCTGAGGTTGTCAAACACACTGTTTGAGGCGCTCAAACAGTGTGTTTGACAATTTTAACACTTGCATTTATCGCACGGATGCCTTATGTTCAGGGCTATCGGCTTGAACGTCAGACGATTGCAACTTGCACGCAAAAAACGGGCATATTTTGCCCTTGCGATTTCCGGAACGGGCATCGAGGGCACTCACGAGGGCGTTTTTTGACAAAAAATCTTTACAAACATGCTGCCGGCTGGAAACGTAACGGCTGTGCTTTTCGCGTGATTACAGTTTACCATGAACATGCTGCTTTCGCTCGCTTATTGTATAAAATCCACATGCCCGACACAATAAATCTGTTTATTTTGCTCTCGTTAAACGGATTTTTTGTAACTTTGCAGGCAATATAGTCTTTTCAATAGAAAAGAATTGTCTGAAAACAAGAAAAACAAAGGAAACAAAAGATATGAATATTTTAGAACTGAGTGAACAGGAAGTAGGCCGCAGACAGAGCCTGCAGGAACTGCGCGACATGGGCATCAACCCCTATCCGGCAGCCGAGTACCCAACCGATGCTTTCTCTGCCGACATAAAAAACAACGTCGAGAACGGCACATGGAGCGTCGAGGAAGGCGCCGACATGAAAGAAGTATGCATAGCCGGACGACTGATGGGACGCCGCGTGATGGGCAAGGCTGCCTTCGCAGAGCTGCAAGACTCGAAGGGCAGAATACAGGTCTACGTTACTCGCGACGACATAAACGCTGCCGCAGAGGCATACCAGCCCGACGGCGACGGCACGACACACCGACCGATAGACTACCCGACGTTCAAGCGACTGCTCGACATAGGCGACTTCGTGGGCGTAAAGGGCTTCGTCTTCCGCACGCAGACGGGCGAAATATCGGTACACGCTAAGGAAATGACTCTGCTGTCGAAGAGCCTGAAACCGCTGCCGATAGTGAAATACAAGGACGGCGTGGCTTACGACAAGTTCGACGACCCCGAACTGCGCTACCGACAGAGATATGTCGACCTCGTGGTAAACGAGGGCGTGAAGGACACCTTCCTGCAACGCGCCACCGTGCTGCGCACCCTGCGCCGCGTGCTCGACAACGCAGGATATACCGAAGTGGAGACACCTACACTGCAATCGATAGCCGGAGGAGCATCGGCACGCCCGTTCACGACGCATTTCAACGCACTGAACCAGGACATGTACATGCGCATCGCTACCGAGCTCTACCTGAAACGACTCATCGTGGGCGGCTTCGAAGGTGTCTACGAGATAGGCAAGAACTTCAGAAACGAAGGTATGGACCGCAACCACAACCCTGAGTTCACATGCATGGAACTGTACGTGCAGTACAAGGACTATAACTGGATGATGTCGTTCACCGAGCAACTGCTCGAAGAAATATGCACCGCCGTGAACGGAAAGCCCGAGTGCATGATTGACGGCAACCTCGTTTCGTTCAAGGCTCCCTACCGCCGACTGCCTATACTCGATGCCATTAAGGAAAAAACCGGCTTCGACGTGAACGGCAAGAGCGAGGAGGAAATACGCAACTTCTGCAAGGAGAAAGGCATGGAAGTGGACGAGACAATGGGCAAGGGCAAGCTCATAGACGAACTGTTCGGCGAGTTCTGCGAAGGAACGTTCATACAGCCGACATTCATCACCGACTACCCTGTGGAAATGTCGCCACTGACGAAGATGCACCGCAGCAAGCCCGGACTGACCGAGCGCTTCGAACTGATGGTAAACGGCAAGGAACTGGCTAACGCATACAGCGAGCTGAACGACCCGATAGACCAGGAAGAACGCTTCGTGGAACAGATGAAACTCGCCGACAAGGGCGACGACGAGGCTATGATAATAGACCAGGACTTCCTGCGCGCACTGCAATACGGCATGCCGCCGACATCGGGAATAGGCATCGGCATAGACCGACTGGTGATGCTTATGACAGGAAAGACATACATACAGGAAGTGCTGTTCTTCCCACAGATGCGCCCCGAAAAGAAAGCACCGCGCAGCTCGGCTAAGGAATGGCAGGCTGTGGGAGTGCCGGAAGAATGGATAGCAGTGCTCAACAAGTGCGGATTCTATCTCGTGGCAGACATAAAGAACGAGAAAGCACAGGGACTGCAACAGAAAATAGGCGACGTAAACAAGAAATACAAGTTAGGCTACGACAAGCCAAGCGTGGCAGACGTGCAGGCATGGATTGACAACGCCAACGCTCAAGAATAGAAGAAAAAAGAAATAATGTTCAACTGCGGCAAGATAGCAATAATAGGCGGCGGAAGCTGGGCAACAGCCATAGCCAAGATTATCATAAGCCACACGCACCACATAGGATGGTACATGAGGCGCGACGACAGGATTGAAGACTTCAAGAGAATGTCGCACAACCCGGCATACCTTACTACCGTACACTTCAACATCGACGAGATAAACTTCTCGAGCGACATAAACAAGATAGTACAGCAATACGACACGCTCGTGTTCGTAACACCGTCGCCTTACCTGAAAAGCCATCTGAAGAAACTGAAGACACGCATAAAGGACAAATTCATAGTAACGGCGATAAAGGGTATCGTGCCAGACGAAAACCTCGTTTGCTCGGAATACTTCCACGAAGTCTACGACGTGCCGGAGGAAAACCTGGCTTGCATAGGCGGACCGTCGCACGCTGAGGAGGTGGCACTCGAGAGACTGTCGTACCTGACGATAGGATGCACCGACATAGACAAGGCGCAGGCGTTCACAAACATACTGAGCAACAACTTCATAAAGACGAAAATATCGTCGGACGTGATAGGAATAGAATACTCGTCGGTGCTGAAAAACGTCTACTCTATATGTGCCGGAATATGCAGCGGACTGAACTACGGCGACAACTTCCAGGCTGTGCTGATGTCGAACGCCGTACAGGAGATGTCGCGATTCCTCAGCACTATAAACCCGATAGACCGCAGCGTGGACGACTCAGTGTATCTCGGCGACCTGCTCGTTACGGGATATTCCAACTTCTCGCGCAACCGCGTCTTCGGAACAATGATAGGCAAGGGCTACTCCGTGAAGGCTGCACAGATAGAAATGGAGATGATAGCCGAAGGATATTTCGGCACGAAATGCATGAAGGAAATAAACCGGCACCTGCACGTGAACATGCCGATACTCGATGCAGTCTACAACATACTGTACGAACGCATATCGCCGCAAAGGGAAATAAAACTGCTGACCGACTCGTTCAGATAAATAGTTATACTGAATTACGTATCCAATATTATCATTATGCTTACTTTTATTAAGAACTATTTTTCAAAAAACAAACTGAATCCAATAATTATTCTAATCTTTGGATTTTTCGCTACAAAGGAGATTATTGTGCTCGTGCGCATGCTGCTCGAGTCAAGTATTTCCGTAAGCAACCTTCATGTACTTGCTTTCCACTTACTGAAACTTATCGGATTTATAGAGATTATAAGGCAAAAAGCATGGGGAGTAATTATTGTTTACGGAATAATTGTCTCTCAACTCTTATACTATATTATTAATTATAATGAGAGTGAATATCAATTATCTTATATTCTTGTCGGATTAGTAATCCTATTTGCAGTGAGCATGCTGCTTTGTCTGAAAAAGAATGGCAAAAGCGGATGGAAGGTATTGATGAAAAGATAATTTCAAGATTAGTGAAATAACACGCATATCGCCACAAATGGAAATAAGACTCTGACCGACTCGCTCAGATAGGCTTATGGCGGCAGACAGACAGACATAAGCAGCAGGGCAACCGACACTGTCAGTTGCCCTGTTGCTTGTTTACTGATATTGCTGCGACTATGCTCAGATGACAACGGCAGTACCACTGCACGCTACCATAAGCATGGTGTTGCCCTCGCCTATCGTCTCGTAGTCGATGTCGACACCTATTATGGCATTGGCACCCATAGCCTCTGCACGCTCCTGCATCTCGCGCATGGAAGTATTCTTAGCCTCTGCCAATACCTTCTCGTAGGCAGCGCTCCTGCCTCCGAAGAAGTCGCGCAGTCCTGCCATAAAGTCTTTTAGGACATTGGCACCGATGATGGTTTCGCCTGTTACGACACCCTTATACGACTGTACGGGATGTCCTTCAATGCTTGGTGTTGTCGTAATAATCATATCTTTCAGGGGGTTAAGTTAATGAATATTCTGTGAAAAAACAGTATCATGCACTATTCCTGCAAGCATATCTCGCCGCTGCCAATGCAACGGTGGTGCTGCTCGTCGTAGACAACGCAGAACTGCCCAGGCGCAACGCCATGTATTGGCGCATCGGCATCAACGCGGAAGATGCCGTTGCCCTCGCTGATTACGGTGGCTGGCAGATAGTCGGCTGTGTGGCGTATCTTGAACGTTACGCGCTGCATTGGCACCTCGCGGGTAAGGAAATGGAAGTCGTGGACATGGAATGTCTGCTTGTATGCCGTCTCGGGATTGTAGCCCTTGCTGACGTAAAGAATGTTTTTCGCCATGTCTTTCCTTACCGCAAACCATGGACCTTCGCCAAAACCGAGACCCTTGCGCTGGCCAATGGTGTGGAACCACAGACCCTTATGCTGCCCCAGACGCCTTCCTGTCTCCAACTCAATGACGTCGCCGGGATTCTCGCCGAGATAGCGGCGCAGATAGTCGTTGTAGTTAATCTTGCCTAAGAAGCAGATGCCCTGCGAGTCCTTGCGCTTGGCATTGACAAGATGCTCGCGCTCGGCAATAGCCCTGACTTCTTCTTTCATCATGTGGCCTATAGGGAAAATGGCTTTCTTCAGCTGCCAGTCGTATATCTGTGCGAGAAAGTCGGTCTGGTCTTTAACAGGATCCGGACTCGTAACAAGCCATTTCTCGCCGTCGATTATCTCCGTCTGAGCATAGTGTCCGGTGGCTATGAGGTCGTAGTCGTGCCCACGCTTCTCGTCGAAGGCACCGAACTTTATCAGCCGGTTGCACATGACGTCTGGATTGGGGGTAAACCCTGCGCGCACCTTATCCATAGTATAGAGTGTAACCTTGTCCCAATATTCATGATGACAGTCGATGACTTCAAGACTGCATCCATACTTCTGTGCCACAAACGTAGCCATCTCA
This sequence comes from uncultured Prevotella sp., assembly GCA_900315545.1. Lineage (GTDB taxonomy): Bacteria > Bacteroidota > Bacteroidia > Bacteroidales > Bacteroidaceae > Prevotella. Next base: position 124,215 of record OMZM01000001.1, read on the forward strand.
AGGTCTTCCTCAGATGAGCAGTCCCACTCCTCTTCTTCCTCCGAACCTATCTTTATATAGAAACAGTCAGGCTTCAGCCCCTGACGCACGAGTTCGTAGACAACAACTGAACTGTCTACACCACCCGACAGAAGCACCGCTATACGCTTATCCTTATAATCCATCATATCATTTAAGCCATTTTACGCTATGCAAAAATACAATAAAAGCCGTAAACCGCAAAATTTATAGGTAAAGAAAAGCAATCCAGCTGGCATGCAGCCATCACTTTATACATATATCTCTATTCTCTTGTCATGTTTCTGCCTGCATCGAGGCGTAGGAAAATGAAAAGAAGAATGGTAAAGCCCCAGAGGGATGAACCGCCATAACTGAAGAATGGCAGGGGAATACCGATGACTGGTGTCAGACCGAGCACCATGCCCACGTTTATGAAAACATGGAACAGGAAGATGCTGAGCACGCAATAGCCATAGATGCGCGAGAAACGGAAAGGCTGCCGCTCGGCAAGAAATATCAGTCGCAGTATGAGTGCAAGGAACAGAAGCAGTACGCCTGCAGACCCGAGAAAGCCTTCCTCCTCGCCTACTGTGCAGAATATAAAGTCGGTATCTTGTTCCGGCACATATTTCAACTTGGTCTGCGTTCCATTAAGAAAACCCTTGCCTTCAAGTCCGCCTGAGCCTATGGCTATCTCGCTCTGGTGCACGTTGTAGCCTGCTCCAGACAAGTCTTCTTCAAGTCCCAAGAGCACATTGATACGTGTGCGCTGGTGAACCTCTAATACATTGTTGAGAATATAGCTTGCCGAAAGGAAGAATATGACAGAGCCGAGACAAAAGGCGGCTATGAGATAGTAGTTGCGAATGCGCGAGCTGAGCCCCTGATATATTAGATAAATCATAAGTATAAGGCTTATTGCCACCTGCACCCATACTATGTTGAAAGGTATTACATATTTTGAGAACAGTAAAGCCACTGCCGTTACACCTATTAATATATATAACAGCATGCGCATCTCACGCTTGTTGCGGCAATAAATACCAATCATCGATGTTGTAAATATCTGTATCAGGAGCATCACGACAAATGTTCCAGTCATCGTCGGCGTTTCCCACAACTGCACTTCGCCGTATCTTATGCCTACAACGAAATAGATTACCATTGCCACGCCAGTGAAAAGTATGCTGCCAGGCATTCCCTCGCGGTAGAACATAAGGAAGAACGACAGGTAGACGAGCGCCGAGCCTGTTTCTTTCTGTCCGACGATGAACAGCATTGGCAGTAAGACTACGGCTGCTGCGGCTGCAAAATGTTTCCACCGCGACATGGTAAAACCGTAGGCACTCATTAACTTTGCCACAGCCAGCGCTGTTGCAAACTTTGCGAACTCAGCCGGCTGCAATCTCAGCGGACCCATTACGAGCCACGAGCGCGAGCCTTTTATCTCGTGAGGATTGAATATTGTGGCAAACAATAGCAGCAACAATGCCGCATAGATGACATAGGCAAACGTATCATAGAAACGGTCGTCGAGCATCAGAATTACAAATCCGAGACATATTGACGTTCCTATCCAGACTATCTGCATGCCTGAGCGCGATGAAAGACTGAATATGTCTGTGTCGCCGTATGTATAGCTTGCTCCGCAGACGCTTACCCATCCGAAGACGAGCAGGCACATGTATATGGCTATTGTCCACCAATCGAGTGAGCGCAAAACGCCAGGTTTCTTATCTGTCCGCCTTACCATATCTTATACGTTTATGTTGGAATGCAGTTGCAATCTGTTCCGAAGATGCAGACAACTTTCCGTTAATATATTTTTCCATCATAAGTGAACCAATCGGCACACCATAGTCTGCACCGAATCCACCGTTCTCCACGTATACGGCAATGGCTATCTTCGGACTATTCATCGGTGCAAATCCCATGAATACCGAGTGGTCGTGTCCTCTGTTCTGAGCCGTTCCCGTTTTTCCGCAGACAAGATAGTCGCCTCTGTTGGCAGCCTTACATGTTCCGCTGACTACTGCCCTGCGCATGCCTTCCACTACGAGCTCGTATGCGCGGCGGTTGGCTTTCGAGACATGCTTGCGTGTATAGAGCGTGTCAAGTGGCTGTCCTTTTATTCTCCTTACCACATGCGGCACATAGTAATAGCCCCTGTTGGCTATCGTAGCGCCAAGATTGGCTATCTGCAATGGCGTGAGGTTTACTTCTCCCTGTCCTATTGATATACTGATAACAGTCAGTCCGTTCCACGACTTGTTGTAGGCGTTGTCGTAGTAGTCGGCATTTGGTATGAGTCCTCTTTTCTCTCCCGGCAGGTCAACACCAAGCCTGTAGCCGAAGCCCATGCTGACCATATAGTCGCGCCAGGTATTCATGGCGTTCTGCACGCTGCCATACTTGCGCCTGTTGCCAAGCATGTAGTACAGTCCCCAGCAGAAGTATGCATTGCACGACGTGCCTATTGCAGGTATGAGGTTTATCGGTGATGCGTGCCCATGACAGCCTACGTGCAGTCCTTTGTACCTGAATCCGTGCGGACAGGGGAACGATGTACCCGGTCCGATGATGCCTTCGGTCAGGTAAGTCAGTGCCTGCGATGTCTTGAACGTAGAGCCTGGAGGGTATTGTCCCATAATAGAGCGGTTGAGCAGTGGCTTGAACGGGTTTTCGGCAAGTTCCTTATGTCGCTTTCCCCTGTTTCTTCCTGTCATTGTTCGCGGGTCGTATGTTGGCGACGACACCATGCAGAGCACTTCTCCTGTCGATGGTTCGATTGCCACGATGGAGCCTATCTTTCCCTCCATGAGCCTTTCTCCGAGAGCCTGCAGTTCGAGATCGATGCTCAGTTGCAGGTCTTTTCCCGGTACAGGCTTAGTATCCAGAGCTCCGTCCTGGTATCGTCCCTGTATTCTGCCGTGAGCATCGCGCAGCAAAATCTGCACGCCTTTCACTCCGCGCAGTTCTTTTTCGTAACTGCGTTCTATGCCGAGCTTGCCAATATAGTCGCCTGGCTGATAGTAGTCGTCATCTTCTATGTCTGACGGCGACACCTCTGCCACGTCGCCGAGAATGTGCGCGGCATAGGGATAGTTATACTGCCGCACGCTTCTTTTCTGTATATAGAACCCTGGAAAGCGGAATATCTTTTCCTGAAAGACACTGAATTCCTGGTCGGACAGTTGGCTCATGAACAGCTGCTGCGTAAAGCGTGAGTAGCCGGGATTCTTACTTCGGTCCTTAATGTCTTCCATTCGCTTGTCGAAGTATTCCTTCGTTATTCCGAGCGTGTTGCAGAATTCCATTGTGTCGATATGGTCTTTGGCTTCGTTCATTACGACCATGATGTCGTACGAGGGCTGATTGTAGACCAGCAGCTTGCCTGTCCTGTCGGTAACGACGCCTCGCGAGGGGAAGTCTACTTTCTTCAGGAATGCGTTAGAGTCGGCGTTTTTCTTATAGTCGTCGCTCATTATCTGCAGGGTGAATAGTCGTACGATATAAATCAGCACGATGGCTATAGCCACTCCGGCTATAACGTAACGTCGGTTTTCTAACTGAAAATCTTTCATCTGTGCCAATCCTAATATTTACTTCACGTATTTTTCTGCTGCCGTCATTTTCTCCTTACTGTCTCAAGCACCATTATGATGGCTATTGTAAGTGCGGAGCATCCCAGCACGTTCCACAGCCAGTTGAGCCAGTTGTAGAAGTTGAACGTCTCAAGCATGAAGAACAGTGCATTGTTTACTACTACGAGCAGCGAGACATACAGCAAAAAGTTAATAGTTCCCATAGAGTTGAGCGACGGTTTCAGGTCTTCCGCACTCTCGCGCTGCATGAACATTTCCAGCACCGAAGGCTTTATCAGTCCGATGAATGTCAGCGATGCTGCGCATACGCCCGGCATGTTGGCAAACGAGTCGAGCACGAGCCCCATTGCGAAGCTCCACAGCAGCAGAGCCCAACGTGGGTAGTTGCGCGGGAAAAGCAGAATGAAATAGACATACAACATCGGTGTTGCATGTCCCAGCAGGCGTATATGGCTCAGCACCAGCACATGCACGATGCAGAACAACATAAACAGCAATATGTCTCTGACTATTCTTAGGTTCATTCTCCTTGCTCTGTCGTTATTTTGATTTTTCCTGTTCAGGCTTTATCGAGTCTTGCGCCGTACGCAGGAGTTTCAGCCTTTCTTCTATTGTTTCGTCGTTGATGATGCAGACATCTCGCAGGCGTGAGAAGTCGGTCGACAACCTGACTTGCAGCCTGTACGACAGTCCGTCGGCTGAATTATATATCTTCTCTACTTTTCCTACCATTATTCCTGGCGGAAACACCGACGAGTAGCCGCTTGTAACTATTCTGTCGCCCTTTCGGAAGCGTGCGTGTCGCGGTATGTCCTCCACGTAGGCTATGTCTGAAAGGCGTCCGTCCCATCGCAGATATCCGAAGTATCCGCGTCCGTCTATTGCGCAACTGATGTTCGAGTGTGTATTGATGACGGGTATTACTATGCTGTAGTGTGCCGACGTCATGTAGACTATGCCTACTATTCCGCTGCCGCATGCCACGCCCATGTCTGCCTTTACGCCGTCTTTCTCGCCCTTGTCTATCGTCAGCAGGTTGTCTGGGCGCGCCACAGAGTTGTCGATGACCTTTGCCTGTATGAGTTTGTAGTTTCTCAGTAGAGGCATCTGGCTGCTGTTGTAGTAGGCTGTGTCTTTCAAGCGTGCCAGCTGCTGGCTGTCGAGCATCTGTTCCTGCAGTGTGCGCAACTGCTGTTCGAGCATCAGGTTGCGCTCGGTCAGTTGTCCGTTGAGTGCCGAGAGGTAGAAGTATGACTCCACCTTCGAGTTCATTTCGTTTATTTTTCCCGTTACGGCATTTGCCGACGAGAACCATACGCTTCCCTGATAGCTGTTGTATTTGAACAACAACACAACACTGATTACCTCTAACAGTATGAAGAGGAACCAGTGGTTGTAGTTTTTCAGAAATTCTATGAGGTTGCGCATGCTTCTTTACGTTCTTATCGCATAAGGAAAGAGAAGCGGTCGACGTTCTTCAGTGCTATTCCTGCTCCCTTTGCCACGCTGTGCAATGGGTCTTCTGCTATGTGGAACGTGATGTTTATCTTGTCTGTCAGACGCTTGTTGAGTCCTCTGAGCAGTGCGCCTCCGCCTGTGAGGTAGATACCGTTTCTGACGATGTCGGCATAGAGTTCCGGCGGTGTCTTCTCGAGTGCGGACAGTACGGCGTTCTCTATCTTTGCTATGGTCTTGTCGAGACAGTGTGCTATTTCCTGGTAGCATACGGGCACTTCCATAGGCAGCGCCGTGATGCGGTTAGGTCCGTGCACAACGTAGTCTTCGGGTGCTTCTTCTCCGAGATCGGTGAGTGCGCTGCCGACGTGTATCTTTATTCGCTCTGCCATTCTCTCGCTGACTTTGACGTTGTGCTGACGGCTCATGTATTCCTGTATGTCTGCCGTCAGGTCGTCGCCTGCGGTGCGTATCGAGTTGTTCGACACGATGCCTCCGAGCGAGATGACTGCGATTTCGGTCGAGCCTCCGCCTATGTCGACTATCATGTTTCCTTCGGGCGCTTCCACGTCGATGCCGATGCCGACGGCTGCTGCCATAGGCTCGAAGATGAGGTAGACGTCGCGTCCGTTGGCATGCTCTGCACTGTCGCGCACGGCACGCAGCTCAACTTCGGTAGAGCCCGACGGCACACCGATGACCATGCGCAGCGACGGCGAGAAGAAGCGGCTGCCTGTGTGTACCATCTTTATGAGTCCGCGCATCATCTGCTCGCAGGCAGAGAAGTCGGCTATCACGCCGTTGCTCAGCGGGCGGATGGTGCGTATGTTGTCGTGTGTCTTCTCGTACATCATCTTTGCCTTTGCGCCTACGGCTATCATCTTGTCGGTGCGGCGGTCGAGTGCCACTACCGACGGCTCGTCTACTACAATCTTGTCGTTGCTGATGATTATGGTATTAGCGGTACCGAGGTCCATTGCAATACCCTGTATAAATGAAAAAAATCCCATAATTTTATTTGCTTATTCTGTTACTTTTACTGTTTCTTTTTCCTGACTTATTTCTGTGCAAACCATGTGCTTATGGCTGTGTCATACTGTCGGCACACTTCAAAGGCGCGTGTTGCCAGCATGCGGCGCTCTTCCAGCGTGGTTGTCGCTCCGACATTCCTGACTATGTCGGCAAGCACGCCGTATTCGTCGCGGCTCGCTACGATGACTACGTCGTTGAAGTTCTTGGCTGCCGCACGTATCAGCGATATGCCGCCTATGTCTATCTTCTCGATGATGTCTGCCTCAGATGCGCCCGAAGCCACCGTCTGCTCGAAGGGATAGAGGTCTACGACGACGAGGTCGATTTCCGGAATTTCATATTTCGCCAGTTCCTCGTTGTCCGACTCTACAGCGCGGCGGGCGAGTATGCCGCCGAACACTTTGGGATGGAGCGTCTTCACGCGACCGCCGAGTATCGACGGATAGGTCGTTATGTCCTCGACACTGTCGCAGTCGTAGCCCAGCGACTTGATATAAACACGCGTTCCGCCTGTCGACAGGAACTTTACGTCGGATGCTGCAAGCAGGCGCAGCAGGTCTTCGAGACCCTCCTTATGAAATACAGAAATCAGTGCTCTGCGAATGATTTTGTTAGCTGCCATAAAATAAGTAATGTTTAAGTGTGCAAAATTACACTTTTTTTTTGATACAATAAAATATTGCCGCAAAATATTTCAAAGTAAGCGTTTTTTAATGGTTTTTATGGTTTTCGGCAACGGCTCGGAGGCATCGGCTCTCCGAACTGAGAAAAATCATGCCCCTGCAAAAACCGTGCCAAACTCGTCAGAATTTTCTTTCGAGCAGAAAAAGTATGAAAAATTTTGACAGGGAAAAACTTGCAAAATAGAATCGGAACAGTCCTTTAAACTGCTAAATTCTGTTAATTTTCGAGTCGGCAATAATTGTTAAAATTGTCAAAGAGTACCTCTGACACGTCTAATTTGCATTTTTTGACCTGCGAAACATAGTGCCCAACACCCTCAAACACTATGTTTGGCATCCTCAAACACACTGTTTGACAATCTCAAACATGCTCTTTGACATTTTTAACATATACAATTCATACACATAAACACCGCATTCCGCACTAACATATTGACTGTCAGAAAAATACAGACACATGCAAATTTTGGACATATTTTGCCCCTGCAATTTCCGAAACGACTTTCGCGGGCATTCTCGCGACACTAAACGGGCAAAAATTGATTAGCCTTTTTCCACTTCATGCCAGACATAAAAACAGACTAAAAAGCACCGTCCGCATCTGCATCACAAAAAGAAAATCAGCATTTCGTTTTGCTTTTCGCACTTTTATGCGTAACTTTGCACAATAGATTGCCTGGCAGGCAGACTGCAAGCAGTCTTAGGCTTTTTATCCAAAGAGACTTCACATATTAGACATTTATGAAAAGATTGCTTTTTCTCGCTACTGTACTGATACAGTTTGCCGTAGGTTTCTCGCAGCCGATACATACTGCCGTGCCCGAGCGACAGCCTGGACAGCTGGATGCCATAGCCATGACGGCGCCGGCTATAGACTGCGTGCGCATTGGGTTTGTAGGACTAGGAATGCGCGGAACAAGTGCCGTTGAACGATTTTGCAACATCCCCGACAGCAGGGTTGCAGCACTGTGCGACACCGAGCAGCAAGCCATAGACCGCTCGCTGAGGACACTGAGGGCTCACGGTATAGACAACGTGCCGGCATACTGCGGCACAGAGGCATACAAAGAACTGTGCGAGCGCGACGACATAGACCTTGTATATATATGTACCGACTGGGCAAGCCACGTGCCGATAGCACTCTATGCCATGCAGCACGGCAAGCACGTTGCGATAGAGGTGCCGGCGGCAACGGCGATGGACGATATATGGAAACTCATAAACACGTCGGAACTGACGCGGAAACACTGCATGATGCTGGAAAACTGCGTGTATGATTTCTTCGAGATGGCTTGCCTCAACATGGCGCAGCAGGGACTCTTCGGAGAGGTGCTGCACGTGGAGGGAGCTTACCTGCACAACCTCGACCAGTTCTGGGACGAGTACTGGCACAACTGGCGGCTGGACTACAACTACAAGCATCGTGGCGACGTATACCCCACTCACGGCATCGGTCCCGACTGCCAGGTGCTGAACATACACAGGGGCGACCGCATGGACTATCTCGTCTCGATGGATACGAAGTCGGTAAACGGCAAAAAGCACATGGAAAAGCGTACGGGCAAGGAATGCAACGACTTTGCTAACGGCGACCAGACATCGACGCTCATACGCACGGCTAACGGAAAGACCATCCTGCTGCAACACAACGTGATGACTCCAAGACCATACAGCCGCATGTTTCAGATTACCGGTACCGACGGATATGCAAGCAAATATCCGCGCGAGGAGCTGTGCTTCCGCGAGGAAACACTGGCTGAGAACATCTCGCCCGACTATCAGAACCTGTCGTCGCACGCTGCACTGCCCGACAGCATCAGCAAGAAGATAACGAGGAAATACCTGCCGCAGTTTGTCAAGGACATAGAGGCAAAGGCACGTGAAGTAGGCGGACACGGAGGAATGGACTACATCATGGACTACCGCCTGATATACTGCCTGCATCGCGGACTGCCACTCGACATCGACGTCTACGACATGGCGGAATGGTGCTGCATATCGGAACTGTCAAGAATAAGCATAGAAAACGGTTCCGCACCAGTGGCAATACCCGACTTTACACGAGGTGCGTGGACGAAAACAAAGGGATTTAAATACGCTTTCTAACTGAAATAAACATCATCAAACATAATTATGGACAACGCCAGAAACATGGAACGACTGAAGAAAATAGCAAAATCGTTCAACCTGAAGGGCGACATCGCCACTATCGAACCACTCGGGAACGGACTGATAAACGATACTTTCATCGTTAAGACTGAGGCTGCCGGCACGCCCAACTATGTGCTGCAACGCATTAACACACAGATATTTACCAACGTAGAGGTATTGCAGCGAAACATCGAGGCTGTAACACGGCACATCAGGATGAAACTGACCGAGCGCGGCACCGACGACATAGACCGGCGCGTACTGACATTCCTGAACACACCGAGCGGCAGGACATATACCGTCGACAACGAGGGATGCTGCTGGCGAATGTCGGTGTTTATTGCAAACTCGCACACGCTCGACATCGTGGACTGCAACAGCGCGAAAAGCTGCGGCAAGGCTTTCGGCGAGTTTGAAAGCCTGCTGGCTGACATTCCCGATACGCTCGGCGAGACCATACCGCGATTTCACGACATGGAACTGAGAGCAGCACAACTCGATGAGGCAATACACAACGATGCCGCCGGACGACTGCATGAGGTAGAAGAAGAGGTGGCTGTCATAGAAGACATGGCTGACGACATGTGCAGGGCAGAACAACTGCACCGAAAGGGAATGCTGCCGAAACGCATCTGCCACTGCGACACGAAAGTGAACAACATGCTCGTCGACGACAACGGCAACGTGCTGTGTGTCATAGACTTAGACACGGTCATGCCGTCGTACGTCTTTTCCGACTACGGCGACTTCCTGCGCACAGCGGCAAACACAGCGGCTGAAGACGAGCCAGACCTGTCGAAAGTATGCTTCAGAGAAGATATTTTCCAGTCGTTCACAGAAGGCTACATCGGCGCTACCGCCAGTTTCCTGACAAAAACAGAAAGGCAGAACCTGCCGTTTGCAGTAGCACTGTTTCCGTACATGCAGGCAACGCGTTTCCTAACCGACTACCTGAACGGCGACACATACTATAAGACGGCTTACGACCAGCACAATCTCGTGCGCACAAGAAACCAGCTGGAACTGCTGCGACAGATACTGGAACGCATGGCGAAAATAGAAAAGTTCATCGCTTCTATATAACGAAAAAGACGATATTTGTTTTTTTATTTATTAATGTAAAAAAAAATATATACCTTTGTGCCCAATTAGAAAAATAACAGAATAAAAAGCAATATAAAAATGAATATAGAAAAGCAAATAATAGAGGCTGCCATGTCTGTCATAGAGGAACTCTACGGACAGAAAGCTGCCGAAAACACAATAGCACTTCAAAAGACACGCAGCGATTTTGAAGGCAACCTGACACTCGTTGTCTTCCCTTTCCTGAAGATGTCGCGCAAGTCGCCGGAAGCAACGGCACAGGAAATCGGCGAACAACTGAAAGCAAAATGCACGGCAATAGCCGACTTCAACGTGGTGAAGGGTTTTCTCAATCTTGTCATCTCGCCCGCCGCATGGATAAGCATGCTCAACGACATAGAGGCAGACGACTGCTTCGGCATGAAAAAGGCAACTGACGACAGCCCGCTCGTTATGATTGAATACTCAAGTCCAAACACTAACAAGCCTCTGCACTTGGGACACGTGCGCAACAACCTGCTCGGATGGTCGCTCGCAAAGATAATGGAAGCCAACGGCAACCGAGTAGTGAAGACCAACATCGTGAACGACAGGGGCATACATATATGCAAGTCGATGCTGGCATGGCTGAAATGGGGCAACGGCGAAACACCGGAAAGCAGCGGAAAGAAAGGCGACCACCTGATAGGCGACTACTATGTGGCATTCGACAAGCATTACCGCGAAGAGGTAAAGGAACTGAAAGAAAAACTCATAACTGAAGGTGTCGACGAAGAAACGGCAGAGAAAAGAGCCAAAGACGAGGCACCACTGATATGCGAGGCTCACGACATGCTCGTAAAATGGGAACAGAACGACCCAGAAATAAGAGCACTGTGGGAAAAGATGAACGAATGGGTGTATGCAGGCTTCGATGAGACATACAAGGCTATGGGAGTCAGTTTCGACAAGATATACTACGAGTCGCAGACTTATCTCGAAGGCAAGAAGAAAGTAGAGGAAGGACTCGAGAAGGGAATATTCTTCCGCAAGGACGACAACAGCGTATGGGCTGACCTGTCGGCTGACGGACTCGACCAGAAACTGCTGCTACGCAGCGACGGCACAAGCGTATATATGACGCAGGACATTGGAACAGCTAACATGCGTTTCAATGACTACCCGATAGACAAGATGATATATGTCGTGGGCAACGAACAGAACTACCACTTCCAAGTGCTGTCTATACTGCTCGACCGATTAGGCTTCAAATGGGGCAAGGAACTTGTTCACTTCTCCTACGGAATGGTGGAACTGCCTAACGGAAAGATGAAGAGCCGCGAGGGAACTGTCGTCGATGCCGACGAACTGATAGCATCGATGATAGACAATGCACGGAAAATGAGCGAGGATAAGGTAAACAAGATAGAAGGCATCAGCAACGATGAAGCAAATGAAATAGCACGCATCGTCGGACTGGGAGCACTGAAATACTTTATACTGAAAGTGGACGCGCGAAAGAATATGCTCTTCAATCCGGAAGAATCTATCGACTTCAACGGCAACACAGGACCGTTCATACAGTACACTCACGCAAGAATCAGGTCAATACTGCGCAAAGCTGAAGAACAGGGCATAGACATAGAGAAGACTATTGGCGAAGACATGCCGCTGAACGATAAGGAAGCCGAACTGATACAGAAACTGAACGAGTTTACGGCAGCCGTAGAACAGGCAGGAAAAGACTATTCACCAAGCGGAATTGCCAACTACTGCTACGAACTGACCAAACAGTTCAACCAGTTCTACCACGAATGCAGCATACTCAATGCTGACTCCGACAGAGAGAGAGCAGTAAGACTCGTGCTGGCAAAGAACGTTGCTAAAGTGATAAAGAACGGCATGGCTCTTCTTGGCATAGAAGTTCCAGAAAGAATGTAACAGGACGACGGTATGGACTTAGTTAATCCACCAGACTACCGCAACGACACCGTACTGCCACTTCCGCCGGAAGTGAAAGCCAACGCATGGGCTGTGGATGCTGCATGCAGCGGCAATCCGGGACCAATGGAGTACAGAGCCATTGATTTGGCTACAGGAACGGAAGTTTTCAGATATGGTCCGCTACACGGAACAAACAACATTGGCGAGTTTCTTGCCATAGTCCACGCGCTTGCACTGATGAAGCAGAAGAACATCAGCGGCAAGGTTATATACACCGACTCGAACAATGCCATGACGTGGCTGAAGAAGAAACACTGCAAGACCACATTGCAGAGAAACGAAAAGACCGAAAAACTTTTCGGCATAATAGCAAGGGCTGAACAGTGGCTGCGCATCAATCCGATAACTGTCGACATAGAGAAATGGGACACACAGCGGTGGGGCGAGATTCCAGCCGACTTCGGACGCAAACACTGACAAATACAGAAAAACATAAAAAATAGAAAGAATAACATAACAATAAAAGTTTAAAGAAATTATGGCAGAAGAATTAGAAGTGAAAACCCTCGACCAAGTCGTTGTAAGATTCTCTGGCGACTCTGGCGACGGTATGCAGCTTGCTGGTAACATTTTCTCAACAGTTTCGGCTATAGTCGGAAACGGAATTTCTACCTTTCCTGACTATCCTGCCGATATTCGCGCCCCGCAAGGCTCGCTGACTGGTGTCAGTGGATTTCAGGTTCACATTGGAGAAGGAAAAGTTCTGACCCCAGGCGACAAGTGCGACGTACTGGTTGCGATGAACGCTGCGGCTCTTAAGACTCAGTATCAGTATGCAAAACGACATGCAACTATCATCATCGACACCAATTCTTTCGGTCCAAACGACCTTAAGAAAGCTGAGTTCAAGACAGATGACTATCTTACCGAGATGGGCATCGACAGCGACAGAGTGGTTGCTTGTCCTATAACAAAAATGGTGAAGGACTGTCTTGCTGACAGCGGCATGGACAACAAGTCGATACTGAAGTGTCGAAATATGTTCGCGCTGGGACTCGTCTGCTGGTTGTTCCATAGAGACATAAAACTGGTGGAGGACTATCTGCTCGACAAATTTGCAAAAAAGCCTGAACTGGCTATTAACAATATAAAGGTTGTGCGTGCCGGATACGATCACGGACACAACGTACACGCAAGTGTCCCGGCTACCTACCGCGTAGAATCGAAGCACAAGACAACAGGCAGATACATGGATATCACAGGCAACAAGGCTACGGCTTACGGTCTGATTGCTGCTGCTGAGAAAGCCGGACTGAAGTTGTATCTCGGTTCATATCCTATCACTCCTGCCACCGACATACTGCACGAACTGTCGAAGCACAAGTCGCTTGGCATCATCACCGTACAGTGCGAAGATGAGATTTCAGGCTGTGCAAGTGCCATAGGTGCATCGTTTGCCGGCGCACTGGCTGCCACCAGCACATCGGGACCTGGACTCTGCCTGAAGAGCGAAGCCATGAACCTCGCTGTAATGGATGAGCTTCCACTGGTCATCATCGACGTTCAGCGTGGAGGACCGTCAACAGGACTGCCGACAAAGAGTGAGCAGACAGACCTCTTGCAGGCACTCTACGGCAGAAACGGAGAAAGTCCGATGCCTGTAATTGCTGCTACAAGCCCGACTAACTGTTTCGACTCGGTTTATGCCGCATCAAAGATTGCGCTTGAGCACATGACGCCGGTAATTCTCTTGACCGATGCTTTCATTGCCAATGGTTCTGCCGCATGGCGTCTGCCAGACATTGCGGAACTGCCGGAGATACATCCGCACTATGCCACACCTGAGATGAAGGACAACTATACTCCTTATTTCAGGGACGAAAAGACTAAGGCTCGCTACTGGGCTATTCCTGGTCAGGAAGGCTACACACACATTCTGGGCGGTCTGGAGAAAGACGGCAAGACCGGAGCCATATCTACCGACCCGCAGAACCACGACGAAATGTGCCGTCTGAGGGCAGAGAAGGTTGCAAACATTCCTGTTCCTGACCTTGAGATTATGGGCGATGCCGACGATGCCGAGCTGCTTATCGTTGGTTTCGGAGGTACATACGGACACCTCTACTCTGCTATGGAGGAATTGCAGCAGCGTGGCTACAAAGTGGCACACACCCACTTCTCGTTTATCAATCCACTGCCGAAAAACACAGCCGACGTGCTGATGAGATACAAGAAGGTAGTCGTAGCCGAGCAGAATCTGGGTCAGCTCGCTTCTTTCCTCAAAGCACGCATAAACGGATTTGTGCCATATCAGTACAACGAAGTCAAGGGACAGCCGTTTGTCGTTGCTGAACTGGCTGATGCATTTGAAGCTATAATAAAAGAGTAAGATACATAACAACAACATAAAAAGGAGAAAACAATATGACAACATATACAGCTCAAGACTATAAGAAAGGACAACCACGATGGTGTCCAGGCTGTGGCGACCACTTCTTCCTGGCTTCACTGCACAAGGCAATGGCAGAATTAGGAATACCGCCACACAAGGTTGCCGTCATCTCGGGTATCGGTTGTTCGAGCCGTCTGCCTTACTATGTCAACACTTACGCCATGCAGACCATTCACGGACGTGCCGCTGCAATAGCCACAGGCGTCAGGGTAACCAACACCGAACTTTCCGTATGGCAGATATCGGGCGACGGCGACGGACTCGCCATCGGCGGAAACCACTTCATTCATGCCATGCGCAGAAACGTAGGCATCAACATCATATTGCTGAACAACCGCATCTATGGTCTGACGAAAGGACAATACTCGCCTACGTCGCCACGCGGATTCGTTTCGAAGTCGAGCCCTTACGGAACTGTTGAAGACCCGTTCCGCCCTGCCGAGCTGTGCTTTGGCGCACGCGGACGATTCTTCGCACGCACCGTAGCCACAGACGGACCGGAAACGGTGGAAGTGCTGAAGGCGGCACAAAACCATGAAGGAGCAACGGTATGCGAGATTTTGCAGAACTGCGTCATCTTCAACAATGGCGTTTACGACCCTATATATAATAAGGAGAACCGCAAGAAGAATGCCATCTACCTGCAACACGGCAAGAAACTTGTCTTTGGCGAGAACGACGAGATGGGTATCGTGCGCGACGGTTTCAACCTCAAGGTAGTGAAGATTGGCGAAGGCGGATGGACGATGGACGATGTTCTCGTGCACGATGCACACTGCGAGGACAACACATTGCAAATGAAGCTGGCTCTCATGGACACGTCGGAGGGATTCCCAGTGGCTCTCGGAGTAATTCGCGACGTGCCGGCGCCTACTTACAACAACGCCATTTGGAAGCAGATTGACGACGTCAAGCAGAAGAAAAACTATCACAACTTCTCTGAGTTGCTTGAAACCAACGACATCTGGGAGGTGAAATAGTTTGCCGAGCGAATGCAAATATTCAGAATAACAGACAAGAGGGGCATTTATAACACAAACCCTTGAGAAATAGATATTATCCTATATGAATAATAGACACATTACATTGATCGCAACGATGCTGCTATGCACCGTTGCGATTTTTGGTCAAGACCAGCCCAGACTGGAAGTGAGACCGGTAGCAAGACTGCTCATGGACGCTGCGCTTATAGACGCCGGAAGCGAAAACAAAGACCTTAACGACGGCTTCGCAGTGCCCGACGTGCGCATCGGCGTGGCTGCAAAGTACGGCGACTGGTCGGCTACGATAGAGGCAGGCATGCAGTTTGGCAAGGTTACGCCTATGGACATGTATATCCGCCGCGACTTCTCGCCAACCGACTATGCGCGAGCCGGATTTTTCGTCAACCAATACGGACTGCAGGCGGCATACAGCAGCTCGCTGAAAACGGGCATGGAGGAGCCGCGAAGCAACATGGCGCTGGCGCACAACTACCAGCTCGGAGCAGAATACGTACACCACGACAGCAAGTTTTTTGGCTCACTTTGCTTCTTCAGCGAGAAGGAATCGATGATGCGGGCTGGCAACGAGACGGGCAATCAGGGTGTCGGTGTAGTGTCGAGACTGGTCTACAGACCGCTGCACGACGACAACGGAAACATTCTTGCCATAGGTATTTCGGGCGGACTGCAAACGGCTCAGTACAACAAAGACAACGAACTGAACCACAGACAGATAACGCTGATGAGCACATACCCCACACGCGTTTCGTCAGTGGCTGCGCAGAAGGCGGAGATTACAGATGCGCGCTTCATGGCTGAGTTCACTCCTGAGCTTACGGCATCGTACGGCAGGTGGTGTTTCGAGGGACAATACTACTTCAATCAGGTCAACAGGCGCAACTCGCTGCCTGCATTCATTGGCTCAGGGGCATACGGAATGGTGCGTACCATCATCAAGGGCAAGCCATACCAGCACAACGACAACTTCTGCATGACTGCCATTCCGCAGGGAGGAACGATGGAACTGTGTCTCGGATACAGTTACTCCGACCTCAATTCCAGAAAGGCGCAGATACGGGGAGGAATAGTAAACGACTACTCGCTGGTGTTCAACTATTACATCAACAACTATATACTGTGGCGCGTGCGTGGCTCGGTTACTACGGCAAAGGCTCGCACGGGCTTCGAAGACAACACTGTGTCGATACTGGAGACAAGATTGCAGATTAAGATATAAGAAACGGATGCCTGCCTTTTTGCGTTTCGCATAACCACATGCAAAATATGCTGAAATTACAGACGGCTTGTAATATTGTGACAGCTTAGTTGTAACACCGTTACAGATAGTCTGTAACAGGATTACAAGGCACCTGTAAAAAACTGATTAGGCTGAGTCTGTCATGCGGGATGGCACTGCACCTTACGTTAAACGCAAATAACATCTTGACAATAAGGATGTTATTTGCGTTTTTATTATTACTTGCAGCATTGCTGCCGCCCATGCCTATATCACTCCGAACTGATGCAGGAAGATTGCCATGATGCTTATCGGGCAGACATACCGCACGCAGAATAGCCATACGCCATATAGGCTTCCTTTCAGCGTACCATAGTTCGTGAATTCGTCGCGGCTGATTTTCGTCGGCACATACCAGCCTATGAACAGGCTCGTCAGCAGTCCTCCGAACGGCAGAAGTATCTGTCCGGTAACGAAATCGGCTGCATCAAACAGCGTCTTTCCCATCACCGTCAGCCCTTCTCTGCCGCCAAACGACAGCGCACAGAATGCAGCCACGACCGAACAGCCGAGCGTTACAATCCACGCACCCTTGCTTCTCGACACCTTCAACTCCTCATGGAAGAACGCCGTAGACACCTCGTGCAGCGAGATGAGCGACGTGAGGGCAGCCAGAGAGAGCAGTATGTAGAACAGTAACGACACTATGAGTGGCAGCAGCGGCACACTGCCGAAAGCCTGCTGGAATACGTTTGGCAACGTGATGAATATGAGCGACGGACCGCTGTCGGGCTGCACGCCAACGGAAAAGGCAGCAGGAAATATCATCAGTCCGGCAAGTATGGCTATCAGAGAGTCGATGACGCTTATCTCGACAGCCGATTTCGTTAGGTTGGTGTCGCGCGAAAAATAGCTTGCATAAGTGCAGATGCAACCCATACCGATGCTGAGCGAATAGAACGCCTGACCTAATCCGCCGAGAAAGACATCCTTGTCCAGTTCGCCGAAGTCGGGCTTCAGCAGATAATTTATGCCCTTCGAGGCTCCCGGCAGCATGCACGAGGCTACAACAATGACAAGCAGCAGGACGAAAAGCGTAGGCATCATCATCTTCGACGCCCGCTCGATGCCTTTCTCCACACCGCGCGTAATGATGAAATGCGTGGCAAAAAGAAAGACTACAGCCCACAAAATCGGCTTCCACGCATTAGTGGAGAAATCTGCAAAATAAGCCTGGTAGTACGCCGCATCGCCTGTCATCTGCCCTACAAGCGTTCCGTAGATGTATTGCAGGCACCATCCCGACACAACGGCATAGTAGCCCGTGATGATGAAACCAGTCATGACACCAATATATCCAATGACTTTCCACACCGAGCCGTTAGCCAGTTTGCTGTATGCGCGAGCCGAGTTCGACGCTCCGTGCCTGCCTATGATAAACTCGCTTATCATGCATGGTATGCCCAGAAGCAGCACGCAGACGATGTAAACAAGTATGAACACGGCGCCACCGTTCTCGCCCGTCATGTAAGGGAAGCGCCACACGTTGCCCAGACCGACTGCCGAGCCGGCTGTAGCAAGTATGATTCCGAGTTTGGAACCGAAGTTTGCTCTTTCCGAATGTTTCATAAATTTCTGTTTTTCAGGACACGTTCGTTCCTGTTTGTATCTTCAATTATTTCGTAATCCTGTCGTATGGGAGTACCGTCTCCGTCGGTATATATCCATGGCACAAGCCATTATCAGCATCATCTCATACATTTGCCTGTGCCGGCAGATGCCTTATTTCTTCCTGTATATAGGCTCTATCGTGTCGCTCCACTGTGAGAATGGCACTTTCCGCAGCCTCGAATTGTAGAAACGCACGTCGCCCGTAACCTCCAGTCCTATGAAGTCCGGCTTGTCGAAAGCCTCATCCTCGCTGCCAAGTTCCACTTCCGCGACGACGAGACCCTCGTTTTCTCCGGCAAATTCGTCAACCTCGAACGTGTGGTTTCCTACGTCTACCAGATAGCGCGTCTTCTCTATCAGCGGTCGCTCGCACAGTTTCAGCAGTTCACGAGCCTCGTCTGTGCTTATCTCCTTCTCAAACTCATAGCGCGAAAAGCCCTCTACGATCTTGCTTTTTATAGTGAGAAAGGCTTTCTCGTCGCGCAACCTGACACGCACGGATGCTGTCTTTGCCAGAATATAGCCCTGTTTTACAGCATATTTTCTGCGTGCCCGAGTACGAAAGTCAATGTCGTTTCTGACAAGAAACTTCCGTTCTATCTCCATTCCACTCATGGCTTAATGCTTTATACAGTGAGGTTATGAGGCTGAACTGCCAGTTGCGTACCGTTCCAGCCTTATAACCTCACTCTCGTTTGCTTGCCTGTGTCAGCTTCTGCTTACAGTGATGAAACAATCAGGAAGATGAAAGCCAGCAGCAACAGTATGCCGAAAATCCACTTGATGACCAACTGTGCCTGCTTTTCCTGTTTCTTCTGCTTTGCAATGCGTCTTGCTTCTTTCTGTTCCTTGCTCATATTTCTATTGTTTATTTAGTTTATAAATGTGTGTCTTTTCATTCGTCCACCACTGGGAATTCCATCAGATATGCCTTTATGAAGCCGTCTATCTTTCCGTCCATCACAGCGTCTACGTCTGTGGTCTGATAGTTTGTGCGGTGGTCTTTCACTCTTCGGTCGTCGAAGACATAGCTTCTGATTTGGCTGCCCCACTCTATTTTCTTCTTTCCCGCCTCTATCTTAGCCTGCGCTTCGAGACGTTTCTTCATTGCGCGGTCGTATAGTTGCGATTTCAGCAGTCGCATGGCGTTGTTTCTGTTCTCGAGTTGCTTTCGGCTTTCAGTGTTTTCGATGAGTATTTCTTCCTCTTCTCCCGTGTCTGGGTCAACGTACTGGTATCTCAGGCGTACGCCCGTTTCCACCTTGTTGACGTTCTGTCCTCCTGCTCCAGATGAGCGGAATGTGTCCCACGAGACCTTCGACGGGTCTACATACACTTCTATCGTGTCGTCTACGAGCGGCGATACGAATACCGACGCGAAACTTGTCATTCGCTTACCCTGTGCGTTGAAAGGCGACACCCTTACCAGTCGGTGCACTCCGCTCTCGCTTTTCAGGTATCCATAGGCATATTCTCCGCCTTCGATTTCCATCGTTACGCTTTTTATTCCAGCCTCGTCGCCTTCCTGCAAGTTGCTTATCGTAACCTTATGGCTGTGTGCCTCAGCCCATCTTATGTACATTCTCATGAGCATCTGCGCCCAGTCCTGGCTCTCGGTGCCACCGGCTCCGGAGTTTATCTTGAGCACGCAGTCCATCGGGTCTTCCTTCTGGCGCAGCATGTTCTTTAGTTCGAGCTGTTCTATGGCGTCTATGGCGCGTCGGTAGTCGTTGTCTACATCCTTCTCGCTTACCATTTCCTCATGATAGAAGTCGAAAGCCAGCTGCAATTCGTCGGCAGCATTGCGCACCTCGCTGTATCCGTCGAGCCATTTCTTTATGTCCTTCACCTTCTTCATCTGCTCCTGTGCGCGTTTCGGGTCGTCCCAAAAGTCGGGTGCCTGAGTGCGCAAGTCCTCCTCTTCGTATTCTATTTTCTTCCTGTCTATGTCGAGGTATCGGTAGAGGGCATCGGCTCTTTCGAGTACATCCTTTAGCTGTTCAGCTGTTATCATTGCCTGTTTATTCTTCTTTATACATGTTATTAATGACGTCGGCATAGTTTTTCAGCAGGACGTTTCGCCTTATCTTCAGCGTGTTTGTCAGTTCTCCTGCTTCCATAGAGAAGTGCTTTGGCAGCAGTGTGAAGCGTTTTATCTGCTCGTATCCTGCAAGTCCCTGCTGCAGGGTGTTTATTCTCTCGCCTATCATCTTCACTATCTTGCGGTCGCTGCACATCTGTTCCTTCGTAGTGCATCTGATGTTGTTGTCGCGTGCATATTCCTCCAGCAGTGCGAAGTCGGGCACTATCAGTGCCGAGACAAACTTTCTCTGGTCGGCTATGACGGCTATCTGCTCTATGAACTTGTCTACGAGCATGCGTGCCTCTATCATCTGCGGTGCTATATACTTTCCGTTGGAAGTCTTGAAGAGGTCTTTTATCCTGTCGGTGAGGAACAGTTCCTTGCCCTTGATGTAGCCTGAGTCGCCCGTGTGGAAGTATCCTTCTTCGTCGAAAGCCTTTTTGTTGAGGTCTTCGCGCTTGTAGTATCCGCGCGTTATCGTCGGGCCTTTCAGCAGTATTTCGTTGTTCTCTCCTATCTTGATGCTTATGCTGTGTATTGGTATGCCCACCGAGCCGATGGTGTAAGGCTCGTCCTTATGGTTGCACGACACTGTCGCGAGGCTTTCCGTCAAGCCGTAGCCCACCATCATGCCTATGCCCACCGAGTGTATGAATTCTTCCACTTCTGCCGACACCGTAGCGCCTGCCGTCGGGAAGAAGTTTGGGTTTTCGAGTCCTATCTGCTGGCGTATGAGCTTGAACAGTGTCCTGTTGAAGAAAGCATATTCTGCCGCGAGCATTACTGGCGGTCGCTTTCCGCGTGCCAGATACTCTATGTTGTATTTCCGTCCTACGCGCAGTGCTTTCTTGAAAAGCATCTTCTTTGCGCCTCCAGCCTTGTCTATCTTTGCCTGCACGCCTGTGTAGACTTTCTCCCAGAAGCGCGGCACGGCGCACATGCATGTAGGGTGTGTCTCGCGCATCGACTGCTGTACTTCGCGCGGATAGGTGTTGACGATGAACTCGGCGCCTTCGGTCATGGCGAAGAATGTCCATCCGCGCTCGAATATGTGGGTGAACGGCAGGAAGTTCATGACTCTGTCTTTCTCGCCTACGGGCACGCACTTGTCGTTGGCATCGAAGGCGGCATGGAATTGGCTGTATGTCAGTATCACGCCCTTCGAGTCGCCCGTAGTGCCTGAGGTGTAGAGTATGTTGGCTATGTCGTCTTCGTTTGCCTGTGTGTAGAGCCTTTCTATCTCTGGCTGACGCGGCAGTCCCTCGCCGAGCTTCATGAAGTCTTCGAAGTAGATGGTGTTGGGGTCGTGGTTGTTTATGCGCACGCTGCTGTCGAACACTATTATGCGTTCCAGCGTCGGACACAGCGGCAGCACGCGGTAAGCCTTGTCATACTGCTCCTGTTCGCCGACGAACAGCACTCTTATATGTGCGTCGCCGACGATAAACTTCAGCTGTTCTTCTGAGCTCGTGGAGTAGAACGGCACCGTTACGGCACGGATGCCGAAAGCGCCGAAGTCGACAAAGTGGCAGAATATGGAGTTCTGCGAGAACACTCCGATGTTCTCCTGTACGCCTATGCCCAGGTTCATCAGGGCATTAGACACCGTGCGGACTTTGTCGGCAAAGGTGCGCCACGAAATGGTTTTCCACGCAAGACTGCCGAAGTCGCGATAGGTAAGCACAGGCTTGTCGCCATATTTTTTTGCCTGTTCAAACACGAGCTGAGAGAGATGACATTTGGTTTGCATTATCACATACTTGTTTTGTTATCAATGCAAAAGTAAACATATTTTTCCTATTCTCCACATTTTTTCAGCAAAAATCTTTACTTTTTATTTTTCGCGGCGGACATATATGCGGAAACGCATGCACAAAACCGTACGCAAAAATGATGCATTGATTATTTGCAGACTGTCGCGTGAGTGCCCTCGAAACCCGTTTCGGAAATCGAAGGGGCAAAATATGCCCAAAATTCGCATACGTTTGTAATTACCTGACTGTCAGTTTGTTAATCGCAGATATAAGCCTTTCATGCAGAAAATACAAGTGTTAAAATTGTCAAAGAGCATGTTTGAGATTGTCAAACACACTTATACCGCAGGCGGAATGAGAGCCGACAGCACCGCGAAAGGCATACTCATAAAAGACGGAAAGCCATTTGTGTCAAAGTAAGACGTAATATTAGCGTCAAAACAGAGGTTAGCATTAAGAATAAGGTTATCGCTAAATTCATCCCTACAAAAACCGTGCCAAACTCGCACGGTTTTTATTTTTGTCCGAAATTTGCTGAAAAATTTTGACAGAGAAAAACTCTCCAAATAGAAAAAAATTAGCCCCTGAAACTGCAAAAATCTGTTAATTTCAGAGTCAGACACAACTGTTAAAATTGTCAAAGAGCATGTTTGAGGCGCCTATTTCATGTTTTTCGTCCTGCAAAACACTATGCCCGACACCCCCAAACACCATGTCTGACCTCCTCAAACACACTGTTTGACAATCTCAAACATACTCTTTGACAATTTTAACACTTATCTTTCGCGCTCAAAAACGTAATATTTCACACTATCATACTGACAGTCAGACAATTATGACAACATTCAAAATACAGCCATATTTTGCCCCTGTGATTTCGGAAACGACTTTCGCGGGCACTCACGCAACAGTAAACGAGCCTAAAATTGATTAGAGTTTTCACGCATGAACAAGTCCGACCAGACATCGTGACGTCTTGTTTTCTAACCGCTGAGCATGACACCAACTTTTTAGAAGATACCCACGCCCGGCATAAAAAATAAACGAGTTCTGAAGATTTTGTCCGCTTAAGGACAAAATCGTGTTCTGCGCTCGATTTTTCGTAACTTTGGAAGAATTTGCAGGTTTTCTTTGTATAAAGGCAGTTTGGAAGATTAAGGATTTTCTGGGTTCTTGCTCTGGCAAGCGGCAAAGCCGAGTCCGGATAAGAGACCGTTCTAATCTCCTTGTTCTGCTATGAATTGCATTCAATGAACACCCGATGACAAGCCACCAGTCGTTTTTGTGACTCATCTTCGGGTGCAAAGGTAATAACTATTTTTGATACGGCGCACTCATACACTGATACTATCCACGACTTCGATTTGATATTCTGCCATCAATTCTTTTGTACTAATGTCGTAATATAAGTTGAAGTCGTCAAATGCTATATACGTGGCAGCCTCACCATCAGCTGTGTCTTTGAATGACATCACACCTGCATTACTGTTGAATCCAACCTCTTCCAAAAGACTGTTCAAAGACTTTGGTACTCTGTAGTATGTCGTCTCATCCTTGCTGATGTAGATATGGTCGCTGGTAATTGCGGCCAACGATATGATGAAGTCGTAGTCATCACTTGCATGGCTGTCAGTTTTCTCATATTGTCCGCTGTCTAACAGGCTTTGGAAAAAATCTTCTTTCTCGCTGCTTCTCAGCTGTCTGAGGGTGAACCATTGCCCGTCAGCCGATTGTGGACTGAAGGTAATGATAGCATCCGAATAGCCTTCACTACCAGCTTGAATATGGCAGTCGAGATAGGCAAATAGATTGTTGGGCATCTTCTTGCCTGAGACAAGATAACGGATGGCGTGAGGGTGGATAACAAGCGCCATGATGCCATCCCCCAGCCGGTAGAACTTCATAAAGAACTTCGTAAACACTAAGGATTTTCGGCTGCTGTCTGCTTGATAGCGGTAAAGATGATACCCATTGGCGATGCTTTCAAACTGCCAGAATACAGTAGAGAACTCATTTTCAGTCCAGATGCCGTCCACCTCTGGGTCAAACTGGTTTTCAAGCAGCTCCTTGTTGCTTATGCTGATGCGTTCTCTCGTGGAGAGGGCACCAAACGAGTTCAGAATCAGATTGGCTGTACTGATAAGATGTAGCCTACACATGTTGTCTGGATGACGCCTTACCTCGTCCTCCATCTGGGTAAGCATCGGGAGCTTCTGCATCATAATATCCTTATTGACCGTTTCCGACAGCCAACAGAACAGGCGGCGATAGTCTTGGCGGATGTCTCTCACGTCGCCACCCTTGGCCGACAGACGGGGCAGCAGTTTGAGGACGAGCAAGACGAGAACAGGCAACTGCTCTGCTTCCACCTTGTTTATAATAGGTGCAATATCCTCGGTAGCCTCTGCGTCTGAATAGAAATACCACACGAGATGCTGGCAGAACAATGCAGGGTTTGCCACATTTCCCATTCGCTCACAGATGCGGTCTGCACCGATATACGCATCGAGCACTTCTTGTAGGTCAAGGTCAGTATCCTGTTTGGCGATGTGTGCCAGCTCCCTCAGGATGGCATCCTTCATGAAGAGCGACTTGCCGCCCTTCCTCGCTAAGCCGTTACCACTGCCGACAGAGAATCCCACCAGCCGTTCCAACTCCTCTGTGGTATTCTTCAGCAGGCGTGTCCGTTCTATCATGCGCAGATAGCCACATACCCGTTCCATCTTGTCCGTCTTGTCCATAAAAGTATTGTTTTGAGTGCAAAATTACTCAACTTTCCGTAATATTTTACGGAATCGGCACTTTTTTGCATCTTCCAGCAGTTTTTTTTCGAGAAGTCATACGGATAATAACAAATTATGCTTATCTTTGCAACGTCAAAAAGGGAATCTGGCTGACAGATGAACCAGCGGACATATATATTGGAATAGGCGTTTACTAACGCTTTGATTGACGCTCGAACTCGCAATTCAATAGCCAAGTCATGAGAAGCCGTAGTAGATGCCTGCGTATAGAGACAACTCTCCCATTGTGCCCTTGTGGCGCAATGGATGTTGCCATATATGCGTGGGCCTCTGCATGTTTCTCGTTCGTGACTTGGAAGCATGCGAGGCTTGAGCGTCGGGACGAGCAAAGATGTATGACTCCCACGCCTTTTTCGTGTATATCCTAAAACTGAACTTACAAACCAGCCTTGTCGGGAGTAGAGGCATTATTTAGTAAAATGGAGACAAAGACCACGCTAAAAGCATTGTTTGAAAGTCGTAGGGATGAACTATCGCAAAAACTGGCAAATTTGTCATTACCCAAAGATGCCGCATTAGTTCAACAGATTGTATCAAACTATCTGAACGATTTATTTGACTCTGAGGGGGACTACCGTCAGAATCTAACGCAATCTGAAGACTACATCCTTCAAGCAGCGATGTCACTGCTTAATGCCCAGCAATCGATGGCGAGCGAGTTTGCAAAAAGCAACACTATATGGATTACTGATGGCAAGCATCAAGAAGAACAGCTTAATGCCAAATTTAAGACTTTGAGTGAAACTGCTATGTTGAAGCCACAGGAATACCCATACGTTATAGGCGGCTCTGCTGTTGGAGGAGTTGCTGGAGCATTGCTTTTGGGCAGCTGGGGAGCAGTGTTCGGTGCTATTGCAGGAACAGCATTGGAACTTTACTATTCTACCATCACGGGGCAGCTACAAAGAAAAGCTGTTTCAGATTTGAAGCCTGTTCAGGTTAATGCAGGAAACAGTCTGTCCAAGGAAACTGATGTTAATCTCGACACTGGGATATTCTTAGGGATCGTTGGTAATATTTGCGATAGCGTAGATTCTCTTATACAGACATTCCGAGCTCAAATCAACCGAGTAGTTGACAAATACGAGAATGTGGAAAAACCTCGTTTGGAAAAGGAATACAGTTTCCTGTTAGAAGGTATACAGACTCTTATCGGATACAAACGGACTCACACTAATGATGACAAATACCTTTCAAAACTACAAATGAGAATAGAAGACCTGGCCGAAGCGCTTGAAAACTATAATCTATCTGTGGAAGAATATGTTGAAGAGCATTCTGGATGGTTTGAGACCGTTGAAAGTACAAAAGTCGAAACGCCACAAATGGTCTATCCCGCAATTGTCAAGGAAGGGCAGGCAGTTCTTTCTGGTAAAGTATTTGTACCCGTAAAACAAGAGTGATTTATTATGAAAAACAAAATAGTAGCAGGTCTTTTAGCTATATTTTTAGGGGGCTTAGGTGCTCATAAGTTTTATTTCGGGAAATGGTTCCAGGGATTCATCTATTTGATCTTTTGCTGGACGGGAATTCCTGCAATCGTCGCTCTTATTGAAGGCATCTATTACTTCTTTATGAACGATGATGATTTTCAAGAAAAATATGGAGGAGTCGACAAAAGCCACCAATCATCATCCACATACTCTACAGGTAATAACATGAAATCAACTATAGGATCACGACTAATAAACAAATAGTTACATTATGACAGACAAAGAAAAGAAACAATACGAATATGTTATAGGCATAGATTTAGGTCATGGTGAGACATCTGCTGCACTATGTCCACTACAATGGGATGTCCTTCCCAGTCAGTTAGATCCTGCAAAGGACTTGGAAATGGGAGGAAACAAGAAGGTTATGCCTTCGGCTATCACCATCCTTGATAATGGTAATGCATACATAGGCGATGCTGCATTCAATCCTGAGATACTGCGCCAAGCCGAAGTTAGAGTTTGCTTCAAGAAGGCACCAAAAGACATCAACGGTGATGCTGAGCAATTGATGATTCGCTTCATGAAAGAAGTCTATAAGCGAATCCGTGAAAGTAACTCTGGCCTGCTGACAGACTCTAATCATCTTGTTTATATAGCGACACCGTCTGGATGGGACAAACCCACGCAAGATTTGTATCTTCAAATGGCAAAGATGGCGGGAATCCCAATAGCAGGACTGACCAAGGAGTCACGAGCAGCTTTTGTTAGGGCACAACACGATACAACATCAGGAATAGGGCGAAATATAGATAAGGGGGCTATCGTTTTTGATATGGGGTCTTCCACTTTGGACTTTACCTATATGAACAAGAACCTTCCAGAACTGATTGATTTCGGCTATGATTGTGGCGCATCTGCTGTCGAGAAGACAATTTATTCAAAGAAACGAGAAGAAGAGGAAAGCATAAAAGAGTTTGAAGCAAAATTCCCAAGACTTATAGACTACCTTGTGTTTGAAGCAAGAAAAGTTAAGGAACAAATATATATAGATCCAACTCTACGAGTTAAGAAAACCATTAACTTTGAAGATATTGTTGATGACGACGACTTGGAGGACGAACGTTTCCGCTTAGTATTCCACCCTGGTGACTTGAATAATCTTCTAACAGAGAAAGGCTATATCCAGCAAATCGCTGATGCAATGGCCGACTATCGTGAGAACCATATCAAAGGACAGAATATTTATGGAGTATTCATGACAGGAGGTGCTTCAAGAATGGATTTTTTAAAACCTTTGATATGTCATTACTTTGGAGTACAAGAAAGTCAGGTTTATAGAGACCAAGACCCCTCGTTAACAATATCCCAAGGTGTTGCAGAGGTCGCCAGAATGGATCTTAGGACGGAAGGAATGGATGTTGGCATAGGTAGTCAGATTGATAACCTTATCAATGGAAACAAGATTTTCGATGCATTTTCGGAAAAATTCTGTTCAGAGGCATTTGAACTTGCAACACAGATAATTGCCACCAATGTCACTACATTTAAAGACATTGATAATGATGTCAGTATTGACGATTTAAACTCAAGTATAGATTCCGATATGAAAGAACATTTGGGAGAACTCACCTCAAATGTCTCAGAATATGTAAGAACAGCAATTTTGGATAGTACTGCTGAGATAAGGAAAAAAGTTGATGATATAGTTTCAGTATATACAAATCAAGGGAATGACATCAGGTTACCCAGCCTAAATGTTCCAAGAATTTCAATGGGAACTATTAGTATTAAGCCTGTTCTTGACAGAATAGCCAAAGACTCTGCTGAACAAGCATCCACATGGAGTAGTGGAGGTGCAGCAGCGGGTGCTGCTGCAGGCGCCGCTATAGGTAGTGTTGTACCTTTCTTTGGAACTTTGACGGGTGCTTTAATTGGAGGTGCCATTGGAGCCTTTAGTGGCGACAAACCTACTTTAGAGCAAGAAAAGGCAAAAAATAGGAATCGTGATGAGCGTCTCAAAATCTTTAATCTAATTGTTTCTGAGTGGGACAAAATTCAAAATGATGTCAGAAACACAATTAATGGGAACGTAAAGGGGAACAATAACATACGTCAAACTGTTAGGAAGGTCACATCAGACTATTTGACAGCATATAAAGACAGCCTCCAGAATTCACGCATACTTATTGACTAATTATTATGGACAGAGAATTACAGGCATTAGAACCTGTAGCAAAAGCACTTGCTGCAACTGCGGTTTCACAGACACTATCTTTCTGTATGGAGCGCAAGTATCTTCAAGACATAACAAGTGAAGACAACCAGTTGTTCGAGATAGAGGCACTGCCATCCACATCCATTACTCAGGCCACTTGGATAGAGGTACAGCAGGTAGGCAGACCTTTGGAAAAGTCTGCTGAAAGCTGTTTTACGGCTATTCAAAAGATACTATTCTCCTGCTTTCTACCGAAAGAAATACAGCTACTTTTCCTTGTTACAGGAAACGGGCAAGAGAACAAACTGTATCTTGGTTTACGCTCTCCACATAAAGCCATTCCGCCAAAAAGTATGGTAAGGAACTTGAATGAATTTATCAAAGGTGTGTGGCCAGGTCTGCAAACAGAAATTGTCAGCGAGAATGATCCTGCATTGGAGCAACTCAAGCACGAAGTAAAAACTGATGCATTTGAATATACTTATGCTCTTACAGGCATCCCTTCAATGGAGAGCCAATACAAAACATTATATCCTGCCACAATAGACAAACTTATTTCAGGGACAAGTCAGTGCAAGCATTTTGCCTATCTTGTGGTAGCTGACCCAATAGAGCAAGGAGATGCGGAAGGGATGCTATATCAATGCCGAGAAATGAACGGACAAGCGGAGTCACTGAAATCGATGAATGTAACGGAAGGCCTTTCATCTGGAACATCTTCCACACAAAGTGTTTCACATACAGACGGAACAAGTACGAGTCATAGTGTAAGTGTGTCAAAAAAGGACTTCAGCAAACTAGGTAAGCTTGCAATGACTGCAACGGGATTAGGAACGGCAGCCACCTTTTTTCCCGCTGCGGGTGCTGTTCTTGAAGGAATGACGGATGCAGCCGGAAGTGTTGCTGCGGCTGCTGTAGGAATGATGGCAGGAACCATGGCCTCTAATGTGATAAGTGGTATGATGCCACAAAAAACAGTATCTGATACAGAAGGAACCAATAGTAGCGATACGACTTCCACTTCGCATAGTACAACTGAAAATAAATCACAGAGTATAAGTCGTAATATTGTCAATAAACACATCGAGGCTGTTTCAGAACATCTGTTCTATCACTCTAAGCGCATAGAATCAGGCAAAGCAGTAGGGCTATGGAAAGTTGGCACCTATATCATGGCAGACAAGAAATCTGATTTGCAAGGTGCTGGGTTACAACTTCGTTCAATTTTAAGCGGACAAGAAAGTATTTTTGAGCCAATAAGATTGCATGATATAACGGGGGTGCTAGAAGAAGAACCAGAAAAAGGTAAAACGTACAAAAATCTTACTCTAGGAGAATTAGCTTCCCCCATTCTTGTTGTGAACAACGTCAAAGGAAAGCGTTTTGACCACCCTCTCGGCGAACACTATAAAGAGCTGAAGACTGTCTTAACAACAAAAGAACTATCATACCTTATTAATTTCCCATTGCGGAGCGTTCCTGGAATTAGTGTCGTTGATAGTTGTCCTGAATTTAATCTAAATCCTCAGAGTTCAGCAGAATTCGAACAATCTTTTGCTTTCGGGAAATTACTTTATGGAGGATCTGAAACCAAAATACAATATCGAATCCCATTTGCTTTGTTATCACGCCACACTCTCATCTCGGGTATCAACGGCAGTGGCAAGACGAATACTATACAGGCCATTCTGAATCAATTAGGCGAACTGCCATTCCTCGTGATAGAACCTGCTAAGACAGAATATGTAGATTGGGCTTTGGAATACAACAAGGCACATCCAGAATCTCCCATATCCATCTACATCCCTGGATGTAAAAAATACAAAGGGACATTTGGTCCCAAACCTCTGAAGCTAAATCCCTTTGAAATAGTTTGGCTGAAACCAGAGCAGGAGGTGAACGTCCTGACGCATATAGACCGTCTGAAGTCAACTTTTGCCGCCGCTTTCCCCATGTACGACATACTGCCTGTACTGATGGAGGATTTGATTTACACTGTTTACCAAAATAAATCTACCGATTGGCTGAACTGTAATCCTGTCTATGGAAAGACATTGGCACCTACACTGAACAGCATGAGCATCTGTGTAGATCAGGTGATAGAGCACAGGCAGTATGAAGACAAGGTGCAACGCAACATGAAAGCCTGCCTGAATACACGAATTGACAGTCTGAAGCGAGGCTGGAAGGGCGATCTGCTGAACACACCTAAATCTACACCATGGAACGAGGTGTTTGGACGGAAATGTGTCATCAATCTCTCTTACGTAGGTGACGATGTTGACAAGTCATTCCTCATGGCTCTGCTGCTGCAATATTTATACGAATATCGTTCTGCACAAACTGAAATCGGAGAGATTGACTTCAACGAAAACGGATGTAAGCACCTGACCGTCATTGAAGAAGCGCACCGCGTAATGGCAAAATGCGAGAATCAGGAGCTACCCCAATACAAGTCGGCGATGATGTTCAGTAATATGCTCTCCGAAATCCGTGCTTATGGCGAGGGGCTTATGCTTGTTGACCAAGTGCCGACGCGTTTGATTCCAGATGCCATCAAGAATACAAACCTGAAGATTACACACAGGCTTGTGGCAGAAGATGACTGCAAGGCCATAGGCGAATCTATGGGACTGAGCGAGGAACAGCGTAAGGTTATGCCCAAACTAATGACAGGGCAGTGCATTGTGTCAAGTTCTCTTGCAACTGATACGTATTGGGTAAAAGCAGATAAAGTGAAGTGACTTATGGACAGCCTTGAGAATATTGAAAGAGAGTATGAGCAGACGGAATGTACAGAAGTGGAGGATTTAAATCCATTACAGATAGACTATCTACGTGAACTAGAGATTACTCCTGAAGCTTGGGAGTCGATGGGTTTACAGGCTCAGGATGAACATCTGGGGCTCGTTATGCACAGGTTCCAGGAACTGAAACTGCCACACCAATTCAACCTTAAGCAATGGATAGGTAATATATTCGGTTCCAAGATAAAGGAATCTTACGAACGCATTGAGGCTCCGCAAGATCATATCCAAATTGAGCAAATATCAGAAATCCTTTCCGATTGCAAAGAACTGCGATTTGAGAATTGGTGCAATCTGGAACTATCTGAGAGAATGGATGTGTTGAATACTCTTGAGGCGCGAATAGCGGAAATAGAACATCGTCCTGCCTGTCCAGTGAATTACGATGCGTCAATGGGAGGTATTCAGATTTACGGTGATAATGTGTATGGACACCTTGGAGGCTATAGTCAAGAATCAAAAGACATTACTCTTAATTCAAATCTGGTAGAGAGCAATGACCCTACTGCATACTTGGAGGTAATAGACACGATAGTCCATGAAGGTCGCCACGCATATCAGGACTACAACATCCATGTTTGCGAGATACATCCGCGTCACAGCGAGGTCGCCAGTTGGGCAGAGACAATGGGTGATGGGAAATGGCGGTACTGGGGGGATTGTAGCACAGAGCTTGGGCAAAGACTTTACGAGCAGCAATCTGTAGAGATTGATGCACGTAACTTTGCTGCTGATATAAAAGAAAAGATAACTGATAAATTGTTTGCATGATGAAAGAAAAGATATATCTAATATTAAAAGAAAGAGGATACAGCGAGTATTCAGCCAAGTTGGCGACTACGGATTTAATGCGTCTTTCTGGTCCTTTGGATAAAATGTTGCGAGCATGGTTGGACAACGAAAGGGAACAGCCAGATTATTCGTATGGTGGTTACTCTATTCGTAGGCTTCAACATGAACGTGGTATGAAATACCCTGCTGCATTGTTAACAATGGATTGGTTGATGAAAGAGCCAGAGAAAGCAAAAAGAAGTTTGACTAAAGGAATAAAATAGGAAATGGCACAATTTGTAATAACTCCCAAAAGTACAATCCAGTTTGGACCAGGATTAGACCCCATCAGACCCGGCAGAGAAAATGAAAGATTGGTGTCTGTCAATGTTACTGGCATAACCCCTACAACTCTTTTTACACGCTATAGTGCCCGTTCTATCCTTGCTGACCAACTAAACAGAGCATACGGTACGACAGGGTTTACACCAGAAAATGTCATACGCTATGGAGGACAATTCCAAATAAGGGGTATTTAGATGGCGACTTCGGCTTCAGCAATCATGGGAATTTCTGGCGGTTTGGCCATGCTGGGCAAAGTGAATGACGTGTGCTTCAATATTACCTCACGATGTTTGCGGGGCGCCATTTCTCTGGCACTTCGTAACGCTTGGTGCCGTCGGTTACCACGTCGGGCATAATGGCATCGCGGAAACGGCGTTCATTCTTATACATAAGAACTGGTTTGCTGCTATGATGCATGAGGTTATCTTTCAGGTCACAGCTAAAGTTTGATGGCGGGAAATAGACTTTGATTCGCTTCTCTGGGTATTGCTTTTGAATGAACTCTAAGGGTGGAACAAGATCGCTGTCGGCACTGACGAGCACAATGGTATCTGTAGCGTCAAGCACGCAGTCGGCAATCATCCTCACGGAAATATTCACGTCGGTTTTCCACTTCCTGTCCTTCGCCAAGAAATCCCTGGCAGAGTTTCACCATGTTAATCCAGTAATAGTCACCCCACTGCGGTTCGTTGCGCTTGGTGCGACGAAGACCATAGTAGAAGTTGAATCCGTCAATGTAGAATGTTACGCGTTGTGCCATATTGCTTATGTCTGTATAATAAAAAAGCCGTCCTCAGACGGCCATGTCCATTCAAGAAAGAATGGCGGAGCTTAATAATTTGTTGCAAAGGTAGTTTTTTTTCGATACTTCCAAACATTTCGCATGAAAAGTTTTAGTAGCACAAAAAAAAATACAAAAAATTCCGGCTGCAAAACTACTATCTTTTCCTGATTCTATTGCTATGCAAAAATAGCAGTTCGCGGAATCAGAAACGGGTGGTGAGAGGTGCGCTATTATGCCCTATATTGCCTATCCGATTAACGAAGTTTAACCCGTCAATTTTGATAACAGTTGGGTTACGGATAAGAAACCTAACTACTTCTTTATTCTTCCCAAATTTGCATTCATCCTAAAACTGAACTTCCTCGATTTTCCCCGTCTTATCTTTTTATTTACGGTCATTCTGCGTTAATCTTCGAAAATTCGTCTTTCGTTACATACTTTTTCCGTAACTTTAAATAAGTTACTACATCTCGGCATAAAAAATAAAAGAGTTTATTTTGTTCTGCGCTCGATTTTCCGTAACTTTGTCGGCAGAAACGCAAAGTTGTAATATAAACACTGTATAATATATGAGTGAGGATGAGAATATGAACGACGGTTTCGTCGACGACGCAAACATGACAGACAGTGGCACAGAGGTAGCCAGAAATATAGGTCGCTTTGATGCTGCTGCGGTGCATCATCTGGGCGGCATGTACAGAAACTGGTTTCTGGACTATGCATCTTCGGTGATTCTCGACCGTGCGGTGCCGCACATCGAGGACGGACTGAAGCCTGTGCAGAGACGCATCCTGCACACCATGTACCTCATGGACGACGGTCGACTGAACAAGGTTGCCAACATCGTGGGAAGCACGATGAAGTTTCATCCTCACGGCGATGCTTCCATCGGCGACGCTCTGGTGCAGATAGGACAAAAAGACTTGCTTGTCGACACTCAGGGTAACTGGGGAAACATTCTTACCGGTTCTGAGGCTGCCGCGCCGCGATACATAGAAGCCCGACTGTCGAAGTTTGCGCTGGAAGTGGTGTTCAACCCGAAGACCACAGAGTGGCAGATGTCGTACGACGGCAGAAACCGTGAGCCTATAACGCTGCCGGTAAAGTTTCCGCTGCTGCTGGCACAGGGTACCGAAGGCATTGCCGTAGGCTTGTCGACAAAGATTCTGCCTCACAACTTCTGCGAACTGTGCGATGCAGCTGCAAGCAGCCTGCGCGGCGAGCCGTTCATGCTGTATCCCGACTTCCCAACGGGCGGCAGCATCGACGTGGCGAGATATAACGACGGCGAGCGTGGCGGACAACTGAAAGTGAGGGCTAAGATAGAAAAACTCGACGGCAAGACACTTGTCATCAGGGAACTGCCGTTCTCGAAAACGTCGGAAAGCCTCATCAACTCTATCACAAAGGCAATAGAAAAAGGACAGATAAAGGCTCGCAAGGTGGAAGACCTGACGGCTGCGGAGGTGGAGATACAGATACATCTTGCTTCGGGCATTTCGCCAGACAAGACAATCGATGCGCTCTATGCCTTCACCGACTGCGAGATAAGCCTGTCGCCAAACTGCTGCGTGATAGAGAACAACAAGCCTAAGTTTACCACCGTCAGCGACGTGCTGCGCCACTCTGCCATGCAGACAAAGCAACTCATCGGCAGGGAACTGGAAATACGTCGCAACGAACTGCTTGAGAGTTTGCACTTTGCATCGCTGGAAAGTATCTTCATCGAGGAGCGCATATACAAGGGACGACCATTCGAAAACGCTGCGACAATGGATGCAGCATGCGAATACGTAGACGAGCGACTCACACCATTCTATCCGCAGATGATTCGCGAAGTAACGAAAGACGACATCCTGCGGCTCATGGAGATAAAGATGCAACGCATACTGAAGTTCAACAAGGACAAGGCAGAAGCCGCAATGCAACGCATGCGCGACGAGATAAAGTCGATAGAGTATGACCTCGCACACCTTACCGACGTTACGGTGAAATGGTTTGAACACATCAAGGCAAAATACGGCAAGGGACGCGAGCGACTGACCGAACTGAGAAACTTCGAGACAATCGTGGCTGCGAAAGTGGCAGAGGCTAACTACAAGCTGTACATCAACCGTCAGGAAGGCTTCGTAGGCACAGGACTGAAGAAAGACGAGTTCGTATGCAACTGCTCCGACCTCGACGACATCATCATCTTCTACCGCGACGGCAGATACAAGGTTACGCGCGTGGCAGAGAAACTGTTTGTCGGAAAGAACGTAAAGCACGTACAAGTGTGGAAACGCAACGACAAACGAACGATATACAACGTAGTCTATCGCGACGGAAAGCAGGGCACATGCTACATAAAGCGCTTTACCGTGGAATCCATACAGCGCGACAAGGAATACGACATGACTATGGGAACACCAGGCTCAAGAGTGCTCTACTTCACGGCAAACGCCAACGGCGAGGCGGAGGTTATCAAGATTACGCTCGACAACAGCCATGCGAAAAACGGAAAGTCGAATGTCTACATGGAACGCAGTTTCGCCGACGTACTCGTCAAGGGACGAAACTCGAAGGGAAACATACTGACAAAGAAACCAGTCAGCCGCATCGACCTGAAATCGCACGGACACTCAACTCTCGGAGGCAGGAAGGTATGGTTCGACACCGACGTCAACAGACTGAACTATGAGGAGCGCGGAACATATCTCGGAGAGTTCAGCGACAACGAGGCAATACTCGTAGTGCTGAAAAACGGAGAGTTCTACCTGTCTAATATAGATGTCAACAACCACTATGAGGACACTATCGACCGCATAGAGAAATGGGACGAGAACAAAGTGTGGACGGCTGTGCTCTACGATGCCGACAACGACAACTACCCATACGTCAAACGCTTCTGCATGGAGGCATCGAAACGCCACCAGAACATGCTGGGCGAGAATCCGAACTCGCAGCTGCTCATACTGACCGACGTGGTCTACCCGCGTTTGCAGGTAACATTCAAGGGCGAAGATGCCGACCGACCAGCTTTGGAAATAGACGTAGACAGTTTCATAGGTGTAAAGAGGTTTAAGGCAAAGGGCAAACGCATAACGACCTTCGACGTAGACACCATAGAAGAGCTGGAGCCTACACGCTTCCCAGAGCCGGAACCGGAGCCTGTAAACGAGCCGGAAGACGACAATAGCCAGGAGCCGGAAGCCGACCTCGAATCTGAAGACACTGACGGCAACGACGAAACGCCAACGCCGCAGGAGTCTGCCGACGAGCCGGAGAACAACAATAACAAGAAAAACGACGGCAACGCAGTACAGACGACACTGGATTTCTAACGACACGAAGGCTGCATATCATCTCAACACTATGGTAAAACGTATATACATCATCTGTACAATACTGACAATGTGCCTGTCAACCACGACGGCGCAAGACTCCATAGTGCCCCACCGCTCTCTGGCAGTGGCTTTCGGCAGCAGGCAATTCCTCGACACCTACCTGTCGGCAGAACACTATTCGGGTTTCGACATGGCTTTCACGACCGAAACACAACGTATGACCAAGTGGGACAGATGGGCTTGGAAATCGCTCGTAGGCATAGATTTCGCATCTATGAGCAACAGGGCTGACAACAACACGACGCTCGAAATGGCTGTCAGCTATCAGTTTTCGCTCACTCACTACTGGACTTTGGCTGAAGGCAGACTCTTGCTCGGCTGCGGAGGAGCAGCAGAGGCAAGCGTCGGAGGTGCCTACAACATGCGCAACCAGAACAATCCGGCACAGTTGCGGACAGGTATTCAGCTGAAGCCGGAAGCCGAAGCTATATTTACTTTCAACATTCTCAAGAAGAAAAGCATACTGCGATACAACGTCAGTACGCCCGTTCTCGGATTTGTTTTCTCGCCGAAATACGGACAGTCGTACTACGAAATATCGCAAGACAACGCACTTCACAACTTCAATATTTCCACTTTTGTCAGTACGCCGAGCCTGCGCCAGCAACTCACTCTTGATTTCCCCGTAAACAAGAGCTACATCCGCATAGGCTATCTTGGCAACTATCGGCAAAGCAAAATCAACCAACTGAAATATCACAGCTACGAACACGCGTTCATGATAGGCTACACAAAACAGTTATAACGACATTAAAGTATGAAAAAACATCTGCCATTGTTCCTGTTTCTGCTGCTCGGTCTTGCTGCCTGCATCGATGTCGACGAGTACGACACGTCTGCGCGTGGCAACTTCGAGGCACTGTGGCACATCATGGACGAGCACTACTGTTTCTTCGAGGAGAAGCAGGCGGCATACGGAGTTGACTGGAACGAGGTGCACGACAGGTACTCGAAGCAAATCAACGGCAACATGTCGCAGTCGCAACTGTTTGAGGTGATGGCAAACATGCTGTCGGAACTGCGCGACGGACACGTCAACCTCTACTCCACTTTCGACATGGCACGCAACTGGTCGTGGCAGGAGAACTACGCAAAGAATTTCTCCGACTCGCTCGAGCGCCGCTATCTCGGCACCGACTATCGCATAGCCGGTAGCCTGAAATACCGCAGGCTCGACGACAACACAGGCTATATACGTTGCAGCACGTTCTCAAGCGGCTTCGGCAACGGCAACCTCGACCAGATAATGATGTATCTTGCGCCGTGCAACGCACTGATAATAGATGTCAGAAACAACGGTGGCGGACTGCTGACGGAAGCGGAAAAGCTGGCAGAAAGGTTTACCAACGAGAAGCGACTGGTGGGCTACATGAAGCACAAGACGGGCAAGGGACACGGCGATTTCTCCGATTTTGAGGAACAGCACATATCGCCTGCCGACGGCGTAAGGTGGCAGAAGCAAGTCTACATACTGACCAACCGCTCGGTTTTCAGTGCTGCCAACGAGTTCGTGAAGTACATGCGGCAGATGGACAACGTCGTCGTTGTAGGCGACAAGACCGGTGGCGGCGGCGGAATGCCACTGACCAACGAGCTGCCCAACGGCTGGGGAGTGAGATTTTCGGCATGTCCGATGTTCGATGTCGATAAAAACAGCACTGAAGGCGGTATCGAGCCCGACATCCGTGTCAGTCTCTCGGAGGAAGACAGGCTGGCCGGTATCGACACGATAATAGAGACCGTGCGCAAAATTATCGGCAGCAGACAATAAAAAACGCTATTTAGAGTTGTATAATATATAATAAGGTATACATAAAAATACATAGATATGAACATAGCTATAGTAGGAACCGGATATGTAGGTCTGGTCAGCGGAACATGTTTCGCTGAAATGGGAGTGAATGTAACATGCGTTGACATCGACGAGAAGAAGATAGAGCGCCTCAAGGCAGGCGACATTCCTATCTACGAGCCGGGACTCAACGAGATGGTACTGAGAAACTACAACGAGGGCAGGCTTCGCTTTACGACCGACCTGACAGAAGTCATCGACGACGTAGAGATGGTGTTCAGCGCCGTCGGCACGCCTCCCGACGAGGACGGCTCAGCCGATTTGAAGTATGTATTGCAGGTGGCTCGACAGTTCGGACAGAACATAAAGAAATACACCATACTCGTTACGAAGTCGACAGTGCCTGTCGGTACGGCAAGGAAAGTCAAGGAAACAATACAGGAGGAGCTGAAGCGCAGGGGCGAGGACATACCTTTCGACGTTGCCTCAAACCCTGAATTCCTG
This sequence comes from uncultured Prevotella sp., assembly GCA_900315545.1. Lineage (GTDB taxonomy): Bacteria > Bacteroidota > Bacteroidia > Bacteroidales > Bacteroidaceae > Prevotella. The sequence goes on from OMZM01000001.1 coordinate 163,171, forward strand.
AAGGAAGGCGCAGCCATCAAGGACTTCATGTCGCCCGACCGCGTTGTCGTGGGCGTTGAGTCGGAACGTGCGAAAGACCTGATGACAAAGCTGTACAGACCGTTCCTCATCAACAACTTCAGAGTTATCTTCACCGACATACCGTCTGCCGAGATGATAAAATATGCTGCCAACTCGATGCTGGCTACGCGCATCAGCTTCATGAACGACATTGCCAACCTCTGCGAGATAGTCGGCGCCGATGCAGAAATGGTCAGAAAGGGTATCGGCTCAGACACCCGCATAGGCAGAAAGTTCCTCTATCCGGGCTGCGGATACGGCGGAAGCTGCTTCCCTAAGGACGTCAAGGCACTGATAAAGACTGCCGAGAGCAAGGGATATGAGATGAAAGTGCTGAAAGCGGTGGAAGATGTCAACGAGCAGCAGAAGAGAGTTGTATTCAACAAACTGTCGCAATACTTCGACGGAGAGCTGCAGGGCAAGACCGTAGCACTGTGGGGACTGGCTTTCAAGCCTGAGACCGACGACATGCGCGAGGCTACATCGCTGGTTGTGATAGACCTGCTGAAGAAGGCAGGATGCGACGTGCGCGTGTACGACCCGGTGGCTATGGACGAATGCAAGCGACGTATAGGCGACACGGTGTACTATGCCAACGACATGTACGATGCTGCCCTCAATGCCGACGCACTGCTGATGCTGACAGAGTGGAAACAGTTCCGCCTGCCGACATGGGGCGTGCTGAAGCGCACAATGAAGAATCCGCTCATCATCGACGGCAGAAACATCTACGATGCCAACGAACTGAAGCACGAAGGATTTGAATACCACTGCATCGGCAAATAGCTCAGAGACAACGACAAACAACAAAAAAGCGGCTAATCAATAATTACAGAAATGATTACCGCTTTTTTGTAATCCTTTTACAAGCACCTTGTAATAGTGTTACAGATAGTCTGTAACGACGTGACAGAATACCTGTCACGACATTACGAATCATCTGTAGTTTTACGACATGAAAACAGGGACAGGAAGAGGACTGACCGCCCGCGCTTACGCGAAGCACCACCAATACGCAAAAGGCGGCTTATCCTACTGAAAATCAACAACAAAGCGCACGCCCAGACATTGTCCTGACGTGCGCTTTCTGTATGCTTTCGGCTTAGAAAGTCCACTTGGCTGCTATCGTAGGAACAGCAAAGAATCGGTTGTTCTGTCCCGACTTTGTCCATACGAAATTGTTGCTGAGCTCCACTTCTGTGCCCACGCTCAGCTTGATGTCCTCGCACGACGGCAGGCTGTAGACGTTGAACCACAGCTGAGGCTCGGCAAGGAAGACCATCTTTCCGTTCACATTCGGGTCGTACCATGTGTCGGCAAAGCCGGAAAAGGTAAACATCCTGTTGCAGAACTGCATGCCCCAGACGGCTGTCAGCTGAAACGACGAGAACTGCTCGTTCCATGCGTGCTGCCCCTTGAAGTAGTGCTTGTACATGGCTTGCAGCGACAGCGTCTTCGAGAAGTCGGCACTGTGCCAGTTCCATGCGCCTCCCACGAGAGCGGCATGCTGGAAACGGGTCGACATGTCGTTGATCTGACTCGAAGCCACGCCGCCGTTGTATTCTACATGTACGGCAAACGGCAACTTGCGACTGATGTTGAACTCGCGCGCAACCTCCCAGTAGGCACCAGCCACACCGTCGGTGAAATAGTCGATGTCGACAAAGAAGAACGTGCTTCCAAACTTGTCGGGACGAAACATCTCAACAGTTGTTGTTACTGACGGACGCGCTGAGAGCTCGTCGGCGACGCTGTGGCCTAAATCATAATGCAACTGTACGTTTTGAGCACTTGCCGACGAATAGTCGGAAGTGTTTGCAAAAAAAGCTGCCACCAAAGCGATGGTTAGGGAAAAAATCTTTCTCATTTCTCTTGTTTTTTCAGTTTAATAATAAAAAAAGAACGCGTGATTTTCATCACATATTAACATAAATACTCTGTAAGAGCGTGCAAAACTAAGCAAAAACTATGAATTAAACACTGAAAAAACAATATATTTGTCGGGAAAATGTTATTTTTGCATTCGTAAACCGTAACACACATGAAGCAAGTCCGCCCCAAAAAGAATCTCGGCCAGCACTTCCTGACCGACCTGAGCATTGCCCAGCGCATTGCCGACACCGTAGACGCATGTCCCGACCTGCCCGTGCTCGAGGTTGGTCCAGGCATGGGAGTGATGACGCAATACCTCATTGAGAAGCCCCGCGAGCTGCGCGTGGTGGAGATAGACAGGGAAAGCGTGGCTTACCTGAACGAGAACTATCCGAAACTGCAAGGCAAAATCATCGGCGGCGACTTCCTCCGCATGGACCTGAGCGAACTGTTCGACGGACAGCAGTTTGTGCTGACAGGCAACTATCCATACGACATATCGTCGCAGATATTCTTCAAGATGCTCGACTTCCACGACCTCATACCCTGCTGCACAGGCATGATACAGCGCGAAGTGGCACTGCGCATAGCATCGGAACCATGCTGCAAGGCTTACGGAATACTGTCGGTGATGATACAGACGTGGTACGACGTGGAATACCTCTTTACTGTCGACGAACATGTTTTCAATCCACCGCCAAAAGTAAAAAGCGCCGTAATAAGGATGACCCGCAACTCGCGCACCTCACTGGGCTGCGACGAATCGCTCTACAAACGCATCGTGAAAACAACTTTCGGGCAACGCAGGAAGATGCTGCGCGTCTCCCTGAAACAGATTTTCCCGTCTGCCAGCCAGCCGCCGGCAGCCTTTTTCGAGCAGGACATCATGACCCGACGCCCCGAACAACTGACAATAGAAGATTTTATAAGCCTCACCAACATGGTCGGCGAGGCTATGACCGACAAGTAAGCAGACGCCCTGCGTGCTTACTTTCTGACTATCTTTCTGACAGTCTGACCACTCTTAACGATATAGATGCCTCTTGGCAGCTTGTCGAGGTCGCTCACGCTGTTGCCGACAACCAGTCCCGACGTCGTCGCAATGACAACATCGTCAGACAAATTGTAAACAACATTGTCAACAGCAGTCTCATCTGCCTTGAAGAACATTCGCTTCAGTTCCTTTGTATCGAATGTCTTTACGGCATTGTCGCCATTGTTGAACGTCATGTTTCCTTCGGCAAACGTGATGCTTGTAAAGTCGCTGAGCCTCATGTCGGTCTCAGTTCCGTCGTTGAACATCACTGTGAGCCACTCAAAATCGTCAGCCGTCGCTGGAATGGAAACCATTGCCACAACAGCAATTATAATGTTCCGAAGTGTTTTCATACGGCAAAGATAGTTTATTTTTGTTGAAACAGCAAAAACAATGCTGTTTTTTTTATTGTTAGTCAGTTTTTTATTACATTTGCGAAGATTATGGACAAGATAAAAGAAGAAAAGTATGATATGCTCTATCGGCAGATAGCATCGCTGATAGACGGCGAGAGCAATGCGACAGGCATACTTGCCAACGTGTCGGCAGCCATACACACGACGATGGATTTCTGGTGGACAGGCTTCTATCTCGTCAGCAACGGCGAGCTGCAGCTGGGTCCGTTTCAGGGTCCCGTAGCCTGCATGCACATACAGTACGGACGCGGAGTGTGCGGAACGGCATGGAAAGAAAAGCAAACCATTGTCGTCGGCGACGTGGAGCAGTTTCCGGGACACATAGCATGCAGTTCGCTGTCGCGCTCGGAGATAGTAGTGCCTATATATAATAAGGTGGGCGAAGTGGTCGGAGTGCTCGACATCGACAGCAAGGAACTGGACACCTTCGACGACACAGACAAGATATGGCTGGAGAAAATAACATCGCTTGTCAGCCGACAATTATATTAAAACACACTTTTTTACTGGCTTTTATTGTATAATTCGACTAAAAACAGTATTTTTGTAAACAGAAACTAAAACCAATATAATTATGATAGACGTAAAAGCAACCCTACAGGAGAGTGAAGAAAGAATGCAGATGGCTGCCATGTTTTTAGAGGAATCGCTGTCGCGTGTCCGTGCCGGACGCGCCAACGTTGCAATCCTCGACGGCGTCAGAGTGAACAGCTACGGACAGATGGTGCCGCTCAATCAGGTGGCAAACGTATCGTGCCCCGACGCCAGGACTATAGCCATTAAGCCATGGGACAAGAAAGTCATTAAAGATATAGAAAAGGCTATCATGGACAGCGATGTCGGCATAACACCGGAAAACAACGGAGAGATTATCCGACTGGGTATTCCGCAGCCTACGGAGGAACGCCGACGCGACCTCGTAAAGCAGTGTAACAAGACAGGAGAGAAAGCAAAGGTTGAGGTGCGCAACGTGCGCAGCGACGTGAAAGACAAGCTGAAGAAAGCCATTAAGGACGGACTTTCTGAAGACAACGAGAAGGATGCCGAACTCGAACTGCAGAAACTGCACGACAAGTATATAAAGAAAATCGACGAACTGCTTGAGGAAAAGAACAAGGAAATAATGACAGTTTAGTCGAGTGAGCGGACTTGTAATAAAAAATACAGGCAGTTGGTACACTGTCCTGACCGACGACGGACAGACAATAGACTGCAAGATAAAAGGCAATTTTCGGTTGCGCGGCATCCGAAGCACTAATCCTATTGCAGTAGGAGACCGCGTAACCGTAAACATCGGAGCAGACCAGACAACGGCATTCATAACCGAGATAGAAGAACGCCGCAACTGGATTATAAGAAAATCGCAAAACCTATCGAAACAAAGCCATATACTGGCTGCCAACGTAGACCAGGTTTTTCTCATCGTAACGGTAAACTACCCCGAGACAAACACTACATTCATCGACCGCTTTCTTGCTTCGGCAGAGGCTTACAGGATACCTGTCGTTCTGATTTTCAATAAGAAAGACTTGCTCAGCGAGGAGGAATCTGAATATCAGCAGATGATGATAGACCTGTATGAGAATGTAGGCTACGAATGCAAGGCTATCTCTGCTACCGACAAGGCATGCACAGACGAGCTGCACGACATGCTGCGCGACAAGATAACACTGTTCAGCGGAAACAGCGGCGTGGGCAAGTCGACGCTGCTGAACAGCCTTATACCAGGACTAAACCTGCGCACGGCGGAAATCAGCGAGTCGCACAACACTGGCATGCACACCACTACGTTCAGCGAAATGCTGCGTCTGCCTTTCGGCGGATGGGCTATCGACACACCCGGAATAAAAGGTTTCGGAACATTCGACATAAACCCCGAGGAGCTGTCGGGCTATTTCCGAGACATATTCCACTTCGCAAAAGACTGTCGGTTTAGCGACTGCACGCATACACACGAGCCGGGATGCGCCGTACTGAAAGCAGTGGAGGAACAATACATAGCGCTTAGCCGATACAATTCCTACCTCTCAATGCTCAACGACAAAGACGAGGGAAAGTATCGAGAGGCATATTAGAAAGTAAACACCATGCGAATAGACATCATAACTGTTTTGCCTGAGATGCTGGAAGGATTTGTAAACGAATCTATACTTGCGAGGGCACAGAAGAAAGGACTGGCAGAGATACACCTGCACAACCTGCGCGACTATACTACCGACAAGTGGCGGCGCGTAGACGACTACCCGTACGGAGGGTTTGCAGGCATGGTAATGCAGTGCGAGCCTATAGACAGATGCATATCTGCACTGAAGGAGGAACGCGACTACGACGAGGTGATTTTCACATCGCCCGACGGCGAACAGTTTAACCAGCATGTTGCCAACGAGCTGTCGATGAAAGGCAACATCATAATATTGTGCGGACACTATAAGGGTATAGACCACCGAATACGCGAGCACCTGATAACACGCGAAATATCTATCGGCGACTATGTACTTACAGGAGGCGAACTGGCAGCGGCTATCATGGCAGATGCTATCGTGAGAGTAGTGCCCGGAGTCATCGGCGACGAGCAAAGCGCACTGTCTGACTGCTTCCAAGACGACTTGCTGTCGGCACCTATATACACACGTCCGGCTGACTACAAAGGCTGGAAAGTGCCTGAAATTCTGCTCAGCGGCAATGAAGCAAAGATTAAGGCATGGGAGATGGAGCAGGCAATGGAGCGAACACGCAGGCTCAGACCTGACTTGCTGAAATAAGAAAGACAGACAAAATAGTTTTCTAACATAAAAAACAAAAGAAATGACTGCAATAAATAAAACAAGAATATGTGAACTTTTCGGTATAGAAAAGCCTATCGTACAGGGTGGAATGGTATGGATCAGTGGCTGGCGACTGGCTGCTGCGGTGAGCAATGCAGGCGGACTGGGACTGCTCGGAGCAGGCTCGCTGCCACCGGAACTGCTGCGCGAACACATCAGCAAGATGAAACAGGCAACAGACAAGCCATGGGGCATAAACCTGCCACTGATGAATCCAGCTGCCGAAGAGATTGTAAAAGTAATAATAGAAGAAGGTGTCAAGATAGTATTTACATCGGCTGGCAGTCCAAAGAAATACACATCTCTGTTCCATGAACATGGAATAAAGGTGGCACACGTTGTCAGCAGTTCCAAGTTTGCACGCAAGTGTGAGGATGCAGGAGTAGACGCCGTAGTGTGCGAAGGCTTCGAGGCAGGCGGACACAACGGTCGCGAGGAAACGACAACGATGGTGCTCGTGCCACAGGTACGCAAGGCAACATCGCTGCCAGTGATTGCTGCCGGAGGCATAGCTTCTGGTGCAGCCATAGCAGCAGCTTTTGTTTTGGGTGCAGAAGGCGTTCAGATAGGTACACTCTTTGCTTTAACGGAGGAAAGCAGTGCTTCTGATGCTTTCAAGAAACGCTGTACTTCGCTTGAAGAAGGCGACACTATGCTAACGCTGAAGTTGCTCTCGCCTACCCGACTGGTAAAGAACGACTTGTTCAACCGCATTGACGAGGCTGAGAAAAAGGGTGCAGACAAAGACGAACTGCTGAAACTTGTTCCTCCAGGCTCGGCTCGCAGAGGAATATTTGAAGACGACCAGGACAATGGAGAAGTGGAAATAGGTCAGATAGCATCCGACATTAAAGAAATACTGCCTGTCGCTACTGTCATGCAACGACTTGAGGAAGAATTTTGCCAGGCAGTAAAGTCAAACCTGCAAATGTAGGTTTCCTTATTCTACATGCGATTTTACAGATATAAGACATATAGGGTTTGCTGTACTTACAGACAATGTTCCTACATATAAAAAATTAGTCTGCTCATACGGGCAGACTAATTTTTATTTTTGCAATAAGGCTACAAGAAACATGAAGTGGATTTCATGTTTTTTGCAGTGTACTGTCTTATGGCTTCTCGTTTCTTATTGCTTCCATAATCTTGGCTTCGAGTTCCTCGCACAGTTCGGGATTATCGCGCAGCAAGTCTTTTGTTGCATCGCGTCCCTGAGCCAGTTTCGAGTCTTGATAAGAAAACCATGAACCGCTCTTCTGTATAATGTTGTACTCAACACCAAGATCGATGATTTCTCCTACCTTTGATATTCCTTCGCCAAACATTATGTCGAATTCGCACTTGCGGAAAGGAGGCGCAACCTTATTCTTAACAACCTTCACTTTCGTAAGGTTTCCAAAGACCTGCTCGCCATCCTTTATCTGCGTAGACTTGCGTATGTCTATGCGCACCGAAGCGTAGAACTTCAAGGCATTTCCACCCGTTGTCGTTTCCGGATTGCCAAACATTATGCCAATCTTCTCACGCATCTGGTTGATGAAGATACATGTAGTCTTTGTCTTGCTTATTGTTGCCGTCAGCTTTCTCAGAGCCTGGCTCATCAGACGCGCATGTAGTCCGACAGCCGAGTCGCCCATGTCGCCTTCTATCTCTTTCTTGGGAGTGAGCGCTGCCACCGAGTCGATAACGATAATGTCTATTGCTGACGAACGAATCAACTGGTCTGCTATTTCGAGCGCCTGCTCGCCATTGTCGGGCTGAGAGATAAGCAGATTGTCTACATCTACGCCCAGTTTTTCAGCATAGAAACGGTCGAAGGCATGCTCTGCATCGATGAATGCAGCTATACCACCGAGTTTCTGAGCCTCAGCAATAGCGTGTATAGCCAACGTTGTCTTACCAGACGACTCCGGTCCATATATCTCTATTATTCTTCCACGAGGATATCCTCCTACACCAAGTGCCGCATTAAGTCCAATGCTGCCTGTTGGTATTACTTCTACATCCTCTGTCGTTTCGTCGCCAAGTTTCATGATAGAGCCTTTACCAAAGTCTTTCTCTATCTTACTCATTGCCGACTGCAACGCTTTCAAACGTGCTGACTTGTCTTCTGAGTTCATTTCCTGAATATCTTTTTTTGCCATTATTATGTTATGTTTTAATATTGTTTTACACTAATTTGCCTATCCACTCGTCTCTGTCGCCAGGCAATAAGTCTACTACAGGTATCTCAATCATAGTGTAGCATCCTGGCTGCAAACGCATTGTTGCACGTGCCACGTTGACGAGCACCTGACCTGTCAGAGCCGGATTGTTTATACTCATATTGAACTCAAGACGCTGGTTTTGTGTCTGTCCAGAGACTCCCTTTCTTACAAGATTGACGCCATGTCCCATGTCGCGTACGTTGTCAACCGAGTCAACAGCAAATACATGGGTCTCGTCGTTAGCAAAATATGGATCTGCCTTTATTCTCTTTTTTACATCTTCCAGACTTGCTCCGCCTTCAAGTTCCACGTAGACCATTCGTCTGTGTATGCCCTCGCCAAGCGGTATCGTTACCGACAAGGCGTTCTTTACTCCTTCCTTTGAGCGCACACACACAGAGTGTCCCATAGACATGCCTGGTCCGAAGTTTGTATAGCTCAGTCCTTTCGGAGCAAGACTTTCCATAAGCGTTCTGACAACAGAGTCGCTTCCCGGGTCCCACCCTGCGGCTATGACGCTAACCCTTCCATTTTCCTTGCATATAGGCATAAGGTTTGAGCGGTATTGCGGTATTGACGTGTGTATATCGAAAGAGTCTACAGTATTTATTCCCAATGGCAGTATCTGTCGCGCATATTCCTCGCACGAACGTGTAGGGGTTGCCAGAATGGCAACATCTACATCGTTCAGTTCGCGTATATCCTTCACAACCTGATACTTTTCAAGTTCCATCGGTTTATTTTCTGATCCGTTTCTGCGTACTATTCCTGCTATATCGAAGTCAGGTGCTTCTTGCAATGCCTGTATTGTGTAGCGGCCTATATTTCCGTAGCCCACTACTGCTGCTCTAATTTTCTTCATGTTTGTTTTTTTTTGGTACATTTATCTGTTATACTATTAATAATATGTATACTATATCTGCATTACTTCCGTAAGGTCTTCTATTTTTTTCAGACGGTTTACTATCACGCTGACATCATGTCTGTCGTGCACTCTCAGGTCTATTGTTCCGTCGAATATCCCGTCTTCCGAAGTTATGATGATTTTCCTCATCATTATGTTCAACTTATCGGACAACACCTCCGTTACCTCTTTCAGCATACCCATACGGTCGATGCCGCGAATCTGTATGGTTGCATCGAAGTGCATTCGCCAGTGTTCTCCCCATCGTGCATCAAGAATCCTGTTGCCGTAACTTGACTTCAGTTTATTAGCCACAGGGCATGACCGCTGGTGAATTTCTATTTGCTTGTCATCGTTTATGAAACCCAGAGCATCATCGCCAGGGATAGGATGACAGCAGTCATGGAACACGTATTTCCTGATGTTTTCTTCCGTGATGTATATCGGCTTCTTGCGGTTGAAGTCTTTGCCTACAGTTATTCTTTCAATAGCCGTAAGACCTTCTTTCTTTGTCTCGTATTTCTTTTCGTGTCCTATAAACGGTACAAATCTCTTCCACTTAGACTTCTCATGTCGCTTATATCTGCTGTGCAACATGTCGATGTCAGTGTCTGAAAGAACTATTGTCTTGTCTCCTACTGCAAGGAAGAAGTTTTCGTGTTTCTGCAAGTCGTGCCACTCACACAGATGGTTCAGCGTGGTGGTAGTCATCTCCATGTCATGCTTTGCGAGGAAATCTCTGACTATAGCCTCGCCATGCTTTTGTATTTCCCTGTTTTGTCGCCGCAACATGGCTTGTATCTTGCTCTTTGCCTTAGCCGTAGAAACATAGTCAATCCACGATTCCTGCACATGCTGCGAGTTTGAGGTTATAATCTCCACCTGGTCGCCACTTTGCAGTTTATAGCTCAGCGGGACCAGTTTATGGTTTACTTTTGCACCTATGCAGTGTGTTCCGAGAAACGTGTGTATCTGAAATGCAAAGTCGAGAGCCGTACATCCTGCAGGCATTGTCATCAGTTCTCCCTTCGGTGTGAATACAAATATTTCCGAAGCAAAGAGGTTTAACTTTATCGCGTCGAGGAAGTCCATTGCGTCTGGCTGTGGGTCGTCGAGGATTTCCTTTATAGTTCTGAGCCAATCGTTCAGTTCGCCCTCGTCTTCTATTATTTCCGTTGGTCCTTCCTTGTATTTCCAGTGTGCTGCAAATCCTTGCTCGGCTATTTCATCCATCCGCTGGGAGCGTATCTGCACCTCTACCCATCGTCCTTTTTTCGACATGAATGTTGCATGCAGTGCCTGATATCCGTTAGCCTTTGGCTGTCCAAGCCAGTCGCGTGTACGGTCCGGATGTTTCTTATATAGCTTCGACAGTTCTACATAGATATTGTAGCAGTCGTTAAGTTCATTTTCCTTAGTCGTAGGCTTATATACTATCCTTACTGCCAAGATATCGTATATTTCTTCAAACGTGAGATGCTTGTTCTGCATCTTTGTCCATATAGAATACGGTGTCTTCACTCTTGCCTTTACCTCATATTCGATGCCCATCTTGTCGAGTGCCTCCCTTATGGGTGTCGTAAACTGCGTGAACAACTCTTCGCGCTGTTCCTGCGACAGAGCCAGTTTCTTTGATATGGAGGCATAATCTTCCGGATGTTCATACCTGAAACTCAGGTCTTCGAGTTCACTTTTTATCTTGTTCAGTCCCAGTCGATTTGCCAGCGGTGCATATATGTACAGTGTTTCTCCGGCTATCTTGTACTGCTTGTGTGCCGGCTGCGACTCGAGGGTGCGCATGTTGTGCAGGCGGTCGCATATCTTTATCAGTATAACTCTGATGTCGCTGCTCATGGTCAGCAACAGTTTCTTAAAATTTTCTGCCTGTGCCGAAGCCTGTTCGCCAAAGATTCCGCCAGAGATTTTTGTTAGTCCATCTACTATCTGTGCTATCTTCTTACCGAATATTGTCTCGATGTCTTCCACCGTATAGTCGGTATCTTCCACCACGTCGTGCAACAGTGCCGAGCATATACTCGTCGAGCCAAGTCCCATTTCGCTGCTTGCTATCATTGCCACAGCGATAGGGTGCATGATATATGGTTCTCCTGACAGTCTGCGCACGCCCTTGTGAGCCTGACGTGCGAAGTTGAAAGCCTTAGTGATGATGTCAACTTTCTTTCTGTGTCGCGATGCCAGATAACTTTCCAACAACTTGTTGAAAGCATCGTTCACAAGTTTGTCTTCATCACTCTGCTGTGTCTGCTCGTCTGCCTTCTGCAATACTTCGTCGTCCTTGCCCTGCATTGCCTGTTCTTCGGATGATGTTTTCTTATCTTCCATAACCAACTTATTTAATGGACTTTTGTTTGTATGTATCTAAGCGTTGTTATGCTATCACTTCACTTTCAGTTTCTTTCCCGTCTGTATGGTTGAGCCTTTCAGTTTGTTCATCTTTTTCAGTTTCTCCACTGTCGTTCCATGCTTCTTTGCTATGCTCGACAGTGTTTCGCCTTTCTTTATGGTTACGTTCTGGCTTGCTGCGCGCTTGCTGCGTGATTTGCGGTGTTTCGACTTTGCCGACTGTCTGTGTCTTGATGACATTCCATTTCCTCTGGCTGAATGTCTTGACGACTGTCGGCTGTAGCTGTTCGACGAACGAGTATATGTTCTCGCAGGAGTCTGCACTTCCGGCACGTCAACGGTGTTGCGTTTGCTGAACAGTTCGTCTGCACGATAGTTGTACACAGAGTCTTCGTTGTCGATGAAAGCGTTGATTGTCTCTATCGGCATGCGCACCAGCGATGGTTCCGTGTTTCCGTTTACTATGTCTCGTCGGTATTGCGGGTTTAGTTCACGCAGCATGTCTATGTCTACGTTGCATACGTTTGCTATCTGTTCAAAGTGCAGGTTTCTGCTCACAAGCACGGTGTCGCTCTTGACCGACAGGTCTGTTACCATCGGGCAGATGCCGTGTTCGCAATAGTAATTCATCACATAGTTTGCTGCGATGAATGCCGGCACATATCCACGTGTTTCAGAAGGCAGGTATGGGTATATCTCCCAATAGTCTCTGCTTCCGCCGGAACGGTGTATGGCTTTGTTTACGTTTTCCGGTCCGCAGTTGTATGCTGCAATAACAAGGTTCCAGTCGCCGAAAATCTTGTACAAATCGCGCATGTACTGTGCTGCGGCATACGATGCTCTCAGCGGGTCGCAACGCTCATCCACCAGTGAGTTCACTTGCAGTCCGTAGCGCTTTCCTGTGTTGAGCATGAACTGCCACAATCCTGTTGCGCCCACTCTCGACACTGCCTTAGGGTTAAGTGCCGATTCTATGACTGGCAGGTATTTCAATTCCAACGGCAAGCCGTATGACTCGAGTGCCTCTTCGAATATCGGCATGTAGAAGTTTGCCAGTCCAAGCATGTAGCTCACCTGACGGCGTCCGCGATTGACATATCGGTCAATCATCTTCCTGACGACTTCATTGTATGGCATTTCCATGACTGTCGGCAGCTTGCTCAGTCGCTCTATGTATGTATCGTCGTCAAACTCCGGGCTTTCGCTGGTTGAGTTGCAGTCGGGGTCTTGCTGTATATAAGCCTTCGTATGATAGAGCGTCAGCAGACTGTCTACGTCTTCTATCATTGCCTCTGGCAACTCTATTATCTCCTCCTCGCCGTCCTTGTCGGTTACTACAATTTCGTATTCGTCATCATCGTCATAGTTTTCCGTATCTTCATACTGTGCGTACGCATTGTTAATTCCTCCCATAAACAGCAGTGCTGTAAGGAACAAACTGATTTTCTTTTTCATCATATACTTCTTTGTTTTATTTATTTTCTGTTCTAAAAGTTTATGCAGCATCTTATTCCAAGAGCTGTTGTTTTCATGTTGCTGCCATACATAGGCAGGTTTATTACTGTTGGTGCCACGCTCATGGAGAGGTCGCTCGATATGTCGAAGTCAGACAGCGATGCATCCACGAAGGCATCTACTATCTGCAAGGCATACACTCCCACAAGCACTATATAGCTGAGGTCGCGGTAGCGGCGATAGTAGTCCTTGCGTCGTTTGAATATATTGGCATACCGCTCGGTATTGTCGTCGTTTATCTCTGTTCCGAGATGCAGAAACTGGTTGTAGCTATGCGTATTCGGGTCGTCGTCCATGATGTCGAGATAAGCCTGCGAATAGTCGTCGTACATCATGCTGTTCCACCTTATGGCATAGATGCATCCTACAAATCCACCGTAGATGATTGGCAGTTTCCAGAATTTCCGGTTGTATATCTGTCCTGCGCCCGGCAGCACTGCCGCCAGGATCAGGGCTTTCTTTGGCTTCGGTTTCCATGTCGACCAGTCGCGTCCCGACACAGCGATGCTGTTGTCGGCGATGCTGTCGGCTACTTGCGGCTGCAACATCGTTGCCTGACTGTCGAGCGTTTGACCTACAGACACTGTCGACGACAGTAGGAATGCTGTCATCGCAACTGATAACCTGACTATAAAACTTAATGTTTTCACTATTGTTTCCATTAGGAGTTGATTTGTGAATAACTCCTCTGTAAAATCATTTCTCCTATTTCTTCATCTTGCCGAACATCTCCATCAGCTTCTGCAGCTCGTCGGCATTGCCAAAAGGAATGGTTATCTTTCCGGCACCCTTGCGGTTCATTTTCAGGTCTACCGACACTTTCAGCATCGACTGCAACCGCTTGCGCATGCTGTCGTACTCGCTTGGCACGTCTGCCTTGACTGCTTTTTTCCCGAGCACTATCTCGTCGCCTGCCTTCAGTCGCTTGACAATTTCTTCCACCTGCCTTACCGAGCATCCGCGTTTCTGTATGTCGCGAAATACTTTCAGTTGCAGCGACGGACTGTCTATCGACAGCAATGCACGGGCGTGTCCCATGTCGATGCCTCCCCGTTGCAGCTCCATCTGCACCTGTGCCGGCAGCTTCAGCAGTCGCAGGTAGTTGGTTACAGCCACTCGGCTCTTGCCTACGCGCTCTGCTACCTTTTCCTGTGTCATGCCTGTGTGTTCGAGCAGGTGTGCATAAGCCAATGCTATCTCTATCGGGTTCAGGTCTTCGCGCTGTATGTTCTCTACGAGTGCCATTTCCATGACGCTCTCGTCGCTGATGGTGCGTATGTATGCCGGTATGGTTGTCAGCCCTGCCAGTTGCGAGGCGCGCCAGCGGCGCTCTCCTGCAATAATCTGATAGCTGCCGTCAGCCATCTGGCGCAGCGTTATGGGCTGCACTATGCCTATCTCGCGTATGCTGTTGGCAAGTTCCTGCAGTGCTGCATTGTCGAACTCGCGGCGTGGCTGGTTGGGGTTGGCTGCTATCTCGGCTATAGGCACCTCGTTGATGGTCGATGAGCCCTGCGGACGTACATCGTCTGACGAAAGCAGGACATCGAGCCCGCGACCCAAAGCGTTATATTTTTTCTTTACAGACATATATATATCTTTTTGTTGTTGTTGTTTATGAGTCAGGAAGTTTATTTAGTTTCCGGCAGATGCTGCCGGCAGTCGCGTGGTCTTGGTTTCCTAACTGTTTTTTGCATTTTCTCCCTTCTCTCGCGATACTATCTCCTGTGCCAGCGACAGATAGTTGCGTGCGCCTGTCGATGTGGCATCGTACAAGATGACGGGCAGACCGTGTCCCGGACTCTCGCTCAGCTTGACGTTGCGCTGTATGACGGTCTTGAACACCAGTTCCTGGAAGTGTCGCTTCACTTGGTCGTAGACCTGGTTAGCCAGTCGCAGACGTGAGTCGTACATCGTCAGCAGGAAGCCTTCTATCTCGAGCGACGGGTTCAGCCTGCGCTTTATCAGTTTTATCGTGGTCAGCAGCTTGCTGATTCCTTCCAGTGCAAAATACTCGCTCTGCACAGGCACGATGACAGAGTCTGCTGCCGACAGCGCGTTCACGGTAATTAGTCCGAGCGACGGAGCACAGTCTATCAGTATATAGTCATATTCTTTGCGCAGTGGCTCGAGCATCTTTCTCACTATCAGCTCGCGGTTGTCGCGCTCAAGCATTTCAAACTCGGCACCGACAAGGTCTATATGGCTCGGAACTATATCGAGTCCCGACACGTCAGTAGTATATATGGCTTCGCGTATGTCTACGCCGTCAACCAGACAGTTGTAGAGCGAACAGTCGACCTTGGAAATGTCTACGCCAAGACCGCTCGAAGCGTTTGCCTGTGGGTCGGCATCCACCACCAGCACCTGTTTCTCAAGCGTGGCAAGCGAGGCTGCAAGGTTGATGGCTGTAGTAGTCTTGCCGACACCGCCCTTCTGGTTAGCCAAAGCAATAATCTTACCCATATCTGTTACTTCCTTTTGTTTTTTATCTCGTTTCTCACAACTGGCAAGCCTATTGCTCACGGCATGGCAAAAAAGACAGTTGTCGTTGCAAAAGTAATAAAAAACAACCACATATCAAAACAATAAACAAAGAAATGACAAAATCATTATTGCTAAGCTTGTCTGCTTTCTTTATTGCATGGGGATTTCACGCGATGCAGTGGATGACATGAAATGGCATAAGCGCAGCCGTTAAGCTACGCTTATGTCTTGACAAATGTTGCTCTTTGCCTATGCGTCGGCGAATTTCCTGAAACTCGCTGAACAATGGATTACATTCCCGTCGTACGGGCATGAGAAATGCGGGGTGTAGCGCAGGTCAGAAGAAGTGTGAATTGAAAAAACATGAAGCCTGCAGCAGCACACCCCGCAAAAGTCAAGTCTAAGTAAAAGGTTTTGTTTGTTAGAAACTAAATATTTAATTAAAGTGTGTAAATGTATAAGTGTGTAAATGTTTCTGTTATTTTTCCTTTCTGTCTTGTGGCGTAGTGTCCGGACAGGAGTGTCCAGACATTGCGCCATATACATATCATTAATACTCGTAGCTGAAGTCTTTGATCCAGTCCTCCTCCTCTTCTTCGAAGAAACCCTCTTGGGCATCTACGTCGCCCTGACCGTCTCTGATTGAAGTAATTATCCAGTCAAGCAGTTCTGACTCTGCACCT